>CAZKTU010000150.1:0-15591 GCA_964555675.1 uncultured Oscillochloris sp.
TCAGCCGGCGCACCAAGAACAACCCCGTGCTGATCGGCGAGCCCGGCGTCGGCAAAACCGCCATCGTCGAGGGCCTGGCCCAGCGCATCGTGCGCGGCGACGTCCCCGAGGCCCTCAAGGAGAAGAAGGTCTTCGCCCTCGACCTCGGCGCCCTGATCGCCGGCGCCAAGTATCGCGGCGAGTTCGAGGAGCGCCTCAAGGCGGTCCTCAAGGAGATCCAAGACCGCGAGGATATTATCCTCTTCATCGACGAGCTCCACACCATGGTCGGCGCAGGCGCCGCCGAGGGCTCGATGGACGCCGGCAATATGCTCAAGCCCATGCTGGCTCGCGGCGAGTTGCACCTGGTCGGCGCCACCACCCTCGACGAGTACCGCAAGCATATCGAGAAGGACGCCGCCCTCGAGCGCCGCTTCCAGCCGGTGATCGTCGAGCAGCCCAGCGTCGAGGATAGCATCTCGATCCTGCGCGGTCTCAAGGAGCGCTACGAGACCCACCACGGCGTGCGCATCACCGATGCCGCCCTGGTGGCCGCCGCCGTGCTCTCCGACCGCTATATCAGCGACCGCTTCCTGCCCGACAAGGCTATCGACCTGGTCGACGAGGCCGCCGCCCGCCTGCGCATGGAGATCACCTCCGACCCGCGCGAGCTCGACGACCTCAAGCGGCGCATGATGCAGCTCGAGATCGAGCGCGAGGCCCTCAAGAAGGAGACCGACCGGGCCAGCAAAGACCGTCTGGGGCGCCTCGAGCAGGATCTCGCCAATCTGCGCGAGCAGCGCAGCGCCGTTGAGGCTCAGCTCCAGAACGAGCGCAAGGAGCTCGAGCGCGTCCAGGGCCTCAAGGAGCAGATCGAGCAGACTCGCGCCGCGATCGAGCAGGCCCAGCGCCAATACGACTACAACAAGGCCGCCGAGCTGCAGTACGGCACCCTGGCCAGCCTCGAGCGCCAGCTTGGCGAGGCCGAGACCAGGCTCGACGAGGGCGGGGCCGGCCTGCTCCGCCAGGAGGTCCGCGAGCAGGATATCGCCGAGATTATCGCCCGCTGGACGGGCGTACCCGTCACCAAGCTGCTCGAGGGCGAGGTCGAGAAGCTGCTCAAGATGGAGCAGCGCCTGCATCTGCGCGTCGTCGGCCAGGAGGAGGCCGTCGCCGCCGTCGCCAACGCGGTGCGCCGCGCCCGCGCCGGGCTCCAGGACCCCAACCGGCCCCTCGGCTCGTTCCTCTTCCTCGGCCCCACCGGGGTCGGCAAGACCGAGCTCGCCCGGGCCCTGGCCGAGTTTCTCTTCGACGACGAGCAGGCCATGATCCGCATCGACATGTCCGAGTACATGGAGAAGCATACGGTCGCCCGCCTGATCGGGGCGCCCCCCGGCTACATCGGCTACGACGAGGGCGGCCAGCTCACCGAGGCTGTGCGCCGCAAGCCCTATAGTGTGGTGCTCTTCGACGAGGTCGAGAAGGCCCACCCCGACGTCTTCAATGTGCTGCTGCAAGTGCTCGACGACGGGCGCCTCACCGACGGCCAGGGCCGCATGATCAACTTCAAGAACACCGTCGTCATTATGACAAGCAACATCGGCTCGTCGATGATCCAGGAGATGACTCAGGACGGCGATGCTCAGGAGGAGATCAACGCGGCGGTGCTCGAGGAGCTGCGCGGCGCCCTCAGGCCCGAGTTCCTCAACCGCATCGACGAGGTGATCGTCTTCCAGCCCCTGAGCCGCGCCCAGATCGGCCAGATCGTCGAGATCCAGCTGGCCCGGCTGCGCAAGCTCCTCGCGGAGCGCAAGCTCAACCTCGAGCTGAGCGAGGCCGCGCGGGCCAGGCTCGCCGCCGAGGGCTACGACCCGGTCTACGGCGCGCGCCCCCTGAAGCGGGTGATCCAGCAGCGCATCCAGAACCCCCTCGCCAAAGCCTTGCTCGAGGGCCAGTTCCACGCCGGCGATACGATCGTGGTCGACGCGAGCGGGCCCGAGTTCGGCTTCCGGCGCGCCTAGAACGCTCATCCTCACACGACATGTGGTATGCTTGCGCTGAGCCGGGGGAGCTGAGAGACTCCCCCGGCCATATCGCTACGCGGAGAGGAGAGGGATATGGCCCTACTACGGGAGCGCTACGCCAGTCAGATTGGGGGTCTGCGCGACGACCTGCTGCGCATGGGCAGCATGGTCGAGCAGGCTCTGATTCGCGCGACCACGGCCCTGGAGACCTGGGATACCGATGCCGCCGCCCAGGTGATCAGCGACGATGCCCAGATCGACAAGGTCTGGCGCGACCTCGAGGAGCGCACCATCTACCTGCTGGCCACCCAGCAGCCCGTCGTCGCGAGTGATCTGCGCCTCTGTACCGTGGTCACGGCCATCGCCGGCGAGCTCGAGCGCATCGGCGACTACGCCAACAGCATCGCCAAGCGCGTGCGCCAGACCACCCGCCGCCCGGCCCTGCTGCCGCCCCCCCCGCAGATCCACGATATGGCCCGCATGGCCGTCCAGATGGTCAATACCAGCCTCCAGGCCTTCCTGCTCCAGGACGCCGACCTCGCCCACGGCCTCACCGCCAGCGATGATCGCGTCGACGAGCTCGAGGATCGCCTGCGCGAAGAGATCATCGCCGCCGCCCGCACCGACCCCGCCCTCTTCGATGCGGCGGTCGACATGCTCGACATCGTCCACGCCCTCGAGCGTTCGGCCGACCGGGCCACCAATATCGGCGAGCGCGTGATCTACCTGGTCACCCGCAGCGTCGAGACGATCAACTGAGCCCAGGCCACGCTCCTTGGACAAAACCGGCTCGCTCATACGTTAGGACAAGCGTCACGCCGCGGCGGGTCGGTGGCGTGACGCGGCCGTGGTGGCCGCAAGGCTGTTGCCACCCCGCCGGGGCGTGTGGTACACTGCCTGCGAATTGCCGCCCGCGTCGCCGGAGGACTGCAGCGTGACCCAGGATGATCAGCAGCCCGAGCGCGCCCCAGGAGGCCGGATTAGCCGCGATACTCTGCTCCTCCTGGGCGCCCTCACCTTTCTTATCCTCGCCGTCGCCCTGACCTTCCTGTTCACCCCGAATTCAGGCCCCAACGAAGCGCCGTCTGATGCCACCGAGGTGGCGCAGGCTACGGCCGACGCCGGGGCCTACCCTGAGCCTGGCTCACCCACCCCCGCGAGCGTCGTCGACGGCGAGCCCTACCCCAATCCCTCTGCGCCTCCGCCGGCGAGCCCCGCCCCCGGCGAGCAGCCCGTCCTGAGCCCATACCCCATCGGCGGCAGCGAGACCGCCCCCAGCGGCAGCGCAGGTATCGTGCCGACCGCCCCAGGCCTGCCCCTCCCCGGGGTCGGCGGGAGCCCGACGGCGGCCGGCCCGGGCACCATCCCCACGGGCGACCCCAGCCTCGAGCAGTCGCCCACCACCCAGGGCGTCGCCGGGGGCCTCCAGGCCTCGCCCAGCCCCGCGGTAGCCAGCCCGACGACGGCGGGGGCCTACCCCGGCCCTGTCGGCGAGGGCACGCCGCCGCCGCTGCCGACCCTCAACCCGACCGTGATCGTGCCCACGACCCCGCCCCCGCCGGCGATCCCCTCCCCGGCGCCCACCTCGCCGCCGATCGCGGCCCAGCCAACCGTGGCCCAACCCACCGCGGCGCCCCAGCCGACGACCCCGCCCCCGCCGCCCCCCGATCCGACCCAGGACCTGAGCCTCGAGCCGACCTCGGCCCCCGTCGAGGACGTGCCCGTGCCCACCGAGGGCCCGCCGCCCCCGCCCCCCGCCGATGTCCTGCGCGGCAACGTGCGCTGGTCTCTCGGGCAGAGCCCAATTATCCTGCGCCGCGACGTGCAGATCGCCCCCGGCGCCGAGCTGCTGATCGAGCCGGGCGTCGAAGTGCGCCTCGACCCTGGCGTGTCGATCTACGTCGACGCCGGCCGTCTGCTCGCCCTCGGCCTGCCCGGGCAGCCCGTCCGCTTCGTCGGGGCCTCGGGCGCCCGCTGGAGCGGCATCTTCGGCCGTCCCGGCAGCTTCGTGGTCCTCGAGAATAGCGAGGTGCGCGGCGGCGGCGCCGGCGGCACGGTCATGGCCGTCGATAGGAGCGAGCTGATCATCCGCTCCAGCCGCTTCAACGACAACGGCGGGGCCATCCTGGCCACCGACACCAAGCTCGAGATGCGCGACAGCGAGGTGGCCGGCAACGATATGCCCTTCGGCCCGGCCCTCGAGGCCAGCTACGGGCGCGGCAACTTCGTGACCATGCGCAGCAACCGCTTCGGCGGCAATCGGCTGAGCGACGGCACGCCCCAGGTGCGCGTCAGCAACAGCAGCACCTTCGAGACCCTCAACCTCGACCTCGAGGGCAACCTGATCCGCGGCGGCACGCCCAACCTTCAGCTGGCTACCAACGGCCCCCTCAGGGGCACCGTGCTCTGCAACAGCTTGGTCGGCGACGGCCTGGGCTTCGGCATACGCACCCAGACGCCCCAGGTCAAGCCCAATGGCGTCCCGCCCCTTGAGTTGCGGGTCGAGAACAACTTTATCGACGAGCACCTCCCGCCGATCATCCCGGTCTACCTCAGGTTCGGCCTCGGCCGCGGCTCGACCAGCGAAGTGCTGCTCGACATGCGCAACAACTGGTGGGGCGAGGACACAGGCCCCTACGAGCCGAACGTCAACCCCCTCGGCCGCGGCGACTCGGTGGGCAACAACATCATCTTCGCGCCCTGGCTGACCGCGCCGCCCGCCTGCGCGCCCGCCCGCTGACCCTTGCCCCTGTGGGCTCCACAACGCGAGGAGGGCCAGGCCCTCCTCGTCGCCCTCGGGCCAGCGCCGGCCGCCGAACGCTGGTACGGTCATAGCGCGATTGTATACTAGGCTATACATTGGCGTCGCTGCGCCCGACCCCACCCGGCGGGGTTCGCGCGACGACCGGGTTGGTGGGCCTAGATGCGCAACTGCCCCTCATGTGAGCGCCTCGTACCGGAGGAGCACCGCTATTGCGGCTATTGCGGCGTGCTCCTCGCAGCCGCCGCAGCCAACGAGAGCGGGTACGCCCAGCGCGAGGCCACGGTCCTCTTCCTCGACGTCACCAACTTCACCGCCGCCTCGCGAACCATGGACAGCGAGCAGGTCTTCACCTGGATGGACGAGTCGATGCGGCTCCTCGCCGCCGTGGTCGACCGCTACGACGGGCGGATCGACAAGTTCACCGGCGACGGGCTCATGGCTATCTTCGGCGTGCCCACCGCCCACGAGAACGACCCCGAGCGCGCCGTCTGCGCCGCCCTCGAGATGCAGCAGATCCTCGCCCCGCTGCGGGCGCGCCTGGCCGACGAGCGCGGCTTCAGCTTCCAGGTGCGTATCGGGATCAACACCGGCCCCATGGTGGCCGGCACCCTCGGCGGCGACCGCCACGGCGAGTACACCGTCCTCGGCGATGCGGTCAATCTCGCCTCGCGCCTCGAGAAGGCGGCCGCGCCCGGCACGACCCTGGTGAGCGCGGCGACCTACAGCCGCACGGCGCCCCTCTTCGCCTACGAGGCCCAGCCGCCCCTCGAGGTCAAGGGTGTCGCCGAGCCGCTCCAGACCTACAGGCCCCTCGGCCTGGCGGCCCAGACCGGTTCGCTGCGCGGCATCGCCGGCCTGGCCGCCCCCATGGTCGGCCGCGACAGCGACCTGGCCAACCTGGTCGCCCTCGTGCACGCAGCCCTGGACGAGGGGCGCGGCCGCGTCGGGCTCGTCTCCGGCGACGCCGGGATCGGCAAGAGCCGCCTGGTGACCGAGCTACGTCGCCTCGTCTCGGCGCTGCCCATGCGCTCATGTGCCTGCGCCAGCCTCTCGCACACAATCCACAGCCCGCTCTACCTCGCCGGCGAGCTCTTGCGCGCCCTCGTCGGCGCGCCGGCCCGCACCGATGAGGTCGGCGCCGCCCTTGATGCATTCGGCCTCGAGCGCGGCCTCGCCCCCGAGCTGATGCCCTACCTGCGCTACGCCATGGGTCTCGCGCTCGACCCGGCGGCCGAGCAGGGGCTCCTGGCCCTCGACCCGGCCATGCTCCAGCGGCAGGTCGGGGCCGCCATCAGGCAGGTTGCCCTGGCCGCGGCCGCCGTCGCCCCCCTCGCCATCTTCTGCGACGACCTCCACTGGGCCGACAGCCCCTCGCGCGAGGTGCTGCGCTACCTCATCGCCACGACGGCGGACATCCCGATTGTCTACGTGCTGGTCTCGCGCGCGCAAGAGGACGACCTCGTGTCCGAGCGCGAGGGCGCGGCCCCGCCCCTGAAACTCAGCCTCAGCCCCCTCAGCCTCGTCGACGGCCAGGCCATGGTCGAGGCCTTGCTGCGTCAGCCCGCCCCTGCGACCCTCGCGCTGGCCCGGCGCATTCTCGAGCGAGCCGCCGGCAACCCCCTCTATATCGAGGAGCTGATCCGGATGCTGATCGAGCAGGGCGGCCTGGCCCTGAGCGACGGGGTCTGGTCGGCCACGCCCCACGCCGCCGACCTGCTCGCCGGCGTCCCTGGCGGTCTGCGCGACCTGATCCTGGCCCGCTTCGACCGGCTACGGCCCGATTTACGGGCGCTGCTCCAACGCCTCGCCGTTGTCGGCCGCGCGGCGCCCAGGGGTCTGCTCGTAAGGCTCGATGGCGGCGACCCCGAGCAGACGCAGATTCGGCTCGACGACCTGGGAGGCCGCGGCTTTCTCGGCTACGCCGGAGACGATGAGAGCGGCTACGCCTTTCAGCACGTCCTGGTCCAGGATGCGATCTACGAGACCATCCTGCGCCGCGACCGCCTGCAGTTGCATACCCTGGCCGCCGAGGCGATTGTGGCCGAGTGCTGCTGGAGCGATGAGGAGCGCACCGCCGCCCTGGCTCGCCAGTATGCCGCCAGCGCCACCCCCGAGCTGGCGATCCCTTACCTCCTCGCGGCCGCGGCGGCTGCCGAGCGGCGCTTCGCCGGCGCTCTGGCGGCCGAGCAGTACCAGGAGGCGATCGCGCTCATGGCGACCCACCCCAAGGGTCGCGGCGCAGAGGCCCTCGAGGCCCGGCTCGGGCTGGCGCGCTGCTTGAAGTCGGGGGGCGAGATCGGCGAGGCCGGTGACGCCCTCGAAGAGGCCGCCGAGCGCCTCCAGGCCAGCCTGCTCGAGCGGGACGCCCGCCGCGAGTTGGGCGTGCGCATCCTAGGCGAGTTGGCCGACGTGCGCATGCGCGAAGGCCAGCTCGAGCGCGCTGCCGAGCACGCCCAGGCCGGGCTCGCCCTGCTCGACGAGCGAGGCGCAGCGCCCGCCGCCCGGCTCGTGCTGCTCTACAGGCTCGCCTCGGTGCGCCTGCGCCAGGGCAGCCTGGCCGAGGCCCTGGCGATTGTGCAGGAGGCCGCCCGCGACGACGATGGAACCGGCGACCCGATCGCCCTCGCCAGCCTGTACCGCATCCTGGGCGGCGTGCTCTATGCCCAGGAGCGCCTCGACGAGGCGGTAACCTACGTCGAGCGCAGCCTGGCGATCTATACGCGCCTCGGCTACACGCCAGGCACGGCCGCAGCTTATGACAACCTGGGCAGTCTGCACTACGCGAGCGGGCGCTGGCCTGCGGCCCTCGACAGCCTCGAAGCCGCACTCCGCCTGCGCGAGGCGATCGGCTATATGCCCGATCAGGCCCTCACCCTGGCCAACCTGGGGCTGGTGCAGCTGGCCCTCGGCAACCACGGCGAGGCCGCGATGGCCCTGGAGGGCAGCCGCGCAATGAGCGCCCGCCTCGGCGAGCAGCTCGGGATCGTGCGGGCGAGCATCGGCCTGGCTCACCTGTCTCTGCTCGGCGGTGAGATCGGCCGCGCTGCAACCCTGCTGGAGGAGATCTCAGGACACCAGGAGGGTGTCAGCGACGACGAGATCGCCCAGGTCCGCTGGCTCCTGGCAATGGTGCGCGCCCAGCAGGGCGACCTGGCGGGCGGCGCGGCTCTCGCAGGAGAGGCCCTGGCGATCGCGCGCGAGGCCGAGCTCGCCGAGCAGGAGAGCGAGGCCCTGCGGGCCCTGGCGACAATCAAGGCCTGGCAGGGCGAACACGAGGCCGCCGAGGCTCTGGCGGTCGAGGCCGAGGCTAGCTGCCGCGCCCGTGGCGATGCCTACCAACTCGGCCTCAGCCTGCTTACCCTGGGGCGCATCCGCTCTGGCAAGCCCGAGCGACGTGCGGCGCTGGAAGAGGCGATCGCCATCCTCGCCACTCTCGGCGCCGCCCACGATCTTGCTTCCGCTCGCGCCGCCCTCGCCGAGCTCTAGTCGCTCGCCACCTCGAGCCCTCCCGCAAACCAGCCCGCAGATGCACCGAAGGGCGGTCCGGCCAAGCCGAACCGCCCTTCGCTCTATCTACCCTGTGGTCGTTATATGCGGCCTACGGCTCCTCGACCCAGCTGGTGCTGCGCACGGCCGCCGCCGCCATGTCCTGGCTGGTCACCCAGACCAGGCGCTTGCTCGCCTCGACCGCCGCGTCTGTCCAGAGCAGACCGCCTGCCCAGATGTCGGAGTTGGTCACCCAGACCAGGCGCTTGCTCGTCTCGACCGAGGCGGCCCCCTGCCAGAGCAGGCCTGTCTCAGTCCAGGCCGCCGCGTCTGTCCAGATTGGGTAGCTCGTGACCCAGACCAGGCGCTTGCTCGCCTCGACCGCAGTCGGGTCAGGGAGCGTGCCGCCAACCCAGACCACATTGGTCTGCTCGACGGGCGCGCCGCCGGTGACCCAGACCAGGCGCTTGCTGGCCAGCACGTCGGTGGTCAGCCAGCCGGTCTCGCCCGACCAGGCGCCAAGGCCCAGTAGGCGCCCGTCGGCAAAGCTCAGGTAGTAGAGCTGGGCGGCGCCGTCCTCGCTGGGCGCGCTCTTTACGGGGCCCTGATAGTGGAAGGCCAGGTCACGCTCAGTCTCATAGCCGTGGAGCAGGTCGGCGCGCAGGTCCATGCCGGGGTTGCCGCTGGCGCGCGGGTCGAAGGTGCCGAGGGCGGCGTCGGGGGCCCAGATGCGCCCCATACCCTGCTGGAAGACCGAGTAGACCAGCTCGGCGGGGGCGCCGGTGGCTGCCGGGCGGGCCGAGGCCATCAGGCGATACTTGACCTGGTCGGGCTCGAGCTTCGGGTTGGCCTGAATGACCAGGGCGGCCACGCCCGAGGCCACGGCGGCGGCCATGCTGGTGCCGTTCATCCGGAAGAGGCTGCTGGTCGACGCATTGTCGGGGTGCAGCTGCACGATGCGCTGCGAGCGGGCCGGGTCGAGCGGGTCTTTGTGCATGAAGGTGATGATATTCACGCCGGGCGCCACCAGGTCGGGCTTCACAAACCCGTCTCCCGTGGGACCGCTGGCCGACCAGGCCGGGATGCTGTCGTCAGTCCAGTAGCCGGGGGTGCGGGCCTCGTCCAGGGCGCCCACGGTGAGGACGTAGGGATTGTTGCCGGGGACGGTCACTGTGCCGGGGGTGGGGCCGTCGTTACCGGCGGCGACGACAACCGTGATGCCCTTCATCCAGGCCACCCCAACGGCGCGGCTGAGGGGGTCGACGAAGTAGGGCACGCTAGGCTGGGCGCTGATCGAGAGGTTGAGGACCTTCACGCCATAGCGGCGCTGCTGCTTGACGATGAACTGCAGGCCCTTGATCACGGTCTCGTAGCTGCCGACGCCGTTGTCGTCGAGTACACGCACGCTGAGCACCGAGGCGCCGGGGGCGACGCCGAGGGTCACGCCGGTGTTGGCGTCGGTGAAGTTGTTCCAGATGATGCTCGCGACGGCGGTGCCGTGACCGTAGCCGTCTGAGGTATCGGCGTGCCCGAGCCAGCAGAAGTCCTCGCGCTGGTTGCCGACGAGGCGCTGCTTGCCCCGCTCGTTGGTGACGGTGCGGCAGGTAGCGTCTACAAAGTCGGCCTGGCCGACAAACTGCCTGGTGACGACATTGCCTAGCTCTGAGCGCACGGCGGCATCGAAGTAGATACCCGAGTCGAGCACAGCCACAGTCACGCCCTGGCCGCGGATTGTCTCGCCCTTGCGCAGCGTGGTGCGGTGCAGCACGTCGGCGCCAATGTCGATCGGCACCGGGTTGACCACCTTCCACACGCTCGGATCGCCGGTCGGCTGCACGTCGGGGCGGCCGTCCCAGGTGGCGGGCAGCGGCAGGTCGGTGACCCAGCCGTCCCAGTCCGATGAGCGGACGCCGTAGTTGGCGACGACCGAGCGCACGCTCGGGTCGGCAGCGAGCCGAGTCACGGCCGCGGCCGGCAGGTCGGCGGCGACGGCGTCGATCAGCCAGAGCTCGCTGGTGACGAGACCGCCGGCGCGCTGAACAGCCACGGCTGCGGCGGCGGCGCTCGAAGCTGTAACGATGACCGACTGGCGAGCAGTCTGGCCGGCCAGGCTAGGGTCGAGGTAGGCGGAGGCGGCGGGGGCCTGGGTCGGCCAGGTCGGGCCGATCAAGGCCAGCCAGACCACCATGGTGAGGACGAGCTTGGTGATGGCGGGTTTCATACAGCGCTCCTGTCGATTCCAGGCGCCGCCGCAGCGGGCGCGGCGTCTCACATACCTGGAGTGTACAGGAGCACTTTCGCGGAATCTTCGCGCGCCAAGGTTGGAATTGCGCTAGGCGCGGGCAAGCTCGGCGTAGGCCTCTACGACGGCATCCTCCGGCTCGCCACGGGGGTCTACGGCGGCGGCAGCGAGGTAGGCCTGGTATGCCCGCTCGGCGTCGACCCATAGGCCAAGCTGCACATAGGCGCGCAGGAGCCAGACGGTCACATCGTCGGCGGCCGGATCAACGACGAGGGCCCGCCGGCAATGGTCGAGGCACTGCCTGTAGCCACCCTGCTCGAAGCTGTGCTCGGCCAGACGCTCGGCAGCGAGCAAAAAAGCATTCGCGATGCGGTCGCGACGCTCGCGACCCCAGTCGGCGCCGCGCGGCACGGCCTCCATATAGTGGCCGTCGTAGAGCGAGAGAACTTGATGATAAAGCGGGGCGGCCGCGCCGAGGCCCTCGCGCTCCTCGCGCTGACAGGCCAGGTCGAAGGTGCGTTCGAGCTGGTCGGCGTCGCAGTGGTAGGCGGCGGGACTGAGGGTGATGCGGTCGCCGCCAGCGCTCAGGGCCTGGGCGGCCAGCTCGGGCGAGCCCAGACTGACAAGGAGCTGGCGCACGCCGCCGAGGGCCCGCGACAGGCTGCTGGCGCCCACCGGGCTGTCCCAGACGGCGGCGGCAATCTCGGCGCGGCCCGCGCCACGCCCCCCGCAGTGTACAAGGAAGGCGAAGAGGCCCTGGGTCTTGCGGGCCCCAGCCCTGCCGCCGCTGTCCTGCGACCAGTCCTGAGGGCCGACCTCGCGGCCGTTCACGAAGACCTGCAGCTCGCCCAGGCAGCGCACATAGACGCCGCGGAAGGGCTGCAGCTCGACGTGGAGGCCGCTGGCCTCGGCGACGGCCTGGAGGGCCGCACGGGCTGCGGCACGGACCTGGGGCTCGGGCGCATCGAGCAGGCGGCGCAGATAGGTGAGACCGCGGACGCCATAGGTGCTCAGCAGAATAAGACTGGCCTGGCGGCGGACGGGCTCATCGGCGTGGGTGAGCAGGGGCAGGTAGAGCTCTGTTGGATTCGCCACGTTGGCCTCAGATAAGCGAGCCGAGCCATGCGGGCGAGGCGGTCGGCACAACCTCGTCGAGGATGAGCAGCAGACCACCGACGGCAGCGGTGATGCGGAGCATCAACAAGTCGTGCTCGCTAAACTCGCCGTCGAGCTTGTTGATCAGCTGCAGGACCCCGCAGGTCTGGCCGAGGGCCACCAGCGGCACACAGAGGACCGAGCGGGTCTGGAAACCGGTCTTGCGGTCGAAGGACTGATTGAAGCGGGCGTCCTGGCTCACGTCGGGGATGAGCAGGGGCTCGCCATGACGCGCAACCCAGCCGGCGATGCCGCGGTCGAGAGGTAGATGCTGGCGAGTGAGCTCTTCGCTGTAGGGGCCGAGGACGAGCTCGAAGATCAGGCTGTTCTCGGCGCGGTCGAGGCGAAAGAGGGTGCCGGCCTCGACGGGGATGAGGTCGCGGATAATCGTCATGAGCTTGCCGAGGCCCTCGCGGGCGCTGGCGGCCAGGGTCACCTCGCGCATGAGCACGGCGAGAACCTGGAGCTCGAAGCCGGTGCGGCTATGGCGCTCGACCGCGGCCCGCAGCTCGCGGCCCGTCCGGGCCTGGGCGACGTAGCGCTCGAGCAGGGCCCGCACCGCCGGCGCGGCTGCGCCCCCCACAGGCGGGAGCAGACCGACTTGCACCTCGGGCGGTACGGCGACCCGCAGATCGTCGAGGGCGGCAGGGTCGGCGAGCAACAGGTCGACCTGGGCCTGACGAGGGTCGGCGTGGCTGGCGTAGGCGACCTCGGCGCCAGCCCGCTGCAGCGTGGCGGCGATCTCAGGGAGCGGCAGCGGGGCCACGAGAAGGGCGCGCAGGTCGGGCTCCACCGGGCCGTGGGCGTCGACGGTAGCAATAAGCGACATGCGCAGCTCTTTCTGGCGCTCGAGGGCCTCGTCAAGGTCGGCGCGCTCGATGTAGCCGCAGCGGAGAATGATCTCGCCCAGGGGGAGTTCGGGATAGTCCTGGCGTTGAAGGAGCAGGCAGGCCTCGAGTTGCTCGGCCGTAATCAGTCCCTCTGCGGTAAGCAGCGCCCCGAGGAGCGAAGCGGACGGTGCGGGGGTGGTTGTCATGATGGTCTCCGATCGCAAGGGCGAAGAGGGTGCGTCGCAGGGGAGGGCTGCCCGCGGCGAGGTGTGGAGCACCAGTGTAGCACCGAGGCATATCAGGGGCGGCACTGCGTCCCAGCACGAGTGGGGCGAGCGCAATCGTGTATACTAGAGAAATATCCATGGTTCCGCCAACCAGTAGTCGCCGTAGACAGGAGGCCGGCCGCCGATGCCGGCAGGGGGGCTTTACCTCCTGCCTCCTGCCTCCTGCCTCCTGAGCCGGAGGCTCCCCATGCGCGTGCTCGAGACCCGCGTGTTCCGCGGCCCCAACCCCTACGGTTACCGCCCGGTCATCCGCATCACCCTCGACCTCGAGGAGCTCGAGGAGTACCCCTCCGACAAGCTCCCGGGCTTCAACGATAGGCTGGTCGAGCTGCTGCCCACCCTCCACGAGCATGGTTGCTCATACGGCGAGGCCGGCGGCTTCATCAGGCGCCTGCGCGAGGGCACCTGGATGGGCCATATCGTCGAGCATATCGCCCTCGAGCTGCAGTGCCTCGCCGGCACCGAGGTCACCTACGGCAAGACCCGCTCGGTCAAAGACCGCCACGGCGTCTACTATGTGATCTACTCCTACCAGGAGGAGCAGCTGGGCATCGACGCAGGCGAGCTCGCCCTGCGCCTGGTGCGCTCGCTGTTGCCCGACGAGCTGCCCAGCGCCCTGCACGGCGAAGAGCGGGCCGGCTTCGACTTTGTGACCGAGCGCGACGACCTGATCAGCCGCGCCCAGGATCTGGTGCTGGGCCCGACCACGGCCTCGATTGTCAACGAGGCGAAGAAGCGCGACATCCCCGCCATCCGGCTCGACGACCAGAGCCTGGTGCAGCTGGGCTACGGCAAGTACCAGCAGCGCATCAGGGCCTCGGTGACCGGCAAGACCTCGAATATCGCGGTCGAGACGGCCAGCGATAAAGAGCTGACGATCAAACTGCTCGGCGATGTCGGCGTGCCAGTGCCGCGCCATCGCCGCGTCCGCTCGGCCGAAGAGGCCGCCGCCGCCGCCGAGGCCCTGGGCTACCCGCTGGTGGTCAAGCCCCTCGATGTGAGCCACGGGCGGGGTGTCAGCCTCAACCTGACCAGCGTCGACGAGGTGGTCAAGGCCTTCGCCATCGCCAACGAGTATACCTCGTCGGTGCTGGTCGAGACCTTCCTCTACGGCAAGGACTATCGCGTGCTGGTGATCAACGGCGACGTGGTTGCCGTCGCCGAGCGCGTGCCCGCCCATGTCGTGGGCGACGGGCGCCACAGCATCGCCCAGCTGATCGAGCTGGTCAATCGCGACCCGCGGCGCGGCTTCGGCCACGAGAAGGTGCTGACGAAGATCAAGATCAACCACCAGAGCGAGCTGCTGCTCGAGCGGGCGGGCTATACTTTGGAGACGGTGCTGGCGGCCGGCGAGGTCTTCTTCCTGGCCGCGACGGCCAACCTCTCGACCGGCGGCACGGCGATCGACCGCACGGCCGAGATCCACTATGAGACCCGCGAGATCGCCCGGCGCGCCGCCCTGGTGGTCGGCCTGGACGTGGCGGGCATCGACATCATCACCCCCGACATCAGCCAGCCCCTGCGCGAAGTCGGCGGCGGGATCGTCGAGGTCAACGCCGGGCCGGGCTTTCGCATGCACTTGCAGCCCAGCGAGGGCACACCCCGCAATGTGGCCCGCCATGTGGTTGATATGCTCTTCCCCAAGGGCCAGCCGGCGCGCATCCCCATCCTCAGCATCACCGGGACGAACGGCAAGACGACCACGGCGCGCATGGTCGCGCATATGCTCAAAATGGGCGGCCAGCGGGTCGGCCTGACCACCACAGACGGGATCTATATCGACGGCGAGCTCTATATGAAGGGCGACATGACCGGCCCCTGGTCGGCGCGCATGGTGCTGAAGGACCCCACGGTCGAGGCGGCGGTGCTCGAGACGGCCCGCGGCGGCATTCTGCGCGAGGGCATGGGCTTCGATCGCTGCGACGTGGGCTGCGTGCTGAATGTGAGCAACGACCACCTCGGCCAGCGTGGGGTCAATACGGTCGAAGAGATCGCCGAGATCAAGGCCCTGGTGGTCGAGGTGGTGCGCAAGGACGGGGCCAGTGTGCTCAACGCCGACGATCCGCTGGTGGCGGCGATGGCCGAGCGGGCCGAGGGCCGCCTGATCTACTTCAGCATGCACGGCGGCGAGAGCGCGAGCGATCTGGTCAAGGAGCATATCGCCGAAGGCGGGACGGCGGTGGTGCTGCAGCCCGGAGTACGCGGCGAGATGATCGCGATCTACGACGCCGAGCAGTATATCCCGCTGCTCTGGACGCACCTGATCCCGGCGACCCTCGAGGGCAAGGCCAGGCATAATGTGGCCAACGCCCTGGCGGCCACGGCGGTAGCCTACGCCCACGGGGTTAGCGTCGAAAACATCAGGCAGGGTCTGCGCACCTTCACGACGAGCTTCTACCAGGCGCCGGGGCGGCTCAATATCTTCGACGAGCACCCCTTCCGCGTCCTGGTCGACTATGGGCACAACCCGGCCGCCTTCGCCGCCATGCGCGACCTGGTCGAGCGCCTGCGCCCCGGCTACGCGCGCGTGCTGGGCGTGGTCAGCGCGCCGGGCGACCGCCGCGACGTCGATATCGCCGAGGTGGGGGCCATCGCGGGCACCATGTTCGACCTGCTGCTGCTCAAGGAGGACGACGACCGGCGCGGACGCGAGGAGGGGTCTATTATGTCAATTCTCGCGAAGGCGGCCCTTGGGGCGGGCATGCCGGCCGAGGGCATCGTGCAGGTGGGCGGCGAGCTCGACGCCGTGCGCTACGCCCTGGGCGCCGCCGAGCCCGGCGACCTGGTGGTGGTCTTCGCGGACAATATTACTGCGGTCTGGAAG
>CAZKTU010000151.1:0-15521 GCA_964555675.1 uncultured Oscillochloris sp.
GAAGACCACGATCGCCATGCGCACCAGGCGGCCCAGGAAGGTGCTGATCATATAGATCCAGAGGGGCACGCCGAGGGCGCCGGCGAGGAGCCCGGCCACGTCGAAGAGCGGATTGGGCGGCGCCGAGAGGGCGAACAGCACCAGGGGCGCCCGCCAGGGCTTGCTCAGCTGGCGCTGCACCCAGAGGTAGAAGGCAGTCTCTTCGACCGCCTGGCGCCCCGAGCGGCCGACATAGTAGGCCACCAGCTCGCCGACCACCGAGCCGGCCGCGGCGGCCACCACCACCCCCCACGGGTCGAAGGCCTGGCCGAGCCTGATCAGCAGCGGGTAGTAGGGCACCGGCACGAGCACAGTCGCGTTGGCGAAGGCGGCCGAGACGAAGGCCCCGAGATAGCCGAAGTTGCCCAGGCGCTCGAGCAGCTCGGGCGGCAGCAGCAGGAAGACGGCGATATTGGCGACGCCGACGGCCAGGCCGATCAGCAGCGGGCGCAGCCAGAGGCGCCAGCGGGGCGGCGGCGCCGCGGCGCGTTGTTCCTCGAGCATCGAGTGTCCCTCCTTTGTTCCTCTCACGGTCATTATAGACCGGCGCAGGTGGTGCGGGGAGGGGAAAACCGCTCAGCCGAAGAGCCGTCGCAGGCGCTGCCAGAAGCCCTCGGGGCTGATCTGCACCGGCAGCACGATCGATAGGGGCAGGGCGCCGGCGTCGAGCTCGAGGGCCACGGGCTGGGCGCCGCGCAGGCTGCGGGGCGGGTGGAGACGCACAGAGATGCTGGCGGTCTCGCCGGGGCCCACGGCGGCGGGCGAGGCCGCGACGCCGGCCCAGGCCGTGCGGCTGCGCCAGACCAGGGGGCACGGCCACGCGCCGAGGTTGTCGAGCTGCAGCAGGGCGTAGGTGGGCTCGCCCGCGGTGATCGGCCGGGCGGCCAACTCGAGCCCGCGCAGGCGCAGGGCGGGGAAGCGGTCGGGGGCCAGCCCGTTGAGGATGCGCCCGACCAGCAGGCGCCGACCGAGCTCGTCAAGACCTTGAGCGAAGGCGGCGTCGACCTCGGCAGCGAGCGGGCGGCGACCGGTGGCACGCAGCCAGCGAGCCAGGGCGCCCTGGGCCATCAACTGCTCGAGGGCCGGCACGAGGTCGTGGCGTCCCAGGTCGAGGTCCTCGAGGCGGGCCACGTGCTTGCCGCCGACGGGAGCGCCGGGGCGGCCCGTGAGCTCCCAAGGGATGGCCCAGCCGTGGCGACCGCAGCGCAGCTGGAGATCGCCGGCGCGCGGGCCGGCGGCGGCCATGGCTACCAGCTCGAGGCGCAGACGTTCGCCCGGGGCGATCACCCCGGCAGCCTGGCGCTGGGGCTTGCCGGCCACGAGGACGCGCACGTCGGCGTCGCGGCGGGCGGGGGCGCTCAGCTCCCAGCGCAGGGGCGCCATAGCCGTATTTTGCAGCACGAGGGGCTGGGGGCGGCTCCAGATGCGCCAGCTCTTCAGGGGCACCTCGCCGAGGTGCAGGCGCGGCGGGTCGAACTGCAGCAGGGGGCTGCCCTCGGCGGGGGCCATGGCGGTGAGCAGGGTCTCGAGGGGCGGGCGGCGGGCGGGGGCGGCCCGCTGGGCGGCGCGCAGGCTGTAGCGCAGGGCGCCGAGGGTGGGGTCGGGGCTGGTGGCGAGCCAGCGCTCGAGAGCACCATTGGCGACCGCCGGTTCGATCAGGCGCGGGGTGCGGCGGATCACCTCGCCCAAGTCGCGGGCATCGCCCACGGCCACGGCGGCGCCGAGGAGCAGGGGGGCGGCGGGCGCTGGGGCCCCGAGGCGCGAGCGCAGGACGGCGGCCGACGGGCAGCGCCGGGCCGGGTCGAGCTCGAGGGCCGCGCGCAGGGCCGGGGCCAGGCGCGGCGCGAGACGGTCGAGGCGGTCGAGCTCGAACTGCAGCGGGGCCATGGCCGGATCGAGGCCGGTCAGCAGCTCGTAGCAGGTGACGGCCAGAGCGAAGACGTCGGCGCGCTCGTCGTGGCCCCAGCTGCCCAGCTGCTCGGGGGGCGCGTAGCCGGGGGTGCCGTGGCGCGGGCGCGGGGTGCGGGGCGGGCGGCGGGTCAGGGTGTGGGCCGCGCCCAGGTCGATCAGGGCGAGGGAGCCATCGGGGCGCAGGACCAGGTTGGCCGGCTTCAGGTCGCCCACGACGATCGGCACATCGCGGGTGTGCAAGTAGGTGAGCAGGTCGCAGAGCTGGGTCGCCCAGGCCTGGACGCGCCGCTGGTCCTGGGGGCCGCGGCGGGCGACGGCCAGCAGGGGCTCGCCGGGGGCGAGGTCGCGGGCGAGCCAGGTGGCGCGCGGGCCGCTCTCGAGCCTGTGGAGGCGGGGCAAGGCGAGGTGGCGCAGGCGGCGCAGCAGACCAGCCTCCCAGCGCAGCACGGCCTCGGCCTCGGCGCGGGCATCGGCGGCCAGGTCGCGGCGGGCCACCTTCACGGCCACGGCCGCGCCCGAGCGAGCCAGGTCTGCGGCGGCGAAGACCACGGCCTGGCCGCCGTGGCCGACTACGGCGCCCAGGCGAAAGCGGGCCCCCAGCAGATCGCCGGAGGCGACGCCGCAGTCGGGGGGGGCGGGCTGACGCAGATGCACGGTCTGTCCCACGTTGGCCATGGGAACAATTGTGCCATACCGGGCCTTCGGGCGCAACTGGGGGGCAAACCTCGCCTTGCGCGGCGGTTGCACTGGGGGTAGAGTACCAGAGCGAGCTTCAATAGAGACAACCCGCCGCGGGCGGCTAGAGACAGAGTAGTGATGGCTGAGGAGTTTGACGCGATCATCGTGGGCGGGCGCGTGGCTGGGCTGGCGGCGGCTGCCCACCTGGCGCGCCAGGGCGAGCGGGTGCTGGTTCTCGAGAAGGCCCGCATGCCCGCCCCGACAGTCTCCTGCCCGATCTTCTACGGCAACAGCATGGCCATGCTCGAGCGGATCGGGGCCCTCGAGGCGGTCGAGGCGCTCGGCGCGCCGCGCATCACCCACTACGGCTCGCGCCTGCCGGCGAGCGACCTCGACCTGGTGGCCCGCCTGCCGATGGCCTACGGGCGCGACTACGCCTATTCGATCCGGCGCGAGCGCCTCGACGCGGCGATCAGCGCGGTCGTCGAGCGGCAGCCGGGCGTCACCGTGCGCCACGGCTTCGACGTGCGGGGCCTGGCCTGGGGCGAGGGCAGGGTGGTCGGCGTGCGCGGGCGGCAGGGCGGCGGCCCCGAGCAGACGATCTATGCGCGCGGGGTGATCGGCGCCGACGGCAAGCGCTCGCTGGTCGCCCGCCAGGTCGAGGCGCCGCTCTACGCGAGCACGAAGGGCCGCACCGCGATCTTCTACGCCTACTACCGCGGCGTGAGGCCCCTGCCGGCGCCCAGTGCGGTCGTCTATGGGCACCCCGACCGCAAGACGGGCATCCTGGTCTTCGACGCCGACGACGGCCTGACGGTGGTCTCGGTGGGCGTGCCGGGCGAGCAGTTCGACGAGGCCCGCAAGGACCCCGAGGGCACCATGCGGGCGGCCTGGGCGGCGATCGGCGAGCTGGCCGAGCGTCTGGCCTCGGCCGAGCGGGCCACGCCAATCATGGGCCAGGCGCCGGTCGACAGCTTCTACCGCCAGAGCTATGGCCCCGGCTGGGCCCTGATCGGCGATGCCGGCCATTATGTCGACCCGATCACCGGGCAGGGCATCAACAACGCCCTGCGCAGCGCCGAGCTCGTCGCCGAGGCCTGGGCCCGCACGCGCCGCCGCTCGGACTGGATGGGGGCCATGGCCGACTACCAGCGCCGCCGCGACGCCTACACCCGGCCCTTCTACGATATGATGGCCATGGGCGAGCGGCTCGCGGGCATCGCCCAGAGCGGGATCGATCTCGGCACGCCCTTCCTGAAGGCGATCGCGCGCAGGCCCGAGATCTCCAGCCGCTACATCGGTATCTTCAATGGGGCGACCCCGGTCGCGGAGTTCTTTCATCCCCTCAGCATGGCCCGTTTGCTGATCGAGGACCAGCTGCGCTACGAGCTGCCGCGCCTGGGCGGGCGCACGCTGGGGCTGGTCGGGGCTGGCGGGTAAGGGCTGAGCAGCGGTAGGGGGGACGATGATTCGCGGGCTTGACCATGTGCAGGTTGCCATGCCGGCGGGGGGCGAGGAGCAGGCCAGAGCCTTCTACCAGGGCCTGCTCGGGATGCGCGAGCTGGCGAAGCCGGCGCCGCTAGCAGGGCGGGGCGGCTGCTGGTTCGAGGCGCCGGGCGCCCAGATCCACCTCGGCGTCGAGGAGCCCTTCGCGCCGGCGCGCAAGGCCCACCCGGCCCTGCTGGTGGCCGACCTCGACGCCCTGGTCGAGCGCCTGCGCGCCGCGGACGTCCCCCTCAAAGACGACGACGCCGAGCTGGGCCGACGGCGCATCTATGCCGCCGACCCCTTCGGCAATCGCCTCGAGCTGATCGCCGACGGCGACGGCTTCACCCAGCGCTAAGGGTGGATGTGGAGGGCCTGGCCCTCCACGCCTCCTTCTGTAGTCAGCGCTGACCAATTGCCCGAATTCGGCTATAATGGGCCCCGGCACAACCGTAGCAGGAGGCCCCAATGACCACGTTGAACGCCACGGCCGACGACACGCTGGTGCGCCGCCGCATCCTCACGGTGCTCTTCATCGGCGTCTTTATGGCCGCCCTCGACGCGGCAATCATCGCCCCGGCCATCCCGGCGCTGCGCGACGCCTTCGGCGTGGACAATAGCCAGATCGGGATGGTGACCATCGTCTTCAGCCTGTTCACCCTGAGCAGCACCACCCTCATGGCGGCCATGAGCGACCGCTACGGCCGCCGCCCGGTCTACCTGCTCTGTGTGGCGGGCTTCGCGCTAGGCTCGCTGGTGATCGCCCTGGCCCCGGCCTTCTGGGTCGTGCTGGTCGGGCGGGCCATCCAGGGCTTCAGCGCCGGCGGGGTCACGCCCACGGCCAGCGCCGTGGTGGGCGACTCGTTTCCCCAGGCCGAGCGCGGCAAGGCCCTCGGCCTAATCGGGGCCACCTTCGGCATGGCCTTCCTGCTCGGCCCGCTGGTGGCCTCGCTCATCCTGCTGGTGCTCGCGTGGCAGTGGATCTTCCTGATCAACCTGCCCGTGGCCGCCGTGGTGCTCTGGATGGGCGCCCGCTCGCTGCCGGCCGCCAGGCCGAGCGGGGCGCCAGCGCCGATCGACTGGGCCGGGATCGGCCTGATGGCGCTCATTTTGACCTGCCTGGTGCTGGGCATCAACAGGGTCCTCGACCAGGCCCTCGGCCTGACCCTCTGGCCGTTCCTGCTGGCCGTGGCCGCCCTGGGGCTGCCCCTGCTGGTCGTGGTCGAGCGACGCGCCGAGCGACCCGTGGTGCCCCTGAGCCTGTTCAGCACGCGCCAGTTGAGCCTGACCTACCTCCTCTGTATCGGCGCGGGCTTCGGCATGGGCAGCGTGATCTTCATCGCCTCGGTGGCCGTGGCGGGCCTGGGCGTGCCCGCCGAGCAGGCGGGGCTGCTGCTCATCCCCCTGGTGCTGGCCTCCTCGGTCGGCTCGGTGCTCTTCGGCAGGCTGCTGAATACGATCGGCTCGCGCCTGGTGATGCTGATCGGCTTCGCGACCCTCGCCTTCGGCTCGGCGCTGCTGGCCTTCACCGGGGCGGGTCCGGGCCTGTGGATCTTCATGCCCGCGAGCATGCTGGTCGGCCTTGGCGTCGGCATCGTGGTGGGCGGCACCCTGCGCACGATCGTGCTCAACGAGGTGGGCCCCGAGCAGCGGGCCGCCGCCCAGGGCCTGGTCAACGTCGGGATCAGCGTGGGCAACCTGCTGGTGGTGGCGGCCCTCGGGGCCGTCTCGGACGCCCGCGGCGGCGGCATGGCCGGCCTCGCCGCGGCCTACATGGCCGCCGCGGCGATCATGGTGGTTATGCTGCTACTCACCTTTGGCCTCAAGCCCCACGGCGAGGAGCTCGGGGCGGCGGTCGCCGCCGAGGCGTAGGGTTACACCAGTTGTAAGGAATACTTCTATGACCCCCGAGCGCGCCGGTCTGATCGATGCCCTGGCCGCCCTGCCCGCCCAGCTGGAGGCCCTGGTGGCGGGGCTAGGCCCCGACGAGCTGATCACGCCCTACCTGGCGGGCGAGTGGAGCGTGGCCCAGAATGTCCACCACCTGGTCGACTCGCATATGAACAGCTACATCCGCTGTAAGCTGATCATGACCGAAGAGCGCCCGCCGCTCAAGCCCTATGACCAGGACGCCTGGGCCGCCCTGCCGGACGGCGCGGAGGCCGACATTGCCGTCTCCCTCGCCATGCTGCACGGCCTCCACACGCGCTGGGCGCGTTTCTGGCGCAACCTCCCCGAGGAGGCCTGGGCCCGCGAGGGCCTCCACGCCGAATACGGGCCCATGAGCCTCGCTTCGATCCTGCGCTCGTACGTCGCCCACGGCGAGGGCCACCTCGACCAGATCCAGCGCACCCTGGCCGCGCGGCCATAGGCCCCCCTACGCCCGGCGCTGCCACGCGAGCTGCACGAAAATGCGGCGCGACCAGTGGCCGTCCCACACCGTGGTGAGGCCCTTGGCCTCGAGGGCGGCGACCACGGCGCGGCCGACGGCCTCGGCGCCCTCGGCGCCCTCGACCACGGCGCCGTAGCTCAGATAGAGGCCGTCGCCCTCGACGGCGGCCTCGGTGTCCTGGAGGTGGAAGAAGGCGTAGCCGAGCACCGGCGCGCCGGCGTCCTCGACGGCGGCCATCTCGTCCCAGATCTCGGCCGCGCCACAGGTGCCGCAGCAGCTGAAGTTCTGGCGACAGACGATGCCCGCGCGCTCGAGGGCGGCGAAGGCGGCGTCGAGCCGCTCGTTATCGGTCACGGGCGGCCAGGCGCTCTGCTCGGCCCTGTACTCGGCAGCGATCTCGCGCACATAGCGCGCCGCGTGGTGGCGCAGTACGGCGGGGTCGAGCTCGTCGGCGAAGACTTCGCAGGCGAAACGGGCGATCTCGTCGGGCGCCAGGTAGCCGGCGACCACATGGCGCCTGACGTAGCCATGGAGCTCGTCGAGGGCGGCGTAGACATCCTGGAGCGGCATCCGGTGTCCTCCTTCTGAGCCGGGCGCGGGCGATACGAACATATGTTCGTTATACCCATTGTAGCGCGCCCATGTGTCAGGGAGTGTCACAGCTCAGCCCTCGAGCTCGAAGAGATCCTCGGCCGGCAGCCGCGCGTAGAGCTGCGCCCCGGGCGCAAGCCCCGCCGGTAGGTCCGCCAGGCGCGCCCGCAGCGTGGTGAAGCCCAGATCGAGCTCGAGCTCGTTATAGTCGCCCCGGTAGATCAGCCCGCGCAGGCTGGCCGCGAGGCAGTTGGGGCCGGGCCCTTCGGCCAGGCGTACCCGCTCGGGCCGGATCGCGAAGGTGGCCCGGCGCGGCCCGCCCGCCGCCGTCACGACGAGAGGCCCCGTCGCCGTGCTCAGGACCCCGCCCGCGAGTGAGCCATCGAGAAACGCGCTCACGCCCATGAAGCGGGCCGCCGCGCGGCTGGGGGGGCGCTCGTAGAGCTCGCGTGGCGAACCCTGGGCGATCAGACGCCCCGCGGTCATGATGCCCATTCGGTCAGCCATAGCCACGGCCTCGCCCAGGTCGTGGGTCACCAGCACGGTGGTCAGGGCCTGCTCGCGCTGGATGCGCCGCACGGCCTCCTGCAGCCCCTGGCGCACAGCGGGGTCAAGGCTGCTGAAGGGCTCGTCGAGCAGGAGCAGGCGCGGGCGAGTGACCAGGGCCCGGGCGAGGGCCACGCGCTGCTGCTCGCCGCCCGAGAGGGCTGCCGGCCGCCGCGAGCCGTAGCCGGGCAGGCCCACCAGCTCGAGCATGGCCTCGGCCTCGGCCACACGCCTGGGCCTGGCCACGCCGCGCATATGCGGGCCGAAGGCGACATTGTCGGCCACGCTCAGGTAGGGAAAGAGGTAGGCCCGCTGGAACATCAGCACCGCGCCGCGCCTGTGGGCGGGGACGCCGAGCAGGCTGGCGCCGCCCAGGCTGATCTCGCCGCGACTCGGCGTCTCGATGCCGGCGATCAGCTTCAGCACGCTCGACTTGCCGCTGCCCGAGGGCCCGAGCAGGGCGAAGAGCTCGCCCGGGGCCGCCGTAAAGCTGACCGCCTCGACCGCGGGCGCGGCCTGGCCGGCATAGCTGAGCGCAACGTCGTGGAGCGTCAGCTCGGCCATTGGCGCACCCCGCTCACGACCAGGTGGCGAGGAGCGCCCGGAAGCGGCCTTTGCGGACATGGGGCGTATCGGGGTCGGCGCACTCCTCGGCGAGCCAGCGCTCGAGGCGGGCGACGGCGGCGGCGTGTTGCTCGGCGGGGCGAGCCCAGTCCGAGCTGTAGATGCGCTCGCTGTAGCCGCGCACGACGTCGCGGGCCGAGAGGGGCAGGCGCTCATACTCGGCCAGGTCGGCGTCCTCGACGGTGGCGCCGAGGCCCACCAGGAACTCGACCACGGCCGGGTCGTGGGGCCTGATCCCCGGCTGGCCCTCGCGCCCGTGCAGGCCGAGCTCGGCCAGGGCGGCCTGCCAGGCCTTCTGGGCCTGCAGGGGTGGGCTCAGCTCGACGGCCTCGCGCTCCGCGAGCTCCTCTGCGCCGACATCGCCGGCCAGCAGCAGGTGGGCGCGGGGGCGCAGGGCGCGGCGGGCCTCGACCAGGGTCGCGCGCCAGTCGGCCACCAGATGCAGCACGTGTACGCCGATCGCCACATCGAAGCTCGCCGCCGCCAGGGGCAGGCGGGTCACATCGCCCAGGACGAGCAGGGGCGGGCGCGGCATCGCGCGGGCCTTGTCGCGCAGCACGGCGAGCATGGCCGACGACAGATCGACGCCGGCATAGCTGTGGCCGGCGGCGAGAAAGGGCAAGGCGATCCGGCCCGTGCCGACACCCAGCTCGAGAAAGGCGGTGGTCGCGGTCGCGCCGGTGCGGGCGACGATCGCGGCGCAGATGCGCTCGGCGGTGCCGGGCGCATAGCCGCGGGTCGCGTCGTAGAATGACGCGGCCCGGTCAAAGCTGACACTCTGCATGTGGGCTCCTCAATCGTCGCGGCGCCCGCCCGATGTGAGTACTGTGTCGATCAGGGCGTCCTTCTCCTCCCAGATCTCGCGAACCCAGCCCTTGAACGCGTTCCTGAAAGCAAGATCGGCCGCATAGTCGGCGCCAATCCAGCCCCGAGGGATCGGGCGCTGCTCGATGTGAACCACGACCCGACCCAACTGGCCGCTCAGCAGGCCCCAGAGCTCGACCGGCCCGTCGGGGTAGACAATTGTTACGTCAAGTACAGCCGCGAACATATCGCCCATCGCCCCGACGGCGCTGGCCAGGCCGCCGGCCTTGGGGCGCAGCAGGTGGGCGTAGGGCGAGTCCTGCTCGCGGTGCTTCTCGGGCGTGAAGCGGGTCCCCTCGAGGAAGTTGAGGATTGAGGTGGGGGTGTGGCGAAACTTCTCGCAGGCCTTGCGGGTGGTGCGCACATCCTCGCCGCGCTTCTCGGGGTGCTTCAGGAGGTACTGGGGCGAGTAGCGCTTCATGAAGGGGAAGTCGAGGGCCCACCAGGCCAGGCCCAGCACCGGCACCCAGATCAACTCCTGCTTGAGGAAGAAGCGGATAAAAGGGATGCGCCTGAAGAAGGCGCGCTGGAGGACGGGGATATCGACCCAGGACTGGTGGTTGCAGCAGATCAGGTAGTAGCAGTTGGGGTCGAGCCCCTCGAGGCCGCTCACCTCGAACGGCGCCTTCTGGATAGACCGCATCATCCAGCTATCGACGGCGATCCAGCCGTCGGCGAATTTGGTGAGCAGCAGCGAGAGCTGCCGGCGCACAGACGGGACGGGCACGAGCAGCTTGACGAGGGCCACGACAAAGAGGGGGAGAGCCCAGAAGACCGTATTGAGCGAGAAGGCGACGACCCCAATGACCCCGAGGATCGGTGTCGGCAGCAGACGCAGCATGACGCCACCCCACAATGGATGCATCGACGCATGTGGGCTAAGAGTAGCGCCGATCGAGCCGTCGTGCAAATCGCGTATCAGACGTGCGGGCGGCGGAGTGACGGCGAGGGCCTCAGAGCGGCGGGAAGCCGGCCGGGTCGGCCTCGGCCATAAGGCCGTAGGCGGCGTCGAACAGGTCGTCGGCGCTGGGCTTCGAGAAGTAGTCGCCATCGCTTCCGTAGGCCGGCCTGTGGGGCCGGGCGGTGAGGGTGACCGGCGGCGCGTCGAGGTGCCAGTAGCCGCCCTGCACCTCGAGGACCTGCTGGAGCATGTAGGCGGTCGCGCCGCCCGGCACATCCTCGTCGAGGAAGATCACCCGGCTGGTCTTCTTGAGCGACGCGAGGATGCTGTGACTGATGTCGAAGGGCAGCAGGGTCTGAACATCGATCACCTCCAGATCGACGCCGACCCGCTCGAGGGCCGCGGCCGCCTCGAGGGCGACGGCGCAGCAGGCCCCGTAGGTGACGACGGTGACGTCGGCGCCGGGGCGCAGCACCTCGGGCACCCCCAGGGCGATGCTATAGGCGCCAACATTCTCGGGCATGGGCTCGCGCCGCCTGTAGCCGTTGAGCACCTCGACCACCAGGGCCGGCTCTTCGCCCTGCAGCAGGGTGGTGTAGAAGCCCGCCGCGCGGGTCATGTCGCGTGGGACGCAGATATGCATGCCGCGCAGGGTGTGGATCAGGGCGCCCATGGGCGATCCGGCGTGCCAGACGCCCTCCAGGCGATGCCCGCGCGTGCGCACGATCACCGGGGCGGCCTGCCCGCCGTGGGTGCGCCAGTGAAGGGTCGCCAGGTCGTCGCTCAGGGGGCTGATCGCGTAGAGGATATAGTCGAGGTACTGGATCTCGGCGATCGGGCGCAGACCGCGCTCGGCCAGGCCGATGGCCTGCCCGATGATCGTCGCCTCGCGGATGCCCGTGTCGCTCACGCGCAGCCGGCCGTACTTCGCCTGTAGGCCCGAGGTGCCCTGGTTGACATCGCCCAGGGCGCCCACGTCCTCGCCGAAGATGCAGACGCGCGGGTCGCGGGCCAGCCAGTGGTCGAAGGCCGCCCGCAGCACCTCGAAGCCGCGCACCTCGGGCGGCGCGGCGGCGTAGCGCACGGGGACGGGCGCGATGCCCAGGGCCGAGCCGGCGCCCTCGCGGTAGAGGTGCGAGCCATAGCGCTCGCGCCCGGCGCGCATCTGGGCATCGCGCCAGGCGGCCAGGGCATCGCGGGCGGGGCTTTGCGCGCCCCTGGTGTCCACAAGGGCGGCGTGGGCCGCGGCCAACAGCTCACGGCGCAGGGGCTTCGCGGACGCGCCCAGGCCCTCGGCCGTAGCCCGCAGCTGCTCGGGGGCCTCGGTCGCGGGGGCGAGGGCGGTGAGCAGGCCGACAAGCTCGCGGGCCTCGGCGCGCGGGCCCTCCTGCAGGGCCTGCCAGGCGCGCTCGCGGGCGGCCTCGGCCTCGTCACGGGCCTCTGCCTCCAGGGCATCGAGCACGGAGCCGTCGGCGAGGCCAGACTCGATGATCCAGGCGCGCATCAGGGGCAGCGGGTCGTGGGCCCGCTCCCAGTCGAGGCGGGCGCGCGACTTGTAGCGCTCGTGGCTGCCCGAGCTCGAGTGGCCCTGGGGCTGGGTCAGCTCGGTGACGTGGATGAGTGCCGGGGCGTGCTCGGCGCGGGCGCGGGCGGCGGCCTCGGCGTAGAGCGCGCGCATGGCGGGGTAATCCCAGCCGGGCACGGTATAGAGCTCGAAACCCTGGTCGCAGCCGGCGCGGCGCTGGAAGCCGGCGAGCAGGGCCGAGAGGTCGCTGCCGCAGATCTGCTGCTCGTTGGGCACCGAGATGCCATAGCCGTCGTCCCAGATCGAGATCACGGCGGGGGCGCGCAGCAGACCGATCGCGTTGAGCGCCTCCCAGAAGAAGCCCTCGGCGCAGCTGGCGTTGCCGATCGTGCCGAAGGCGACCTCGTCGCCGCCGCGCGAGAACTGGGTGAGCCCGCGCAGGGCCTCGACCTCGCGGTAGAGGCGCGAGGCGTAGGCCAGGCCGACCAGGCGCGGCATCTGGCCCGCGGTGGGCGAGATATCGGCCGAGCTTTGGGGGGCGTCGGTCTGGGAGAGCCAGCGGCCCGCGGCGTCGAGCTGACGGGTGGCGAAGTGGGCGTTCATGGTGCGCCCGGCCGTGGCGGGGTCGGCCGCGACGTCGGCGTGGCCGAAGAGCTGGGCGAAGAACTGCTGGGGGGTGAGCAGGCCGAGCGCGAAGAGCAGGGTCTGGTCGCGGTAGTAGCCGGCCCTAGTGTCGCCGGGGCGGAAGGCGCGGGCGAGGGCCAGCTGGGCGACCTCTTTGCCGTCGCCGAAGATGCCGAACTTGGCGTTGCCGCTCATCACCTCGCGGCGGCCGATCAGGCTCACCTGGCGGCTGAGCCAGGCCAGCCTGTAGTCGGCCAGGACCTCGGCGCGAGGGAAGTCCGCGTGCATGGCCGGCCGCTCGAGCTCCTGAATAACTCCCATCGCCACACCTCCGGAGCGTCATTGATCCGCTTGCGATGCTCGAACAGGCGGAGCTTGCCGGCAGCCGGCCTCCGCGCTGGTTCATCACTATGGCTGCACCTGCGCTGTTGCAAGACCAGGGCCGCAGCGCGGCGTCGGGCGAGATGTACGGGCCTTTCAGATCAGCATACCGCCACCAGGGGCCGCTGTCTAACACCTTCTTGGTACCAGGGTGATACGGGCCTCGCGGGTGTGCAGCGGGCGCTACTCGGCAGAGATCTGTGCCCTATAATGGCGCTATGCCCACACCTGTGCTTGCGACCCTACGTCAGAGGAGGAAGCCTACCATGTGGACAAGTACCGCGGTGAGCCGGCGCTTCGGAACGAGCTATCCAATCGTGCAGGGGCCGTTTGGCGGCGGCCTGTCTACGCCCGAGCTGGTCGCCGCAGTCTCGAACGCCGGCGGTCTGGGCTCGTTTGGCGCCAATAACCTGTCGCCCGATCAGATCCTCCAGGTCGCCCGCCAGATCCGCGGGCTGACCGACAAGCCCTTTGCGCTGAATCTGTGGGTCTCGAACCACGATGAAGCCCTCGCGGGCTTCGACCGCGCCGCCTTCAGCGCCCACCTCACGCCGCTGCTGCCCCTCTTCGCGGCGCTGCAGATCGACCCCCCGGAGTACCCCGAACGCTTTGGCTATACCTTCGCCGAGCAGATCGACGCGCTGCTGGAAGCGCGGCCGCCAGTGTTTAGCTGCATCTTTGGGGTCCCGCCTGCCGATGTGATCGCTGCGTGTCGGCGGGCCGGCATGATCGTGGTCGGCACCGCTACGACCGTCGCCGAGGCGCAGGCCCTCGAGGCGGCAGGGGTGGATATGGTCGTCGCCTCCGGCTTTGAGGCCGGCGGCCACCGGGCGGCTTTTCTCCGCCCGGCCGAGGAGTCGCTGGTCGGCACCCTCGCCCTCGTCCCGCAGGTCGTCGACCAGGTCAGCGTGCCGGTGATCGCGGCCGGCGGGATTGCCGACGGGCGGGGGGTGGCTGCCGCTCTGGCCCTGGGCGCGCAGGGCGTCCAGATCGGCACGGCCTTCCTCGCCTGCGACGAGTCGGGCGCGCCGGCGGCGCACCGAGCGCGGCTGCTTGGCGCGGGCGAGCACGATACGGTGCTCACGCGGCTGTTCTCGGGGCGCCTCGCCCGTGGGCTGACCAACCAGCTGCTCGAGCAGCTGCGAGCGGAGGAGGGCCGCACGGCGCCGTACCCCGCCCAGGGCTGGATCATGCAGCATATCCGCAAAGCGGCGCTGGCGCAGGGCCGCGCCGACCTGATCGCGATGTGGGCCGGCCAGTCGACACGGCTGCTGCGCCACAGCACCGCCGCCACCCTGCTTACGACCCTCGTCGAGGAGACAGACGCGGCGCTCAGCCGCCTCCAGCGCGCGTAGGACTAGAGCACAGAGAGGTTGTATGCTCGAGCGCAGCGCCAGCGACCCCAGGGGCGTCACCTTCACGTTCGCGCCCGATCGGCCGCGGCGCAGCGTGGCAGTGGCCGGCACGTTCAACAGCTGGCGCGGCGAGCAGACCCCGCTCCGGCAGCTCGACAGCGGCCACTGGCAGGTCACCCTGCCGATCGCGCCCGGCCGCCACCTCTACAAATACGTGCTCGACGGCGAGGAGTGGGTGCGCGACCCGGCCAACCCCTGGGTCTCCGAGGACGGCCAGGGCAACTCCTGCTTCACCCTGACCGAGGCGGGCGAGCTGTACGTCCGCCAGGGCGAGTTTGGCCCCGGCCGACCCGGCCCGCTCTACCGCGACTACGCCGCCACACCCGGCCCCGCGTGGCTACGCGACGCCGTGATCTACGAGCTGGCGGCGCGGGCGGTGGGCGGGCTGGGCGGCGTGCGCGAGCGACTACCCTACCTGCGTGAGCTCGGCGCGACCGCGCTCTGGCTGATGCCCGTACAGCCAGTGGGCCTGCTCCACCGCAGCGGCAGCCTCGGCGACCCCTACGCCGTGCGCGACTTCCTCGCCCTGGACGCGGCCCTGGGCACGCCGGACGAGCTGCGGGCGCTGGTGGACGAGGCCCACGGGTATGGGCTGCGCGTGATCCTCGACTGGACCCTGAACCGAAGCAGCATCGACAGCCCGCTCGCCGAACAGCACCCCGACTGGTTCCAGCGCGATGCTGCAGGCCGGGTCACCTACCACGTGCCCGGGCGCCCGGCCTTCGCCGGCTTCGACTTCGCCCAGCCGGCCCTGCGCCGCTACCTGATCGACGCGCTGCTCGGCTGGGTGACGTGCTACGAGCTCGATGGGCTGCGCTTCGACGACTCCGACCTCGCCCCGCTCGACTTCCTGCGCGAGATTCGCGCCGCGCTGGCCGCCGTCCGCCCCGAGCTCGCCCTGATCTCGCAGTCCTACGACGAGCTGCACCACCTCGGGGCCTGCGACCTGACCTACGAGGGCGGCGTGCGCGAGCTCATTAGCCTGATCGCTCGCGGCGAGGCCGAGCCGCTGACCCTCCAGCGCTACTGGGAAGAGGCGACCTACAGCTTCCCGCGGGGCGCCCTGCGCATGCGCTGGCTCGAGGAGAAAGAGCAGGGCCGGGCGTGGCGCTACTATGGGCGCGAGCTCCACGCCGCCGCGGCCGCGGTGCTGCTGACTCTCGACGGGGTGCCGATGCTGCTGATGGGCCAGGAGTTCGAGGAGCCGGGCTGGCAGAGCTGGGAGAGCCTGTTTGAGCCCTTTGCGCTCGGCCGACCGCCGGCCGACTCGTCCATCCTCGCCCACTACCGGGCGCTGCTCGGGCTACGGGCCCGCTATCCGGCACTGCGCCAGGGTGAGGTCGTCTTTGTGCCGAGCGGGGCCGATCGGGTCGTGCGCTACTGGCGGAGGCTGGGAGCGGAGCAGCTCTGCGTCACCGTCAACCTCGCGGGCGAGTGGCGCACGCCGGCCCCCCACTCGGGGCCTGTGGTGCCGGTGTATCGTCACGGCCCAAGCGGAGCTGAGCGCGGCGCCCTCCCGCCCTTCGGCGCCATCATCGAGCGCAC
>CAZKTU010000152.1:0-12656 GCA_964555675.1 uncultured Oscillochloris sp.
GGGTGGTAGGGTCTCACCCTACGAAAAAGCGCCCGGTCAGCCCAGAGCGTCCACATCGAGGATGAGAATCTCGAACGGGGCCAGGCGCAGCTGCTGATGCTCCTGGGCCGCGCGGCCCTCGCTCGAATAGCGCAGGGATACGGGCCCGAGAGCGGGGTCGAGTGGAAGCTCCTGCCACTCGGGCGAGAAGTTCAGCACCACCAGGCAGCGCTGCCCGCTGCCAGCGTCGTGCCGGAGAAAGGCCAGGTACGCCTCGCTATCGGGCTCTAGGACCGCGAAATCGCCGGCGACGAGGGCCGGGGTGGCGCGACGCAGCGCCAGCAGGCGTCGGTAGAACGAGAGGAGCGAGGTCGGGTCATCGGCCTGTGCGGTGACGTTCACCCCGTCGCGATAGGCGGGGTGGAGCGACAGCCAGGGGTTTGCCCCGGCCGCACAGAAGCCGGCGTTCGGCGCATCGCTCCACTGCATGGGGCTGCGGCAGCGATCGCGGGTGCTTGCCAGCACCTCCCGCAATGCCTCCTGGGGGCTCAGGCCCCGCCGCCCCGTCAGCGCGTGGTACTGGTTGATCGCGTTGGTGTCGCGCAACTGGCCCAGCTCGCTCAGCTGAAGGTCGGCCATGCCGATCTCCTCGCCGTAGTAGAGGAATGGCGTGCCCTTGAGCGTCAGCAGCAGCGCCAGGTGTAAGCGCGCGAGGGCGTCGTCGTGCAGACCGTCGCCGTAGCGGCTCCAGACCCGCGACGCGTCATGGTTGCCGAGGGTGTTGCAGGGCCAGGCCCCGAGTGGCAGGGCGCCCAGGCGCTGCGCTTGGTTGGCGCGGACGTGGGCGGGCGTGATGCGCTGCGCCCGCTGGAGCGGGAAGTTGAAGACCAGGTGCAGCTCGTCGTCGCCCGAGCCATGGAAGGCGAAGTCCTCGTCCTCGCCCACCAGCACCCGGTCGCCCGGGTAGCTATCGACCAGCGCCCGTAGCTCGCGCATCAGCTCGTGTATCCCTGGCTGTTGGAGCTGGAACTGCAGGAGCTGCCAGTAGTCGTCCCACGCCAGCATGTTCGCGTCGAGGAGGTCATCCGGGCTGATGGGCAAGGTGTGGTTGGGGAGGTCGGGGTGCTCGAAGATCGTAGCAATAGCGTCGAGGCGGAAGCCGTCCACGCCGAGTTCGAGCCAGAAGCGCACCGCGTCCCACATGGCAGCCTTAAGCTCCGGGTTGCGCCAGTTGAGGTCGGGCTGCTCGGGAAGGAAGGCGTGGTAGTAGTACTGAGCGCTCGCCTCATCGTAGGCCCAAGCCGAGCCGCCGAAGATCGAGGCCCAGTTGTTGGGCGGACCGCCGTCTGGGGCCGGGTCGCGCCAGATGTACCAGTCGCGCTTTGGGCTATCGCGGCCCGAGCGCGCCTCTTTGAACCAGGGGTGCTGGTCCGAGCTGTGGTTGAGCACGAGGTCGAGGATGACGCGGAGGCCACACGCATGGGCCTTCTGCAGGAAGCGGCTGAAGTCCCAGAGCGTGCCGTACTCGGGGGCGACCTCAGTGTAGTCTGAGATGTCGTAGCCGCAATCGAGGAAGGGCGATGGGTAGTGGGGCGAGAGCCAGATCGCGTCGACGCCCAGGTCGCGCAGGTACTCGAGCCTGGCCGTGATCCCCGCAAAGTCGCCGATGCCGTCGCCATTGGCGTCGGCGAAACTGCGGGGGTAGATCTGGTAGAACACCGCCCGCTGCCACCATGTTAGCGGAGCCATCCCATACTCCTCCCCTGGTGAGGGTCTCAGGGAGGGCCTGCCCTCCCTGAAAACCCCCTATGTCCTATAGGCTGCCGCAAGCGTCGCTTGCGAGCATTTAGCCCTTGACCGAGCCGGCCATCATGCCGCGCACAAAGAAGCGCTGCAGCGCGAAGAAGACGATCAGTGGGAGGATCATCGAGATGAACGCCCCCGCCGTAAGCAGGTGCCAATCCTGACCGTACTGCCCCATCAGGCCCAGGAGCCGCTGGGTCAGCACCTGCACCTGCGGCTCGGCCCCAAGGAAGACCAGGGCCACGAGCAGGTCATTCCAGGTCCAGAGGAACTGGAAGATCGCGAACGAGGCGAGAGCCGGCACCGAGAGCGGCAGGATGAGGCGGGTGAAGATCGTGAAGTGGGTCGCGCCGTCGAGGAAGGCCGACTCGAAGATGTCGCGCGGGATGGTCGAAATGTAGTTGTAGAGCAGATAGACGGCCAGCGGCAACCCGAAGCCGGTATGGGCCAGCCACACACCCAGGTAGGTCCCGCCCAGCTCGAGCCGCACATAGTCGCGCAGGATCGGCACCAGCGAGATCTGCAGCGGCACGACCAGCAGCGCCACGACGATGATGAAGAGCAGCCGCCGCCCCGGAAAACGGATCCAGGCGAAGCCATAGGCGGCGAAGGCCGCGATCAAGATGGGGATGATCGTCGCCGGCAGCGCGATGGTGATCGTGTTGATCACGGCGCGGCCCAGGTCGATCGTGTACTGCGCCGCCGAGGTCGCCTCGCCCTCGCGGGGGAGGCCCAGCAGGATGCGGTAGTTGTCGGTTGTGAAACGCGCCTCAGCCGGGTTCGTGATGACCGTCCACCAGCCCGAGCCACGTACGTCTTCGGCGGGGCGGAAGGAGCTGACCAGCAGGCCGAGGGTGGGGATGACCCACAGCGCAGTGATGACGAACATGATCACATAGACCAGGATCTTGCCGAGGCGGAGTGGGGGTCTGCGCCTGCCGCCAACAGCCACTGATGGTGCGCTCATTAGAATGCCTCCGACTGGTTGCCAAATTGCCGCAGGTTGTAGTACATCACGGGTAGCACCGCCACCAGCAGCACGATCGCGATCGCCGCCGCGCGCCCATTCTCGACCAGGCGGAACAGCTGCACGAACTGCACATTGGCGATCACCTGGGTGCCGAAGTTGCCGCCGGTCATCGACTGCACGATATCGAAGACCTTAAGGGTGCCCAGGAGAGTTGTGGTGGCCACCGTGATGAGCGCACCCTGGATGGAAGGCACGGTGATGCTGCGGAAGATCTGCAGCTCCGTAGCGCCGTCGATGCGCCCGGCCTCGTAGAGATCGGCCGGCACGCCCTTGATCGCCGCTGAGAGGATGACCATGGAATAGCCGGTCTGCAACCAGATCAGGATCGCCACGAGCATCAGGTTGTTCCAGGGCTGGAGCAGCAGCCACCCCTGGGGCTGGCCGCCGAGCGCCGAGATGATGCCGTTGAGCAGGCCGATCTGCGGCGCACCGGGGGGCCGGAACTCGTAGATGAACTTCCAGATCACCGAGGCGGCGACGCCCGAGATTACCATCGGCATGAAGATCAGCGTCTTGCAGATCAGCTCGGAGAGCGGGTCGAGCCGGTCGGCCAGCACCGCGATCAACAGGCCGAAGCTGACGCTGAAAGCCGTGCCGAAGATCAGCCAGAAGAGAAAGTTGTTGCGGTACGACTGGAGCATCTCCGGGCTGGTGAAGGCGTAGACGTAGTTGGCGAGCCCGACGAAGCCCTCGCCACTGGCGTCGAAGAAGCTGGCGTAGAGCGAACGCAGCGTGGGCAGGACGAGGTACCAGGTGAGGATGGCCAGCGCCGGCCCGACGAAGACGAAGGGCGTGAGGCGGCGCCGCCACAGGTTGGGAAGCTGCTCGATAGCATAGTTGGAGATCGAGAAGAGCACGAGCACGCCGCCGACGCCCCAGATGATCGCGATCAGCGCGGTGATCCACAGGGGGATCTGCGCGTCGCGCAGGAACAGAAAGACCTGCCAGAGCACGACGAAGGTGATGAGCGGCACGAACAGCGAGACCAGGATTCGCCCGGCCGTGGTCGAGAGCCAGGCCTGCAGCCCCCTCGACCGCGCCTCTTGCTCTCCCCCCATCTTCACCGACTGATGCCCCATTGCACTCCTCCTTGCGCTATCTTCCGTACGGCGGCGTGAGGGCTGGGGCGAGCGCCAAGCCGCCTCGCCCCAACCTCGCCTGGATCACTTCGGCTGCGCGGCGTCGATGTCCGCGAGAGCCCCGTCGAGGTCACGGTTGCCGCTCGCCCAGTCGGTCACGCCCTTCCAGAAAGCCGCATTGACCGCGGCGTCCATCTGGTCCGAGCCGTCGAAGCGCGCGGCCTCGGCCTCGGTGACCGTCTTCGCCAGCGTGCCCTCGATCCCCGTCGGGTACTTGCTGAAATCCTGGCCCTTGTGGGGGAAGACCGCGCCGCCCGACTGGATCCATGGGGTCGTCGACTCGGCCGTCGTCAGGTACTCGATAAATTTGCGGACCTCGGGGCGGTCCTTGCCATTGAAGACCATCAGGGTATCGCCGCCCACCAGCAGGGCGGGCGTAACGGCCGGATCGATGGGGGGCAGCACGAAGGTGCCCACCTGATTGTCGAGGTCGGCCTTGACGGCATCGCTGAAGAAGCCGGTCACGAAGCCGCCCTGCATATGCAGCCAGCAGCTCGGCGGGTCGTTGAAGAGGAAGTTCGCCGCATCGGGGACGCCGGTGAGCACGATCGTCTGCTGGCCGCCGTAGACCTCGGTCGGGTCGAACCAGATCTTGCTCAGGAGCTCGAAGGCGTTCTTGACCTCGGGCGAGGAGAAGGGCAGCGTGCCGGCGACCCATTGGTCGTACTTCTCGACCGGCTGGGTCCGCAGCATAATGTTCTCGATCCAGTCGGTGCCCTTCCAGCCGGTGGCCTGCTCGGCCTCGATCCCCTCGCACCAGGGCGCGATGCCCGACTCCTTCATTTTGGTCGTCAGGGCGGTGAGCTCGTCCCAGGTCTTCGGGATGCTATAGCCGGCCTGCTCGAACGCTGGCTTGTTGTACCAGACAAAGCCCTTGGGATAGACGCTGTAGACCAGGCCGTAGAGCTCGCCGTCGACGGTGCCGAGGTCCTTCCAGAAGGGGGCGTAGGTCTTGTCCATGCCGGCGGTAGCCTCAGGCCAGAGCGGCGCCAACTGGCCCTGGCGGGCGAGGCGGGCCATACCGCCGGGCTGGGGCAGCACCGCGATATCGGGGATATCGCCGGCCTGGACCTTGACGACAATCTGGGTATCGATGTCGCCGACGCCGCTGTAGACGACGTCGATGCCGGGGTTGGCGGCCTCGAACTGCTCGATCACCTTGGTGAAAGCCGCCTCGGCGTTGCCCTGGTAGGCGCCGAGAATGTTGATCGTACCGGTGTCGGCACCGGCGGCGGCGGCGGCAGGGGCGGCGGTGGGGGCGGGCGCGTCCCCAGCGGGGGCGGTGGTGGGGCTCTGGGTGCTTCCCGCGCCACAGGCGGCGAGGATCAGGCTGAGCAGGACGATGAGGGCGGTCATCGAAACGCCATTGGCTCGCATAGGTGCATTCCTCCTAAATCGTCGTCACACGGTTGCGTCGGTTCGGGATGGTGCGCTGCCGGGTATGCTCCGAGGGTGCCTCCTTCCTAGTCGTGGCGCAGAGCGCTGAGGGCGGCGGGATCACTCCGCGTTGGAGTGAGAGCGAGGGGCTCAGCCAGCGACAAGCCTCCGCCAACTGGACCCAGAAGAAGTCTGATTGGAAACTCTTCCACATAGAGTCGCTCATGGAAACTCTTCCAAGCGAGAAAAACGTAATGCTTCTCCCTCGGGCGCATACGCTCGAGGTTATGCCGTCACGCGGGCCTTCAGCGAGAAGGGCAGGTCGATCTGCTGGGGGGCTCGCTCAGGGTCATCGAGGAGCGCGAGCAGCTCTTCGACGGCGCGCCGGCCCGACTCCTTGAGCTGCTGATCGATCGTCGTGAGCCCAAAGGCTTCGGCGTGCTCGATGTCGTCGAAACCCATTACAGCCACATCCCCAGGCACCTGGAGGCCGCGCTCACGGGCAGCCCTGACTACTCCGAGAGCCTGGGTATCGCTCCCCGCGAAGATCGCGGTGGGCGGATCTGGAAGACTGAGCAGGCGGTCTGCCTGCTGGCGGGCCGGCTCCATCCCGAATGGGGCGAGGCCCACATAGCGATCGGGGAGTGCGACGCCTGCCCGAGCGAGGGTCTCCCGGAACCGGCCAAGCTTGTGATCGCCGATCGTACCGGTGAAGGCGGGGATGTCGGTATCGCCGATAAAGCCCAGGCGGCTGTAGCCCCGTGCAAGCAAGTACTCTGCGGCCATCTCCCCGCCGAGGGCGTCGTCGTGGATGATCCGCGTGAGCGAGGGGTGGACCACATCGCTCGCGGGCAGGATGACCACCGTAGGGAGGTTGTTGCTCAGCAGGCGCAGAGCGGTCGCGCTATCGAAGGGCAGACCGATGACGATCAGGCCGTCGACGCGGTGGGTGAGCGCCAGGTTGGTCAGATAGCCGTCGCGCTGCGCCTCTGAGGCCACATCGTAGACGACGAGCTCGTACGGGTGCGCGTTCAGGGTGGCGACTACGCCGCGCAGGCGATCCACGAACGAGTCGGAGGTGAAGAAGGGTGTCAGAACGCCGATGCGGCCAACTTGCTTGCGCGCTCGAGCGAGCGCCTCGAACTTGGGGACAAAGCCCAGGGTATCGATGGCGGCCAAAACGCGGGCACGGGTGTCAGGGTTGACCTGCTCGGAGGCATTAAGCACGCGGGAGACGGTGCCGATGCCGACGCCTGCCTCCTTTGCCACATCGTAGATTGTCGCCTTCGACATAGGTGCCTATAGCCTCTATTGACTTGGAAGAGTTTCCATATGGAAGTTCTTCCAGATTAGCATAGCTCCAGGAATTGTCAAGAGCTCATTTTCGGCGGAAGCTGGTCGAGCAGCCGGGCCAGGTGCTCACGCCAGAGGATGGGCCAAGAGTGGCCGCGGTGGCCGTGGGTCTGCTCACTCGCCGGGATGACCAGCGCCTGGCCCTTGGAGACGCGCCGGATCTCACGCTCGAGGACGCCCAACTCCGGCGGGTTGACCAGGTCGTCGGCGAAGTTGATCGCCAGCAGCGGCGCGGCGATCTGCTCGAGGTGCGGCGCGGGGTCGTAGTCACGGGAGGCCTCGATCTGGTAGAGCAGGTCGTTGGCGTCGAGGGTGGCCCGGTACTCGCTGACCATGCGCTCGAACAGCGCGTCGGCCTCGGCGGCGGTGGGCGCCTCGTGCTGCCAGCGGGCGGGGGCGCTCACCATTAGCAGCAGCACATAGATGGCCGTCGTGAGACCGGGCGGCTGGGTCTCGTAGTCGCCCGCATGCCACGCCGGGTCAGTGCGAATCGCGTCGCCCGCCATGCGCCGCAGCATGCGGTTGCGCCCGGCGATCTGCACGGGGAGCGAAGCCAGCGGCATCAACGCCTCGACCATCCCCGAGTGAAGGTAGCCCCACATCCAAGTCTGCATCCCGCCCATCGAGGTGCCGGCCACGAGGCGCAGCCGATCGACACCAAGGCCCTGCGTGACGAGGGCGTGCTGGGCGGCGACCATATCGGCGTAGGTGTAGCGCGGGAAGCTTGCCCGCAGCCCGTCGCTCGGCTTGCTGGAACCGCCGTGGCCGATGCCGTCGGGCAGAATCAGGAAGTGGCGCTGGGCGTCGAGCAGCTGGCCCGGCCCAAACAGTTCGCCGGCGAATTGCGGGCGCAGGAAGGCTTGCCCGCTGCCCCCGGTGCCGTGGAGCAGCAATACCGCATTGGTTGCGCGGCCGGCAGAGTCGCGTCGAAGCGTGCCGAGGGTGGTGTAGCGCAGATGTAGCTCGGGCAGCGCCCCGCCCTCGGCGAAGCGGAAGTCTCGCAAAACAAGCGTGCCGGCGGTGAGACGAAGCCCAGGAACAACAGTATTGCGCACGATTCCCCCCGAATCAATGCTGCGTCAATGCTGGATCAATGCTGGATCAATGCTCGCCAGGTACGCTGGCTCCAGACCACCCGCCCACGAAACCAGGAGCCACCGATGGCCTGCCCCCCGCCCCAGTCTTTCTTGCTGCGCCTGTGGCGCGATCGGGCCGAGGCCCCGCTGCGGGCCACGCTCATCCCCGTAGGCCAGCCGCAGATGCCGCGCCACTTCGCCACGCTGGAGGCGCTGCACGCCTTTCTGCGCGCCGCCCTTGAGAACCCCGCTGAGACGCTCGCCGTGGATATACGCGATTGTACCCCATTAGAGGAGCACTGAACAGAAGCTGACGATGCCGCTGAAGGTTCGACGGCCGGCTCGTTGATGAAGCGGACTCAACGCTGGTCCGCACTGTATCGGGTACAAGAGAGAAGGAGCAACCAGTGATGCCCTCCCCTACGCTACATTCGGTAGGTCTGTTCGTGAAGCGCCGGCGCCGGCTCCTCTTCAACCTGTTCGTGATCCTGGCGACCGTGCTGACCCTCTTCCCCAAGGCGCGGCCCGCCTATGCCGCCGCCGCTACCAGCGTGAAGCCATCCACCGTCGCGCAAAATACGGGCAACATCGACCCCTGCGACCTCATTCCGATCCCGCCCGGTAGCTTCTGTGGCTCGCCGTACCCACCGGCGGAGCTGCTGTACTTGGGGTACGGCGGCTCGTACGGGAGCACCCCGGCCCAGGTCGCCTCGCTGCGCGCGCTCGAGAACCAGGCCGTCGCGATCGTCCTCGAGCTGCATAAGCTCCCGGCCGAGGATGCTGCCGCCGTGCGCACCTGGGGTCGCGACGATGTCATGGCCCAGCTCTATCTCCTGCTGGTCAGTGCCATCAAAACCGACGCCGCCGAGCGCACGGCCGACCAGCAGAATGCGGTCGACTGGATCGCCGCGATGGCGCAGCGCCAGAACGTGGAATCGGCCGTGAACGCGGCCCGCGAGTACGTCAAATGGGCCGGCCTCGGACGCCTTCAGTTCGACTCGCTGATGAGCACCAACCCGACGAAGGCGCAGATCGAGGCGTTCCTGTCCGGCCCGGTCGTGAACTACGACTTCCCCGCTGGCAATGCGCCTGGCATTTCAACCGAGGGCTGGTGCATCTACCGCTCGCCCGCGCCGTACGAGAGCGAGTACACGGGCTACAACAATCCGCTCTGCAGCGGCCCGGTGCTTGGGTTCATCCTCCCGCCCACGCCCTCCTACGACGAGTTCGTGAAATGGGGCACGGCGAAAGCCCACTATTCCCTGTTGAGCAGCGGAGGGTTCCAATCCCGGATTAACAACCTGGGCATTGCCCTGGGCGTCGCAGTGCCCCTGTCTGCCGTGATCAGTAGCTCGGCACTCTATGCGGCTGCCGTGATCCAGGCGGCCTATATCAACGCAGCGGCGATCGAGGCGGTGGAGCTTGCGCTTAACGCAAGCACCAGGACCGTCAGCGTGGCTTCACAGGCCGCCAATGTCTTCAGAATCGTCGGCGCCTTCTCACTCGCCATTACGTTGATTGCCGCCATCGCCACCGCGGTCCTTGTGGGCATCAACGTGACCGACGCGGCCAACCTGCCAGGCAAGCTCGCGACGTTGGTCGACACGGCCAGGACAACCACGCCCGACGTCACGACCCTGATCGACGACACTGACTCGACGACGACATTGCTCACCCTGTTCGCCGGCGCCACCACACCGGAGCCCTCGCTCAATAGCTGCGACAACACGAACATTATTCCGGGCATGTACACGCTGACGATTATCGGCACCGACCAGACAAGCCTGGTCAGCAACGCCTTATGCCTGAACCCCACCCGCATCCCGTCGGCCAGCGACACCGACCCGCAGTTCATCGTGAAGAACGCCGCCGGCGTCGAGACGCTCGTCCCCTCTATTACCCTGAAGGACAGCGCTTCCGGCGCGGGGACGGTCGTCCGGATGAGCGGCAACTGGTTCGTGACGCAGAGCAACGGCACGACGATCCAGACCCTGCGCATCGGCTACACCGACTGGGACGGCAACGCGCAGAACGCCTGGTTGATCGGCGGCACGGACAGCGGCTATTCATTCCTCACCTTCTCGTTCCCAGACGACACCAGTACGACGATCAGCCCCGAGACGTGCCTCACGGACGGTTTCTGCGGGCTCAGCACGTCGATCGAGTACATCGGCACCGACGGCCAGCACTACTCGGCACGACTGCGCGGCTTCCAGGCGGCGACCGGTACGCCCACCGTCACCGGCGCGGCCGAGGGAAACCCGGCCACCCTCGAGGCCAACGGCTTCGCGCCAGGCGGTGCGGTTGAACCGGTCAGCTACCGCTGGAGCTTCAAGGGAACCGACTGCGCCCTGGTCATCGGCCTCCCCTGCTCGGAGCTCGCCAGCCTCACCGGCTCCACGGTAAGCTACACCTGGAATGCCGGCGGGACCTACCAGGTCGATCTGACCGCCACTGATGCGGTCGGTGCGCAGGCGACGACCACCCTGCAGGTGCCCGTTCAGTCGCTGCCGCCCACCTTCGCGCTCGCCCCCGACTGCGCGACGAGCCCAAATACGCCGTGCAACAGCTGGAGCGGAAACCCGGGGAGCAGTGTCGCCGTCCGGGGCACCATGTGGTACGCCGGCAGCGCGAGCCGGTTCCAGGTCACGGTGGACTGGGGCGACGGCACGACGTCCTTCGCGACGATCGGCAGCGACGGCTCGGTCGGCACCATCCCCCCCGGCGGCGTCAGCCCATTCACCATCACCAGGGTGCCGGGCGAGCTGGCCTACACCATCCTTGCCCCGTACACTTACACCAGCCCGGGCGTCTACAACGGCACAATCACCGTGAGGGAGATCGTGGGCCTGTTCGGCGACGGCGGCACGGTGACCCGGCCCTTCACCTTCGACCTGATGGGCCAGCAGAGCATCGAGTTCCCGCTAATTATTAGCGGTCGCAGCTATGGCGAAGTCTTCACGGTTGGGGCCCTGGGTGGCGGGTCGGGCCAGCCGGTGACCTTCTCGGCCGTAGGCGTATGCACGCTCTCGAACAGCAGCGGGGAACCGGACGCCGGGAGCGCCACGGTGACGGTGAGCGGCGTGGGCGACTGCGAGATCACCGCCCGCCAGGCCGGTAGCGCGGGATACAATCCCGCCCCGCCGGTCACGCGCCGCTTCTTCAGCGTGCCGGCCCAGCTGACGGTCACCGCCCCCAGCGCAACCCTCGTCTACGGCCAGCCGGCACCCGCGCTCACGCCCAGCTACAGCGGCTTCAAGCTGAGCGACACAGCGAGCAGCCTGACCACGCCCGCGAGCTGCACCGTCGCACCGAATACCGGCGGAGTCGGGACCTACGCCACCAGCTGCTCGGGCGCGGCCGGGGCCAACTACAGCTTCGACTACGTGCCCGGCACCCTGACCATCAACCAGGCGCCGCTGACGATCACCGCCAACGACAAGAGCATGACCTATGGCGGCTCGGTGCCCGCCTTCGACGCCCAGCTGAGCGGCCTCGTCAACGGCGAAACCAGCGCCGTGGTCAGCGGGCTGAGCTGCAGCGCCACCGACGGCAGCGGCCAGCCCATTCGCAGCAACACGCCCGTCGGTACCTACCCGATCACCTGCTCGGGCGCGGCTGCGCCGAACTACAGCCTCAGCTATACGCCGGGCACGCTGACCATCGCCAAGGCGAGCACGACCACGGCGCTGAGCGCGTCGCCGAGCGCCTCGGTGTTCGGCCAGCCGGTGACCTTCACCGCCGCCGTCGCGCTCGTAAGCCCGGGCAGCGGCCAGCCCGGCGGGACGGTCAGCTTTATGGACGGCACGACGCCGATCGCGGGCTGCGCCGACCGGCCGCTCGATGCGAGCGGGATCGCGACCTGCACCACCGCCGCCCTGGGTGTCGCGACGCACGCCATCAGCGCGACCTACAGCGGCGACAGCAGCTTTGCCGGCGCGGCGGCCAGCCTCAACCACACCGTCGCCGCCGTAGTCGCCGTCCGCCGCGCCCCCACCCTCAACAGCGGCTCGCGCGTCGAGGGCGCGCTCTGGCTGCTGAGCGGCGAGGCCGTGACCATCAACGGCGGCGCGGTCGCCGGCGACCTGCTCGTGCCGGGCAGCCCGACCGTGGTGCGCAACAGCGGGACGATCGGGTCGACGGTGGCCGGCAGCGGCAGCGCGACGCCCAGCGGCTACCTGCTGACGCTCAACGGCGGCGCGAACGTGACGCGGCTGCTCACCCGCACCGACGCGGTGGCGCTGCCGAGCGTACCGAGCGTGCCGGCCCCGACGGGCACGCGCCTTGTGCAGGTCAACAGGCCGGGCCAGGCGCTCGGCGACCCGGCGACCATCCGCAACCTGACCCTCAACGGCGGCGCAGGGGCGGTGAGTCTGCCGGCGGGCACCTACGGTCGGCTGACCGCCAACAGCGGGACGTCGTTCGTGCTGGGCGTGCCCAACGCCACGACGCCGAGCGTCTACAACCTGCAAGGGCTGACGCTCAACGGCGGCCAGGTGACGGTGGTCGGGCCGGTGATCATCAACCTGGCGAGCGGGTTCACGCTGAACAGCGGCGCGCGTATGGGCGGGCCGGCGAGCGGGCTGGAGGTGAATGTGGCGAGCGGCGCGGTGCAGTTGAACGGCGTCACCGCGTTCTACGGCACGCTGCGGGCGCCGACGAGCCTGGTAACGCTGAACAGCGGCGCTCGGCTGGAGGGCATGCTCTTCGCCGACCGCCTGGTACTGAACGGTGGCACGGTGCGCACCACGCCGTAGCCCCACCGGACATCACGAAGCGGGGGCCCGCCCAGCAGCCCGGCCGCGCGTCAGCTCAGGCGCAAAAAAAGGTGGGCCCGAGGGCGGAGCAAGTCGGGGGCCAGCCCCAATCCCCGTCCGCGAAGCCGGCAGCGCGGCAGCG
>CAZKTU010000152.1:12666-15517 GCA_964555675.1 uncultured Oscillochloris sp.
GGGCGTGGGGGCCCCCACGCCGTCGCCTCCGCGGCCATCACGAAGCGCGGCCCGGCAGCAGTGCCGGGCCGCGCTTCGTCTCAGGCTCAACACGAGGTGCGCCTGAGCGCGGATCAAGTCGGGAGCCTGCCCGGCCGCCATCTGGACGAGCACCGTCGTCAGCTGCGTGTCAAGATAGTGGGCTACAAGCTCCGCTGAAGTGGTAGGGTCAGGCCCTCTAATTCCGCTCCTCGACGAAGCGGAAAATATCCGTCTCGCTGATGATCCCGACGGGCTCGCCGTCGCGCACCACCACCACGCGGCGGATATTCTTCTCGAGCATGAGGCTGGCGCACTCTTTGAGGGTCAGCTCGGGGCCGACGGTGATCAGGGGGCGGGTGGCGATCTCCTCGACGGTCAGGCCGGCGAGCTGGCGCTCGTCGCGCACGATCTTCTTGAGCACATCGCGCATGGTCATGATGCCCCACTCGCCAGTGCCGTTGGGCTCGACCACCACGCTAGTGATGCCGCGCGAGCGCATCAGGTGGGTGGTGTCGCTGAGGGGCGCGGCGCCCGAGACCGCCACCACCCCGCGGGTCATCAGGGCGCCCACGCTCTGGCGCGGGTAGGAGTCGGTCTCGACCGGCTGGACCAGCTCGGGGCCGATGTTGGGGTGGGTAGTGCGGTTATCATCGCCGAGCAGGCGGTCCATATTGGCGATCATGGCATCGGCGAACTCAGAGGTCTTGACCTCCTTGGCGCCCTGCAGCATGCGCGCGAAGTCGTAGGTGACCACCTTCTGGTCGATGGTCTTCTCGAGGGCGGCGATGATCAGGTCGGCGGCCTCGACCCAGCCCATATAGCGCAGCATCATGTCGCCCGAGAGGATGACCGAGCCGGGGTTGACCTTATCGAGGTTGGCGTACTTAGGCGCGGTGCCGTGGGTAGCCTCGAAGATCGCGTGGCCGGTGACATAGTTGATATTGCCGCCGGGGGCGATGCCGATCCCGCCCACCTGGGCCGCCAGGGCGTCGGAGAGATAGTCGCCGTTGAGGTTGGGCGTGGCGATCACGTCGAACTCGTCGGGGCGGGTCAGCACCTGCTGCAAGGTGATGTCGGCGATCGCGTCCTTGATCAAGATCTTGCCGCTGGCCAGGGCGGCCTTCTGCTCGGCGTTTGCGGCGGCCTCGCCCTCGGTCGACTTCGTGCGCTCCCACTGCGACCAGGTGTAGACGTAGTCGCCGTAGACGCGCTCGGCGTACTCATAGCCCCAGTCGCGGAAAGCGCCCTCGGTGAACTTCTGGATATTGCCCTTGTGGACCAGGGTCACGCTCTTGCGCTTGAACTGAATCGCGTACTGGATGGCGGCGGCGACCAGGCGCTCGGTGCCGATCCGGCTCATGGGCTTGATGCCGACGCCGAGCTCGACCTTCTGCTCGGCGGGGGTGCCGATCATGGCCAGGAACTCGTCGGTGCGCTCGGCGGTGCCGAAGCGGATCTTGCTAAAATCCTTGGGGAAGTTCGCTTCGAGGAAGGCGAGGATCTTGGCCGACTCGGGGGTGCCGGCCCGATACTCGATGCCCGTATAAATATCCTCGGTGTTCTCGCGGAAGATCACCATGTCGACCTTCTCGGGGGCCTTGACGGGCGAGGGCACGCCGGCGAAGTGGCGCACCGGCCGCAGACAGACATAGAGGTCGAGCAGCTGGCGCAGGGCCACATTCAGCGAGCGGATACCGCCGCCGATCGGCGTGGTCAGGGGGCCCTTGATGCCCACCAGGTACTTCTTGAAGGCCTCGACCGTCTCGTCGGGGAGCCAGTTGCCCGTCTCGGTGAAGGCCTTCTCGCCGGCGAGCACCTCGTGCCACATGAGCTTGCGCGTGCCGCCGTAGGCCTTCTCGACGGCCGCGTCGAAGACCCGCACACTGGCGCGCCAGATGTCGGGGCCGGTGCCGTCGCCTTCGACGAAGGGGATGATGGGGCGGTCGGGGACGGTCAGCTTGCCGTCGTTCAGCGCGATGATCTCGCCATCGGGGGGTGTGCGCGTGGACATCCTAGGTGTTCCTCCAGTATCCGGCTCCGCTTCCAGAGCGCGAGGGGCTCCGCAAGGGCAGCATGCAGGAGGTCAGCGGCGCGAGGAGCGGGGGAGCCTGCCCGAGCGCCGAGCGCCCGATCGCGTGCGGTCCGCCCTCTGCTTCCTGCAAACCTGCTCGGCGGAGCGCCGAGCGCCTGGAGATCCGGCCATATTATAGCGCATCTGTGGCCATTGTTTGCACCCCACGGCGCAGGTTACTCCATTGTTATGCACAGGGCCGGCGCCGCGCGGGGCGGGCTGCTCGGGGTTGTGAGGAGGAGAGCACCGCGAGCAGTGGCGCAGCGCGCCCCTCGGGCGTACGCCGCGGCGTATGGCATAAGCCCGCCGCCCCGCCGCCAAGCACAAGCGCAATTAAGGCTTTGCAAAGCCCTTGTTGATGGTTCGTTCGCGTTGACACAAGTTTAATCATGGGTATAATTCCAGCTGCAAGCCTGAGCACATGCCCACGCTATCACCGGCCTTGACACCCTGCCGGATGTCGAACGGCCAGCACGAGCGTCTTGCGCGTCGTCGCGCCTCCAGCGCCCGCCGCGCCGCCTGGAGGGTCTCCTATGCTCGGTTCCTTCCTGCCCATCCTCGTCCTCTTCTTGATCGCCACCTTCATCGCCGTGTTCGTGATCACCGCCTCGGCGCTGCTCGGCCCCCGCAAGAGTTCGGCCCGCAAGCTAGCGCCGTACGAGTCGGGCATGGAGCCGATCGGCGCGGCCATCCGCCGCATCCCGGTGAAGTTCTATGTCGTGGCGATGCTCTTTATCGTCTTCGATATCGAGGTCGTCT
>CAZKTU010000153.1:0-15475 GCA_964555675.1 uncultured Oscillochloris sp.
TTGTCTTAGCGCATGAGCGCAGGCAGGTACACCGTGCGGACACTCAGGTCGGGGGCGACCGTCACCCGCAACGAGCGCTCGGGCGAGCTGTTGCCCGCGCGGTCGACGGCGACGTAGCGCACGACGTGAGCCCCCGGCTCGAGGGCGCCGAGGTCGGCGCCGGCCCCCTCATATTCGCGCCAGACGCCGTCGTTCGTGGCGACCCTGATGCGGGCGACACCCTGGCCGCCCAGGTCGTCGGCGACCAGGTTCAGGCTATCGATGCGCCTGAAGGTCGCGCCCAATCGCTCGGTCGAGCCCGCGATCAGCCCGTCGGCCACGGGGCCGAACTGCTCCTGCCCCGGCCCACGCACGCTGTAGCTGGCCGAGGCCGCCCCGCTGCGCTCGAACATTTTGTAGGCGAGGATGTGGCGGCCCGCCGCGAGCTCGACCGTGCCCGTGACCGGGGTCAGCGCATCGTGCAGGCCGGGGTGGCTGGCCACGAGCTGGCCGTTGACCCACAGCCACGCGCCGTCGTCGCTGGCGATCTGGAAGGTGTAGGTCCCCGTGATGGGGGCGGTGAATGACCTGGTCTGCTCGACCAGAAAGCGATCAACCAGATCGGGAGCCGAGGCCAGGGGCCCGCCCTCGCCCCAGTCGCGGGCCTCGCCCGTCCAGGCGAAGCTGCCGACGTAGGCGCCGCGCGCGACCGCAGTGGCATCCCCGGTGCGAGCCAGCAGATTGTCGGGCACCTCGCCCAGCCTATAGACGTGGGCCAGTGGCCGCAGGGCCTCGTCGTAGGCGGCCGGCGCGGGGGGCTGGAGCTCGTTGGTCACCGTGATCGTCGTGCCGGCCACGCCGCGGGCCATATAGTCGACATACTCGTTGATCGCCCCGGCCTGCAGGGCGAGGGCCCCAGGGGTGCGCAGCAACAGGTAGCCCACGACATCGCGGGTCTCGCCCGGCGCAAGAGCGCCATTGATGCCCCAGCGCCACGGGTAGCCGCCCGCGTCGCCCGCGCAGGCCGGCAGGCGGGCCGGATCAGCCGGGCCGAGGAGCACTCGGAAGCGACCGGCCTCCTTCGGAAAGGCCGGCGTAGCCTGGCCGGGGGCGCCCAGGAAGCACTCGCCCTCGTCATAGACGTAGCTGTCGGCGAGGTCGAAGCTGGCCTGCACATCGGGGCGCCGAGCCGCCTCGGGGGCCTGGCCCTCGATCGCCACGCCGCCGCTATTCTTGACCGTGAAGGTGACCTTCAGCAGCTGGCCCGCCGCCACCTGCTGCCGGTCGTAGCGCACCCCCAGCACCTCGAGCTTCGCCGCCAGAGGGTCCACGGGCGGGCCGCCAGTGCCGCCGCTCAGACGATCCTGCACACGCTGGCGCACCTCGGGCAGCCGGCTGAGGGCCTGGTCGCCGGGGCAGCTGGTGTGGCCGGGGGTCACCTGGCGGTGGCCCGAGATATTCTCGACGATCCCGCCCGGGTTGTAGGGGTTGCAGTAGCTGCTGCGCGAGCAGCCATAGTAGAACGAGCGCCCGAGAGGGTCGATGCCCTTCTGCCCGGCCTTCCAGGCCAGCAGCTCGACCAGGCTGTCAACGGCGGCGGGCCGGGGATCGACCGTGGCGTAAGTGCCGATCAGCACCACGCCCATCGAGCCGTAGTTGGCGGTATCGTGAAAGGCCACGGCGTCGTCGCCGCCGGCGCGGCCCTCGTAGACCACCCCGTTCGGGTCGACCAGATAGTTATAGCCGATGTCGCCCCAGCCACGGGTGAAGGTGTGGAACGACCAGATCGCCCTGACCCTGTCCGACCAGCTCTGCTGCGTGCCGCTCAGGCTGTTAGAGTCGGCGGTGTGGTGGACGACCATGTGCTTGACCGGGTAGTAGACCGGGCTGACCCTGCTGCCCTGGCCGTCGGGGCTGCCCCAGGCGCTCCGGCTGACCACGGGCGGCCGCCCTACGGCGGCGGGCCCAAGCCGGGCGCTCTCGGCCGTCGGCTCGGCGGGGCCGAAACGGGCGTCGACGGTATTGACCTCGACGCGGCGCAACTCTGGCATCCGCCCGTCGGGCGCGGCGCTGAGCAGGGCGCGCACCTGCCAGAAACGCACACCCTCGCCCGCGTAGATATCCTGGCTCCAGTAGACCTGCTCGCCGTCTGCGGGGATCCACAGGTCGGGGTTCTCGAGCACCGGAGACCAGTCGCTCCAGGCCTCTCCGTCGGGGCTGACGCGCAGCTCGAGGCCCAAGGTATCTGAGACGGGCTCGACGGCCTCCCAGCGCAGCAGAGCGTGGGTGAAGGGCCGGGCGGCCTCGGTGACGGGCGAGAGGTAGCCGGGACCCGTGGCGGCGAGGATGCCTGCATCGGCGGGCGCTACGCTACCCGCCGTTACAAGCACGGCCTGGTCAGGCCTGCCTGTATTCGGGTCGGCGAGTGCGACAGCGTCGGCCCTACTCGTCGCCATAGCCAGCAGCAGCAGAGCGCCGGCGGCGAGCGGGGCGAGCAGACGACGGGGGGAAAGTGACACGGGGACCTCCGTGGGCGCAGGTGATCAACCTTGTCCATCATAACGACGACGGCCTGTAGTTTGCGCCCGGGCGCATGACCAGAGGATTACTCAAGGCTGATAGTCCCGTGATAGACGCAGGGCCCGCTCCGTTGAGATATCTTTACGACGCACAGACAGCTGAGCCGTTATACTGCACATTCAATAAGCGCGACTCTTCAGTCCTATCCCACGTCGGACCACGCGTATCCTCCCTTTCAGCGATGAGGGCAGAGGCACGATGACCAGCATTCTAATCGTCGAAGATGAGCTTCTGGTCGCTATGGACACCCAGGCGCTGCTCAAGAGCCACGGCTACAGCGTCCCCGCCATGGCGGCCAGCGGTGGCGAGGCGGTCAGCCAGGCCCTCAGCCTGCGCCCGGACCTGGTGCTGATGGATATCCGCCTGCGCGGCGAAATGGACGGGATTACAGCCGCGGCCCAGATCCTCACGCACCACAGTGTGCCGGTGATCTACCTGACGGCATTCGCCGACGACGCCACCCTGCTGCGAGCGCGCACGACTGCCCCGTACGGCTACCTGGTCAAGCCGTTCGACGAATCGACCCTGATCGCCTCGATCGCCATGGCCGTCGAGCGCCACAGTCGCGACAGCCGGGCCACTGCGCGGGCCGAGCTGCTCAGCGCCGTCCTCGACGGCTCGGGCGACGCCGTGATCGCCGTCGACGGCAACGGGATGGTGACCTACCTGAACCCCCACGCCACAGCCCTGCTCCAGGAGGAACCCCCGACGGCCCTCGGGCGGCCCGTGGCGGCCCTGGTGCCCCTGCGTGACCCGAATACCGGCAGCCTGGTGCCGCCGCCGGCCCTCGAGGCGCTGCTCGGGTCGACGGTCTCGCCGCGGCCGCGCCTGCTCGACCTATGCCTGCCCGGCAAGCCGGCCCGGCCCGTGCTGGTAGGCACCGCCCCCGCCGCCGGCCCCACAGGTGTGACGGGCGCGGTGATGATCCTGTGGGAGAAGCCGCAGCCTGGGCCGCGGCCAGGGGCGTCTCAGCCCAGGCCCCAGGTCGAGGCCCGCGAGGTCGCAGGCCACGCGCCCACCCACAGCCGCGAGCCGCGCGGCGCCGCCCAGGGTGAGCGCCTCAGTCCGGCCTGCGCCAGCCTGATCGCCCCCGGGCGGGTCGACCGGGCCCTCAAGCTGCACCTGCTGATGGTGCTCTTCCAGCACGGACAGCTGCGCCACGACGCCCTCAGCCTGAGCGACTGGCTGAAGGAGCCGCCGTGGGAGGTGCAGGTCGCCCTGAGCGAGCTGGCCGAGGCGGGCCTGCTCTACCGCGGCGCCGAGCACCCCCACCCCACTTACCATCTGGCGGGTGGCGCCGAAACCGACAGCATGAGCAGCCTCTTCCGGGCCTTCGACGATCCCGAGCTGCGCCAGCTCCTGATCGCCCGGGTGCGCGCGGCCGAGCAGGAGCGCGTGCTGCGCCAGCCCGCGTCGTGGGAGATCATGGAGTAGCCGCCTCAGGGCGGCCTATTGCAGAAACAGCCGAGCTGTTTGGAATTGCACTATGGCTCATCGGCCGCGCTGGCGGGCACAATCAGGGTCACGTCGGTGCCGGGGCAGCGGCGCCACGAGAGGGTGCCGCCGAGCTGGGCGGCCAGGGCGCTGACGATCTGCAGGCCCATCGAGGGGCTGTGGGCTGGGTCGAGCCCGGGGGGCAGGCCGACGCCGTCGTCGCTCACCACGAGGAGCAGCGCGGCGCTACGGCTGCGCGAGGCGCTGACCGTGATCGAGCCGGGCCGCCCCGCCGGAAAGGCGTGCTTCAGGCAGTTGGCGATCAGCTCGTTGAGGATGAGGCCGAGGGCCAGAGCCTGGTCGACGTCGACCCCGGGAACATCGACCTCGGTCCGCACCGTCACATGGCCCGCCATCACCCAGTAGGCCCGCAGCAGGTCGGACACCAGCGTGCGCACATAGGCGGCCAGGTCGATCCGGGCCAGGTCGGGGGCCTGGTAGAGCCGCTCGTGGACGAGGGCCATAGCCCTGACGCGGCGCTGGCTCTCGAGGAAGAGCTCGCGCACCTGAGCGTCGGCGATCTGCTCGCTCTGGAGGCGCAGCATCGAGGCGATCACTTGCAGGTTGTTCTTGACCCGGTGATGGATCTCCTTGAGCAAGACCTCTTTCTCGGCCAGAGAGGCGCGCAGGCGCGCGCCGGCCTCGCGCTCGACCGTGATGTCGCGGATAATGCTCTGGTGGAGGTTGGGGCCCAGGCGCACCGCCGTGTACTGGGCGACGCGCAGAGCGCCGTCTGGCCCGCGGAACGGAAACTCGCCCGCATCGCGGCCGACTTCGAGGTAGCGGCGCCGGCGCTCGGCGCTGGTGGGGCCGGCGTCGAGCTGCAGCGCATCGCCGCTCAGGCCGATCAGCCGGGCGCGCGGGACGCCGAAGAGGGCGGCGGCCGCCTCATTGGCGTCGAGGTAGACGCCCTCGTCGTCGTGGAGCACAATCGCGTCGAGGCTGGCCTCGAAGAGCCGTCGATAGCGCTCCTCGTCGGCCTCGCGGGCGAGCCTGCCCCTGCGACGGCGGAGCGGCGGCTGGCGAGTGGCAAAGTGACGGCCCATAGGCGCAGTATGGCACGCCGGGGGCGCGACGCCGTAGCATGATCGCCGCGCCGCGTGGACGTCTCGCCACTGGGTCGCGGGCTTGCACGGGCGTGCCGCGCCGTCTATACTGGTGACGCGAGCGAACCAAGGAGTGTGGCAATGCGCGTACTGCTGATCGATAACTACGACTCGTTCACCTACAACCTCTACCAGTACCTCAGCGAGCTGGGGGCGAGCGTAGAGGTACGGCGGAACAATAGGCTTACGGTGGCCGAGGCCGCGGCCCTGCGCCCCGATCGCATCGTGGTGAGCCCCGGGCCGTGTACACCCGCCGAGGCAGGGATCAGCATCGGCATCATCCAGGAGCTCGGGCCCCACGTGCCGACCCTGGGGGTCTGCCTCGGGCACCAGGCCATGGGGGCGGCTTTCGGCGGGGCCGTCGTGCGCGCACCCCACGTGATGCACGGCAAGCTCTCGGCCATCCACCACGAGGGCAAAGGCATCTTCGCCGGGCTGCCGCAACCCTTCAAGGCCACCCGCTACCACTCGCTGATCGTGCGTCGCTCAGACGTGCCCGAGGAGCTCGAGGTGACTGCCTGGAGCGAGGACGACCTGATCATGGGCATGCGCCACCGGCGCTACCCGATCGAGGGAGTGCAGTTTCATCCCGAGTCGATCATGACCGAGTGCGGGAAGGACTTGCTGCGCAACTTTCTCGCCGCCTGAGCCCCGCCTACTGTCCCGTCCCGACGTCGACGGCGCGCGGAGAGTCCGCCTCGACGGCCTGGGGGGCGCCCTGGGCGCTGGCGGGCAGACGCACGACGAAGGTCGAGCCCGCGCCAAGGTCGCTGGATACGGTGATATCGCCGCCCATTAGCTGGCAGTAGCGCCGGCTGATCGCCAGGCCCAGACCCGTGCCCCCATAGCGCCTGGTCGTCGACGAGTCGGCCTGGGTGAAGGGCTGAAACAGCCGCTCGAGCTGTTCGGCGCTGATGCCGATCCCAGTGTCCACGATCTCGAAGACAATCGCCGCCCGTACGCCACCTTCACGGCGCACGCGCAGGGTAACCACGCCATTCTCGGTAAACTTGGCCGCGTTCGAGAGCAGGTTGAGCAGCACCTGGCGGAGGCGCGTCGGGTCGGCGTGCAGCAGGCCGAGGGGCCCCTCGGCCTCTAGCTCGAGGGTATTGCCACGCAGCCGTATCAGAGGTTCGATGGCGGCGGCTACCTCGTGGACGAGCGGCAGCGGGTCGAGCTGCTCGAGGCTCAGGTCCATGCGGCCGGCCTCGATCTTCGAAAGGTCGAGCACGTCGTTGATCAGGGCCAGCAGGTGGTGGCCCGAGCTGCTGATACGCCTCAGGTCGGCGACCAGATGGGCATGCTCGGTGCCGTCGAGCTCTTCCTCGACCATCTCGCCGTAGCCGATGATCGCGTTGAGCGGCGTGCGCAGCTCGTGGCTCATGTTGGCGAGGAAGGCGCTCTTGGCCCTGCTCGCCTCCTCGGCGGCCAGACGCGCGTGCTGCAGCTCGGCCTCGAAGCGCTTCTGGGCGCTGATATCGCGAGCGACGATCAGGCGGCCCGTCATGCGGCCCCTGCGGTCCCTCAGCGAAGAGACGCGGACGTCGAACGGCTCGGGCCCGCGCCCGCGGTTGAGCACAATCTCGGTGGCCACAGACTCGAGCAGGCGCAGGCGCGCGAACAGCTCGTCGTGGCCCGGCAAGAGCTCGTTGGCGGTGCGGCCGATGACCTGGGGCGCAGTGAGGTTGACCAGGCGCAGGGCGGCGGGGTTGGCGTCGACGATCCGGCGCTCGACGTCGAGCACGATCACCGCGTCGCCCATCGACTCGATCACCGCGTCGCGGGCCGCCGGCACGATATTGAGCATCTTGAAGCGGGTGATGCCGAGCCAGAAGGCCACCCCGGTGAAGGCGAAGGCGATCGGCGTAGGGTCGACGTGCTGCAGCGGGCTCGCGCCGGTGACGTAGGCGATGCTGACCACCCAGGGCAGCAGCACGCCGGCGAGGATCGCCAGAGACTGATAGCGATAGAGGGGCGGCGAGCGCAGGACCGAGCCGAAAACCAGAGCCGTGCCGATCAGGATCAGGCCATAGCTCACCAGGGCGTGGTTGAACCAGATCGGCCCGTAGTCGCCCACGAAGTCGAAGAGGGCGGCCTCGGGGACGTACTGCACCGCGAGGGGCGCCCAGAAGCGATGATGCCACTCGTTGGTGAGCATCGCCAGGGCTGAGAAGACCTGCAGGCCGATCGGCACCAGCAGGGCGCGCGAGGCCAGCCAGCGCTCGCGCCCCGTGTAGATCAGGGCGAAGGTCAGCCAGGCGAAGGGCAGCACAATAATGCCGACATACTGGAGGCGTAGGAGGACGAGCTTGCCGCCGTAGGTGGCGTTCGAGAGCTCGAGGGCGCTGCAGAGGGACCAGAAGGCAGTGCAGACCATCATCGCCAGAAACGGCTGCACGAGGGCCTGGGTGCGACGACGCCAGACCAGAGCGATGACCATGCATGAGATGAGCATTGCCAGCAACGGCGCGATGGCATATGGCGTGAAGTACCAGGTCATAGGCGACAGCATAACATCCTTACTTGAGCATCGCCATACGCCCGCGCGGCCCCAAGATGACAATTCCGCAAAGCTTGACATCGGCGGCGCGCCCCACGTACGATGCTCTGGCAGCAAGGATGCTCGAGCGGCGCGGCAGAACGCGCCACAGCTGGAGGAAAGACAATGACGTCTCCTGACCCTCTGGACCTGTACGGGATCGACCACATCGAGTTCTATGTCAGCAACGCGCGCCAGGCGGCCCACTTCTACCGCACGACCCTCGGGCTGACGCCTGTGGCCTACGCCGGTCTTGAGACTGGCCAGCGCGACCGAGTCAGCTACGTGCTGCAGCGCCGCAACGTGCGCTTCGTCCTCACCGCCCCCCTCAACCCGGACCACCCGATCGGGGCCCATGTCGCCCGCCACGGCGACGGGGTCAAGGATATCGCCCTGCGCGTGCGCGACGCCGCGGCGGCCTACGCGGCGGCCCTGCGCAACGGCGCCACGGGGGTGCTCGCGCCCACGGCCAGCGCCGACGAGCACGGCCGAGTGGTGAAGGCCAGCATCGCCACCTACGGCGAGACGATCCACAGCTTCATCGAGCGCGAGGGCTACGAAGGCCCCTTCATGCCGGGCTACCAGGCCCTCGCCGAGCGGCCGCCCGCGCCCGAGACGGGCATCGCCGCGATCGACCATATTGTCGGCAACGTCGAGCTCGGCGCGATGGAGCAGTGGGTGGGCTACTACCGCGATGTGCTCGGCTTCAAGCAGCTGATCCACTTCGACGACCAGGATATCTCGACCGAGTACTCGGCCCTGATGTCGAAGGTGATGCAGAACGGCACCGGCAAGATCAAGTTCCCGATCAACGAGCCGGCCGATGGCCTCAGGAAAAGCCAGATCGAGGAGTACCTCGAGTACTACGGCGGGCCCGGGGTGCAGCATATCGCCCTGGCTACCGGCGACATCTGCGCCACGGTCGACGCCCTGCGGGCCGCGGGCATCCCCTTCATCAAGGTCCCGCCCGCCTACTATGATGACCTCGAGGAGCGCGTCGGCAGGATCGACGAGAGCCGCCAGGCCCTCCAGGAGCGCGGCATCCTGGTCGACCGCGACGAGGAGGGCTACCTGCTACAGATCTTCAGCCAGCCCATGCAGGACCGGCCCACGCTCTTCATCGAGATCATCCAGCGCAAGGGCAGCCGCGGCTTCGGCAAGGGCAACTTCAAGGCCCTCTTCGAGGCGATCGAGCGCGAGCAGGCCCTGAGGGGCAATCTCTAGGGGTACGGGGCGGGCGAATCCGCGGTGGGCGCAGGGCGGTATAATGGCCCTGCGCCCACTTCGGATTCACGGTGAAAGATTACGAACTCCATGCGCCTTGTGACCTTTGTGCCCCCTGACGGCCTAGCCCGCGCCGGCGCCCTGCTGGGCGAGGCTGTGGTCGACCTGGCCGCCGCCGCGCCATTTGTGCTCGAGGAGGCCGAGGGCCTGCGCTGGGACATGCTCAGCCTGCTGCGAGCCGACCAGGAGGAGGTCAGCCTCGACACGGCCGCGGACATCGTGGCCGCCGTGGCCCAGATGGTCGGCAGCGAGCCCGATCTGGCCGGCTTCCCCCAGGCCGACGACGATCTGGGCTACGCCGAGGCCGGCGAAGGTCTGGCCGGCAGCCTCTCGATCGGCGGGGCGGCCATGCTCTACCCGGTGGGCCAGGTGCGTATGCTCGCGCCTCTGCCGCGCCCGGCCAGCTTGCGGATCTATGGCAGCTTCGAGGAGCACGCCATCGCCGCGGCGAGCCTGCGGGGCGGCGCCCTGTCGCCGGCCTGGTACCGCGGCCCCGCCTTCGCCTTTGCCAACCACGGCGCCGTGGTAGGCCCCGACGCGCCGATCAGCGCGCCCCTGGGCGAGTCGCTCGACTATGGCCTTGGCCTGGCCTGTGTGATCGGCCGGGTCGCCCGCGACCTCACCCCCGACGAGGCGGCCAGCGTGATCGCCGGCTATACCCTGCTCAACACCTGGTGCGCCCGCGACCACGAGGAGCTCGAGCTGGCGCTCGGCAGCGGCCCCGCCAAGTCGCGCGACTTCGCGACCTCCCTCGGCCCCTGGCTCGTCACCGCCGACGAACTCGAGCTCTATGTCGACGACGACGGTCGGCTGAGCCTGACCCTGACCGCGCGGGTCAACACCAGCGAGCGCTCGCGGGCCACTGCCGCAAACCAGTTTTACACCTTCGCCGAGCTGATCGCCCACGCCAGCCGCGACGTCACCCTCTATCCGGGCGACGTGATCGGCAGCGGGGCAGTCGTGGGCGGCACGCTCCTCGAGCAGACCAGCGGCTTCGGCCCCTGGCTCGAGGTGGGCGATATCGTCAGTCTGGAGGCAACCGGCCTCGGGACTCTCAGCAACTGGATCGAGTGAGCCATGGTTCGTTACCGGGGTACAGTATCGTAAAGCGCCGCAAGGTGAAACCTTGCCCAAGGCAGCGAGGCACATCCTATGCAGACAATCTCGCGGACGGTGATCGGCGTCGTGGCGGCGGTTCTGGCGATCGGGCTGGTGATCTTCGGGGTCCAGAACACCCAGCCGGTCCAGATCCAGTTCCTGAACTTCACAACCGAGCGGATCTCGGTCTCGCTCCTGGTGATTGGCGCGGTCATCCTCGGCGCCGCCTTGATGTGGCTCCTCGGACTCTATGGGGCCGCCCAGCGCACGCTGCGCCAGCGCCGCGACGCCAAGGAGCGCTCGGTCCTGGCCACCAAGAATAAGGAGCTCGAGCAGAAGGTCGCCAGCCTCGAAAAGGAGCTCGGCGGCTACAGGCCGGCCGCGGCCCCCGAGGCCAAGGCAGCGGGCAAGCCCGTCACCAAGCAGTAGGGGCCTCAGGCCAGGGCGCCGCGCAGGGCCTCGGCCTGTTCGAGCAGCGGGGCCAGGTCGTAGCGGCCACGGGTCAGCAGCTCGGGCAGGGCGGGCGGGGGCGCGGGCGGCGGCGCCGGCTCGCCCGTCAGCTGCGCGTAGCGCGCGAGGGTCAGTGCGGTGGGGCTGGTGACGGTCAGCTCGCCATAGAGCGCCGCCGCCCTGCGCCGCTCGCCCTCGCGGGACGGGTCGAGCTGCCAGATGCCGTAGGCGATCGCGGCCTGCTCGAGCTCGCCGTACCAGTCTTCGTCAAGGGCCTCGAGGGCGGCGGCGGCCTCGGCGGGGGTCTGCTCGCGCAGCAGCACCCGCAGGCGGGCCGCGAGAATGACGCAGGCCAGCTGCAGGCCCTTGTGGGTGCCAAGGGGTCGGGCCACGGCCAGGGCGGCCTCGTTGAGAGCCCGGGCCTCGGCGTAGCGCCCCTCGACCGTGTAGAGCTGCGCGAGGTCGTGGCGAAACTCGCAGCCCCAGTAGACCAACCGGATCGAGTCGCAGAGGGCCACAGCCAACTCGCCCACCCGCGCGGCCAGCTCGCGGTCGCCCTGCTCGGCATAGGCGCTGGCCAGCCAGCCCAGGCCGACGCTCATATCGCGCCGCTCGCCCAGCTCGAGGCCGACGGCGATCTGCAGGGCGTAGCAGCGCATGGCGCCCTGTAGGTCGCCCGCCAGCTGATGGCAACGCCCAATCTCGCAGGCGAGACGGGCCAGTGAGCGACGGTCGCCGATCTCGGCGGCCCGCACCAGCAGGCCCCGAAAGATCGTCTGGGCCTCGTCGAGGCGGTGCTGGAGCATATGCACGAAGCCGATATTGCCCTCGGTGCGGGCGAAAAGGCTCCACTCCGAGAAGCGGCGGGCCATCTCGGCGCTGCGCTCGAGGCAGTAGAGGGCCATCTCGTAGTCTGAGATGTCGACGTAGAGCACGCCCATGTAGCCGATCGACTTGGCGATCAGACGTTCGTCGCCGAGGCGCACGGCGATCTCGTGGGTATGCTCGAGCTGGCGCAGGCCGCGGGTGTACTCGCCGATCTCGGTCAGGACATAGCCGAGCACCCAGAGGGCGTCGTAGTGGCCCGAAGGGTCGTCCAGGCGCTCCCAGACCGGCATGACCGCGTCGATGATCGCGATGGCCTGGTCGAAGTCGCCGCGCGAGGCGAGCAGGTTGGCCAGCTCGGTCTTGCAGCGCGCGATGGTGGCCTCGTCGCGGCCAACCACAGCCAGGGCCAGGGCCTCGTGCGTGGTGGCCTCGGCCTCGGCCCAGCGGCCGACGTGCTGCAGCACGGCGCTCTCGCGCAGCATGACCGCGATCTGCTCGTCGGGATCGCAGAGGGGGCGCAGGCGGCGGTAGTAGCTGAGGGCGGCCTCGTTGGCGTAGGCGGCCTGGGCGGCGGCGCCCGCGAGGCGGAAGTAGTGGCGCTGGCGCTCGGTGTTGGCGCTGCGCCCGTAGTGGAAGGCCAGGGTGTCGAGGTTACGCTCGATGTCGTCGGCCTGCTGCTCCTCGATATAGCGGGCCACGGCCTCGTGAAGCATCGTGCGCGTGGCCAGGGTCAGGCTCTCGTAGGCGACCTCCTGGGTGACGACGTGCTTGAAGAGATACTCGAGCTCGGGCTCGCCGCGCTCGAGGGCGGTCAGGTCGAGCCGGCTCAGGGTGGCGAGCTGGGCGTGAACCTGCTCGGGGGCGCCGAGGGGCGGATAGATCGCGTGGAGCCAGCTGGCCCGGAAGGCGCGGCCGATCACGCTGGCCACCTTGATCGTGACCTGCTCTTGCTCGGAGAGCCGGTCGATGCGGCTGATGATCAGGGCCCGCAAGCTGGCCGGCAGGCGCACGCGCTCGAGGGCCTCGGCGTCGCCCGGGCTGATGCCCTGATCCTGAATATAGTTGATCATCTGGTCGATATAGAACGGGTTGCCGTTCGAGCGGGCGGTGATGCGCTCGACGAAGCTGCTGGGCAGCACACCCTTCGCGCCGAAGAGGTAGCCGAACTTGAGGCCGATCAGCCACTCGGTCTCGCGCAGGCTGAACTCGCGCAGGTGCAGCTCGCTGAAGTAGGGCAGGCGGGCCAGGTTGAGGGGGCGCTGGCCGGCCTCGGGGGGGCGATAGGCCAGCAGCACGAGCACCGGCCGGTCGATAATCGAGCGGGCGACCACCTCGAGCAGATCGCGCGAGAGGGGGTCAATCCAGTGGCAGTCCTCGATCACCATGAGCAGCGGCATGGCGGGCTGGCCGTCGCGGCCCTCGCGGCGCCCGCCGGAGATCGCGCGCACACAGGCGATCACGGTCGTCTCGAGGGCGTCTTTGCGCACGCGGGCGTCGAGCGAGCGGGTCAGCTCGGTCTCGCCGATCTCGAGGTTGAGGGCCACCTCGAGCAGGGGCAGGCGGGCGAGGACCTGCTCGTCGACGGCGGCGATCTGCTCAGAGAGGTGGCGCACCTGGGTCTCAGGGCTCCAGGCCGGGTCGATGCCGAAGAGGCCGCGCAGCAGGCCATGCCAGGGCAGGTAGCTCGCATTGGCCCCGTGCGAGAGGCAGTCGCCGCTGATCACGGCCATACCGCGGCGGGCGGCCAGGCGAATCACCTCGGCGACGAGGCGCGACTTGCCCATACCGGCCTCGGCGGCGATACCGAGGACCTGGCCCTGGCCGCGCAGGGCCACATCCATGCGCTGCTCGATCAGCTGCATCTCGGCCTCGCGGCCCACCATAGGCAGCTTGTAGGCGGCCTCCTGGTGGCGGCTGGTGCGCTGGCGGGCGCGCTCGAGGGCGTAGACGGTCACCACTCGTGAGCGGCCCTTCAGGGGCAAAGCCTCCATCGGCTGCCAGATAAACTGGTCGGCCACGTGGCGGTGCGAGCCGCTGGCGACCACGATCTGGCCGGGGGCGGCGGCGAGCATCAGGCGCGCGGCCAGATTGACCGTGTCGCCCATGACGGTATACTCGCTGCGCCGCTCGGCGCCGACCAGGCCGCAGAAGACCAGGCCGGTGGCGACTCCGACGCGGATGGCCAGGGGGGGCAAGGGGAGACCCTCGTCGAGGTCGTCGAGGCGCAGGTTGCGCAGCGCGATCGCGCAGTGGAGGGCCCTGACCGTATCGTCCTCGTTGGCCACGGGCGCGCCGAAGACGACGACGAACTTACTGCCCTTGTCGCCGATATCGACCTTGTTCAGGTCGCCGTCGTACTGGCGCACCACCCTGGTGACGGCGGCGACGTAGGACTGCAGGCGCGGGCCGATCTGGGGGTCGCCGTCGTAGTCGAAGCCCTCGAAGCCGACAAACAGCACCGTGACGCTGCGGTGCTCGTTGACGAAGCCCGCCCGCTGGACGGCGAGCCGGCGCACAATCGCCGGGTGGACGAACGCCTCGAGGACGGGGAGCAGGCCATCGGGGGGCTCGGGCAGCGGCGGCAGCGGCGCGGTCGCGGGGCGCTCGGACATCGCCGCGGCCACTACGAAGCCGCCGCGCTCGTCGCCTAGGAGGAGGTTCGGGATAGCGTAGGCGAGAGGCGCGTCGAGCAGGACCTCGCCCTTCTTTGCCTTGTGCTCCGCCTCGGCGGCGCGCGCGAGGGACGCCCCGGCCATTGCGCTGAGCAAGCGCACCTCGGGGTCGCCCACGATCGTCGAGAGCACCGAGCCGGCGGCGAGGCCGATCTTGATCGCCAGGCTGAAGCTGCCGGCCCTGGTGACGATGGGCGCGCTGGGGCGGATCAGCTGCTGCATGTCGAGGGCGCACTGCACCGCGCGGGCTGCTGCGCCGAGGGGATCGGCGCCCAGGGGGAAGATGGCGGTCATCGCGTCGCCGCCGAAGGCGCCGACCTGGCCGCCGAAGGCCGTGATGCTATCGATCATCCCGGCGTAGTGATAGTTGATCCGGTCGGTGAGCTCCTCGGTGCCGCCCTGGCCGAGGCGTGCCAGGGCCTCGCTCATGGGGGTGAAACCCGAGATATCGGCGAAGAGCACGACGGCGTCCACCCTGCGCACACGCGCCTGGGGCGGGCCATCGGGCCGACCAAGGAGCTCTTCGGCGAGCTGGTACGGCAAGAAAGGAATGAGCGAGCCCATAGTTATTGTCGCCCCGCGGCAGCATGGCCGCGCCTTATATTCCTGATCGATTGTATCATGAACGTTCCGCGAGGGTCGGATTCCACACCTCGAGCGAGGTCATGATGGCGGTTCACCCTCAGTTGCGCGGGCCGTCCCTATCTGGTATAGTGCGCCTCCGGTATGGAGAAGAGTGAGTACACAACCATGGCCGCCGTAGAGCTGCGGCACTGGTGGTACGGCGGCATGCGCGCCGTCAATGCCGCCCTGCTCGACCCGCTCTACGCGGGCCGCGGCGACCTGCGCATCCTCGACGCGGGCTGCGGCACCGGGGGCGACGCCCTCTACCTGGGCCGCTACGGCCATGTGGTCGGCCTCGACCTGGCCCCCGAGGCGGCCGCCCTGGTGGGCGAGCGTCTGCCCGGGCGCTTCGCGCGCGGCTCGGTCCTGGCCCTGCCCTTCGCCGACGCCAGCTTCGACCTACTCACCTCCTTCGACGTGCTCTACCACCAGGGCGTGCCCGACGAGCTGGTCGCCCTCGCCGAGGCCAGGCGCGTGCTGCGCCCCGGGGGGCGGCTGCTCATCCGCCTGCCGGCCTACGAGTGGCTGCGCTCGCGCCATGACCGACAGGTCCATACCCGGCGCCGCTACACGGCTGGCGACGCCCGGCGCATGCTCGAGGCGGCCGGCTTCACGGTCGAGCGCTGCACCTACGCCCTGAGCCTGCTCTTCCCGCTGCCCGCGGCCAGCCGCCTGCTCGAGCGCTTCACGCCCGACAGGGACGACGATTCGGCCATGGGCCTGCCCGCCGCGCCCATCAACCTGAGCCTGCGGGCGCCCATGGCCCTCGAGGCCGCCTGGGTGGGTATGGGCGGCAGCTTCCCGTTCGGGCTGTCGGTCGT
>CAZKTU010000154.1:0-15246 GCA_964555675.1 uncultured Oscillochloris sp.
CCCCGCAGCTCGGCGGGGGGCTGGCGGAGGGCGCGGGCCACCTCGCGCAGCTCCATCCACCACTGGTATTTGGGGCGGGCGAAGTCGGGCTCCATCATGCGGGGCAGATCCTCGAGGTTGAAGATCTTGACGTGTCCGCCCTGGTAGCCGATGAAGGCGCCGTCGGGCTGGCCGTGGAGGGCCCGCTCGCTCAAGAACTCGACGCACTTGACCGCCAGGCGCGTGGCCTGGATGCGGTCGAAGGGCGAGGGGTCGCCGCCCTGCTGCAGGTGGCCGAGGATGGCCTGGCGCACCTCGAAGAGGTTGCCGCCCTCCTCCTCGAAGAGCGAGGCCATAAAGCCGGTGCTGTAGACCCGATTGGCCTTCTCGTTGCGGATCACCAGGCTCAGACGCTTGCCGCGCTTGAACCAGTAGATCATCTCGTCGATGTCGGCCTGCAGGTCGCGCAGGGTGATGCCCTCCTCGGGCAGATAGACCCGCTCGGCGCCGGTCGAGAGGCCGCCCATCAGGGCCAGATAGCCGCAGTCGCGGCCCATCACCTCGACCACGAAGCAGCGGCGCGAGGCCACGGCGCTCTGCTTGATGCGGTCCACGGCCTCGACGATACTGTTGAGGGCGGTGTCGGCGCCGATGCTCAGCTCTGAGCCGGGCAGATTATTGTCGATCGAGGCCGGCAGGCAGATGATCGGGATGTTGAAGGCCGGGAAGATATGGCGCTCGGCGTAGAGCTTGTGGCAGGCGGTGTAGCCCGCCCCACCGCCGATCATGAGTAGGCCGTTGAGGTTGAAGCGCTCGATATTGCGGGCGATCTGGTAGAGCTCGGGGCCCTGGGGCACTTTGCGGTTGGTGCCGAGCTCGGCCCCGCCCGTGGTGGCCCAGCCGCTGACGCTCATCCAGTCCATCTCCTGGAGCTTGCCCTCGATCAGGCCCTCGAAGCCGCCCTGGACGCCGAGGACCTGATGGCCCTGGTCGACGAAGAGACGCACGGCGGCGCGGGCCGCCGTATTCATGCCGGGCGACGGCCCGCCGGCGTGGAGGATCGCGAAGCGCTTCGAGTTGGCCGCGTTGCCGGGGCGGGGCGGCTTCGAGCGCACCAGGGTGCGCAGGGTGCGCATGGCCTCGCCGAAGCTGCCCCCGCGCAGGGCCATGGCGCGCTCGTAGTCGTGGGCGGCGATGGCCTCGGCGACGGCGCGGGTTTCGGTGACACACTGCATCAGCGGCGCCGTCGTGATGCGGTTCTCACGCATGCCGATCAGCTGGGGCTCGCGCTCGGGGGTGGCGCTGAGCAGATCCTTTACGGCGGTGTAGCCGAGCAGGGTGCTCATCCAGCGGTCGAAGGCGCTGGGGGCCCCGCCGCGCTGGACGTGGCCGAGGATAGTCACCCTGGTGTCTTCGCCCAGACGCTCCTCGAGCACCTGCTTGACATAGTCGGCGGAGATCTCGTTGCCGTGGCGGTCCTGGGCGCCCTCGGCGATCACCACCAGGCTATCGCGGCGCCCGCTCTCGCGGCCGGCGCGCAGGGCCTCGCACATGGCGCTCTCCCAGTCGTCGGTCTCGGGGGGGTGTTCGGGGATGAACACCCAGTCGGCGCCGCCCGAGATAGCGCCCATGAGGGCCAGGTAGCCGCAGTTGCGGCCCATCACCTCGATCACGAAGGTGCGCTGGTGGCTGGCGGCGGTCGAGGTGATCGCGTCGAGGGCCTCGGTGATGCGGTGCAGGGCCGAGTCGGCGCCGATGGTCATGTCGGTGCCGGCGAAGTCGTTGTCGATCGAGCCGACCATGCCGGTGATGCCGAGGAAGGGGTGGGCGGCCGCTGTGGCGGCATCGAGCTCGCCGGCCTCGACCAGCTCGCCCAGCAGCTCGGGCCACTCGTGGCGGAACAGGTCGGCCCCGGTGAGGCTGCCGTCGCCGCCGATCACCACCAGGCGATCAATCCCGTGGGCGAGCAGGTTGCGCGCGGCCTGGCGGCGGCCCTCGCGGGTGCGGAAGCCGGCGCTGCGGGCGGTGCCGATCAGGGTGCCGCCCTTGTGCAGGATGCCGCCCACGCCGTCCCATGTCAGGGGGCGGATGTGCGATCCGCCCCGGATCATGCCCTCGTACCCCTCGTAGATGGCGTAGACTTCGCAGCCGAGGTTGATGCCGGTGCGCACGACGGCGCGCACGGCGGCGTTCATCCCCTGGGCGTCGCCGCCGCTCGTGAGAACCCCGATCCTGCGTTTTGGCTGGGCAGACATCTCGCTTCTCTTTCCTGCCGCGTGTCGCCCTGACTCCGGCTTCGCCCCCCCTTAGGCCGGGAACATCCCGCTCACACTCTCTCTGGTGTGGATGCGTCTGATGGCCTCGGCGAGGAGTGGAGCGACCGAGACGATCTCGATCTGCTCCGAGAGGGTCACGGGCTGTGTTTCGATGGTATCGGTGATGAACAGGCGTCTGATCGGGCTGGCCGCGAGGCGCTCGATCGAGCCGGGGGTCAGCACGCCGTGGCTGACCAGGGCATAGATCTCGCGGGCCCCGTAATCGGCCAGACGGCGCGCCACCTCGGCGAGGGTGCCCCCCGAGATGGTGAAGTCGTCGACGATCAGGGCGGTCTTGCCGGCGACATCGCCGATGATCTCTAGCACCTCTGCGTGCTCGTCGTGGGCCGTGCGCTCTTTGTTGGCGATGGCCAGCGATGCGCCGAGGGCGCGCATGTAGCGGCGTGCCGCCTTTACGAAGCCTGCATCGGGCGAGACGACCACCAGGTTCGGCAGGGCCAGTTGCTCGATGCGTCGCGCCAGGACGGGCAGGGCGTACAGGTTGTCGACCGGGATGCGGAAGAACCCCTGGATCTGCGGCGCGTGGAGATCGACGGTGACCACCCGGTCGCACCCCGCAGCCTCGATGCAGTCGGCGCAGACCCGCGCACGGATCGAGACGCGCGGCTCGTCCTTTTTGTCACCCTTCGCGTAGCTGAAATATGGGATCACCGCCGTCACCGAGGCCGCACTGGCCCGGTTCAGGGCGTCGATCCAGAAGAGCAGCTCCATGAAGCTGTCGTTGCTGGGGAAGACGGTGCCCTGGACGATGTAGACCTCGCGGCCGCGCACATTCTCGAGCACGCGCACGAAGGTGTTGCCCTCCGAGAAGGTGATCACCTCGCCGAGGGCCGGCTCAAGGCCCAGCTGGGCGCAGATGTTCGCGGTCAGCCCCTTGCTCGTGCTGCCGGCGAAGATGAGTATGTCGTCCAGGCTCATGGCTGCCCCGCCTCGTTACACCTCCACCGCGGGGGACAGTATAGCACGGCCCCACGCCGGGGCGGACAGGCGTGGCCCCTACAGGTCGGCCGCCGCCGACACCGTCTGGAAGTGGATGTCGACGGTGTCGCCGATGTGGCGGGCGTAGCCGCCGGCCATGGTGATCGCGAGCGGCAGCCCGGCGGCCCGGCAGTAGTGGAAGACCACCCGGTCGCGCTCGGCCAGGCCACCTTTGGTCATGGCCAGGCGCCCCAGCCGATCGTCGAAGTAGGGGTCGGCCCCGGCCAGGTAGATCGCCAGGTCTGCGCGCGCGGCCCCTATGGCGCGCCGCACCCCATCTTCCAGGGCGTCGAGGTAGACGTCGTCGCCGGCCCCGTCGGGCAGCTCGAGGTCGAGGTCGCTGCGCTGCTTGTGGAAGGGGAAGTTCTTCGCGCCGTGGATCGAGAAGCTGTAGATGCTCTCGTCGCCCGCCAGGATGGCGGCGGTGCCGTCGCCCTGGTGCACGTCACAGTCGATGATCACGACGCGCCGGGCCCGGCCCTCGGCCTGCATCGCCCGCGCCGCCACCACCGAGTCGTTGAAGACGCAGTAGCCCGCCCCGTGGGCGGCGAAGGCGTGGTGGGTGCCGCCCGCCAGGTTGACCCCGACCTCGCCCGCGAGGGCGGCCCTACAGGCCTCGATGGTCGCCCCCGCCGAGCGCCGCGAGCGCTCGACCATCTGCGGCGACCAGGGGAAGCCGATCCGCCGCTGCTCCTGCGCGCTCAGCTCGCCCCGCTGGACCCGGCCGATATAACCCCCGTCGTGGGCCCGCGCCAGCTCCTCGTCCGTCGCGGCGTGGGGCACGCGCATGCGCTCGGGCGGCACCAGCGCGCTTGCCACGACCCGCTCGCGCAGCATGGAGTATTTGGCCATGGGGAAGCGGTGGCCCGCCGGCAGGGGTAGGACAAAGGTATCAGAGGAGAAGATCAGCATGGCCCGCGCATTATAGCGCGCCCGCGCGGCTCCGCCAGGCCGTGCAGGCGGCCTTCGTGCCCCGCAGCCAGGTCGTTTACGGCCCCGGCTGCGCCTCCTCGGGCGGCTGGGGCAGCAGCACATACCCCAGGCCCCTGCGCGTCTGCAGCAGCTCGCCCGTCTGGCCGGCCCGCCTGAGCACGCCCCGCAGGTTGCTCAGGGCCCGGTCGAGGGCCTCGGCGTCGAGGCCGGGGTCGTAGCCGCGGCCCCAGATCGCCTCGGCGCAGGCCTCGCGGGTGCATAGCTCGCCAAGGTGGCGGTAGAGGTGGCTGAGCAGCCGGTGCTGCCCCGCCGTCAGCTCGAGGGGCTGGGCCCCCAGGTAGAAGATCTGGGCCCGCTCGTCGAGGCGCAGGCGCGTGGCCGGCACCACCGTCGGGTCGGGGTCGACGAAGCGCAGCAGCTCGCCGGCCGCGCCCAGGCCGATCGTGTCGCGGTTGCTCAGCAGGTGCGGGGCCGCCAACTGCTGCCCGTTGATGTAGGTGCCATTGGCGCTCCCGGCGTCGTGCAGCACGTGGCGCGGGCCCTCGCGCACGATGCGGGCGTGCAGCCGCGAGACGGTCTGGCGCGCGATGATGATGTCGCACAGCGACGAGCGCCCGATGGTGTGCTCGGCGCCGCTGAGCAGGAATTCGCCAGGTGCGACGTCGGCGCTCAGGGCTACCAGGCGCGCGATTGGGGTGTCGTCATGCTCGGCCATAACCCTATTGTACCGCACGCCGCGGCCCTGTGGCGTGCTACAATAGCTCGCGAACGTACTCCCCTCCCGCGGTGCGCCATGCTTGATCCCGGGTCGCTCATCCAACAGCGCTATCAGATCGTGCGCCTGATAGGGCGCGGCGGTATGGGCGCGGTCTACGAGGCCCTCGACAGGCGCCTGCGCAACACCGTGGCCCTCAAGCAGATGATCGGCAGCGCCGAAGAGAATGCCGAGGCCTTCGAGCGCGAGGCCCAGATCCTCGCCGCCCTGCGCCACCCGGCCCTCCCCAAGGTGATCGACTACTTCCGCGACGCCGTCGGCCGCTTCTTGGTGATGGAGTTCTTCGGCGGCGCCGACTTGGCCGCCCTCCAGGCTCGCCACGGCGGCCCCTTCCCCCCCGAAGAGGTCGTCGGCTGGGGCGCTCAGCTCCTGGCCGCCCTCGATTACCTCCACACGCGCCAATCCCCCGTGCTCCACCGCGATATTAAGCCCCAGAATATCAAGCTCACCCCCGAGGGCCAGGTGGTGCTGCTCGATTTCGGCCTCGCCAAGGGCGCAGGCGCGGGCAGCCCCGCCAGCTTCTTCGGCTATACGCTCCAGTACGCGCCCCTCGAGCAGATCGAGGGCAGTGGCACCGAGCCCCGCTCGGACCTCTATGCCCTGGCCGCGACGCTCTACCATATGCTCACCGACCGCCCGCCCCCCAGCGCCCCCGTGCGCGCCGACGCGGTCATCGGCGGCAGGCCCGACCCCCTGCGCCCCGTCCGCGAGCTCAACCCGGCCGTCCCCGCCGAGGTGAGCGACCTGCTGCTCGCCGCGATGGCCCTGCGCCGCGAGGATCGCCCCCCCTCCGCCGCCGCTTTCCGCGCGGCCCTCGTCGCCGCCGCCGCCTATACCGCCCAGACCGTCGGCTGGGCCGACCCGCTCCCCCAGCTCGCCCCGGCCCTCGCCGCGCCGCCTTCGACCGGGCAGGCTCGCCCGCTCAGCATCGGCTGGGAACAGGTGCGCGAGGCCGCCCGGGCCCAGGCCGACCAGGTGCTGCGCGAGCTCGCCGGCACCCCGCGCCGCCTCGGCCCCTATATCCCCGAGGTCTATGTGCCCCGCCCCGAGGCCGAGGCCGAGCTGCGCGCCTTCGTCGAGGGTCGCAGCGGGGCCCTGCTGCTGCTCGGCGACTCGGGCGTGGGCAAGACCTGCCTCCTGGCCCGCTGGGCCGAGTCGCGCCGTGAGGCCGGCGACGCGGTGCTGCTCTACCGCTGCGGCGGCTCACTCGGCCCCGAGATCGACCGCGAGATCGCCCGCGACCTGGGGCGCGAGGCCCCCGAGCAGCTCTTGCACGACCTGGGCGAGATCGGCCGGCTCGGCCAGGCCGCCGGCCGGCGCCTGTTGATCATCTTCGACGCGGTGAACGAGTACCGCGGCGGCTCTCAGGCCGGCCCCGAGGCCCTGCTCCAACAGATCGACGCCCTGATCGGCCGCGCCGCCGGCCCCTGGGTGCGCGTCGTCGCCAGCTGCAACAGCGCCACCTGGGGCCAGCTCGAGCGGGCCGGCGCCACCCGCCTGCTCTGGGGCAGTTACCACCAGGCCGCCGACGGCGAGCCGCGCCTGCTGCTCGGGCCCTTCGCCCCCGCCGACCTCGCCGAGGCCTACCCGCGCTACAGCCGCTTCTTCCAGGTCCAGACGCCTCTCGAGAGCCTACCTCTCACCCTGCGCGAGCGCCTGCGCAAGCCCCTGATGCTGCGCATGATCGCCGAGAGCTATCGCGACGGCCCGGTGCTCTCGGCCGCCCGCGGTCTGAGCCTGGGCCTCTTTCGGCGCTTCTACGACGAGCGGGTGCGCCAGCGCCGCGAGCAGCTGTTCATGGACGAGCTCGCCGCCGAGATGCTGCGCCGCGGCGAGGCCTCCGTCCCCCTGCGCGACCTGGCCCGCAACGAGCAGCTGCGCGACGAGCTGCTCAGCGATGAGCCCGACTCGACCTATATCAGGCTGCTCGACGGCGGCGTCCTGGCCGAGCTGGCCGGCGACCCCTTCAGCGGCGAGGTGGTCAGCTTCGCCTACGCCGAGCTCGGGGCCTTCGTGCTCGCCCGCCGCCTGCTGGCCGACCCGAGCGCCCGCCAGGCCCTTCCGGCCGCCGTCGGCGAGCTGCTCGAGCGGGCCCGCAGCTTCCCCCTGGCCTTCGATGTGGCCCGCACCGCCCTGCTGATCGCCCGGCAGCCCGAGGCCTTCGCCGCCCTGGCGCAGTCGCCCGATGTCGAGCAGCGCGAGCTGGTCGCCCAGAGCCTGGTCGAGCTCTATGCCGACGACCCGGCGGCGGCCTCAGAGCTGATCAAGGGTCTCTGCCAGCGCGAGTCGGACGAGGCCCGCCGCACCGCCCTCAAGGCGGCCTACTATATCGGCCCGCGGGCCCGCGAGATCTTCCTCTGGGCGGCCGGACGCGGCAGCCCCGCCCTGCGGCGCGTCGCCCGCGATACCCTCTACCTGACCTGGCGCAACGACCCGGCCTTCACCTACGGGCTGCTGCGCGAGCTGGTGGCCCGCATCGGCCCGGGCGCCCTGCGCGACTTGCGCAATATTCTCGAGTTCTTCTTCGAGCTCTCGGTGGTGATCTATATCAACCACCCCGAGCGCCCCGATGTGCGCGATACGACCGTCGAGCTCTACTACGAGCTGGCCCGCCAGCGCCTGCACCTCGATATCCTCAACACCGGCATGTTCGGCAAGACGATCGAGGACCTGATCTTCCAGGCCGTGGCCAGCGCTTTCTCGCAGCCCATCCTCGACACCATGCTCATGACCGAGGTGGTGCCGGTCGAGGAGTTCTTCGCCGTGCCGCCCGAGGAGCGAGCCATCCTGGTGCGGGCCGCGCCCCTCTTCGACCCGGCCACGCCCCTCGCCGAGCACGCCGCCGACCTCGAGGCCCTGCTGCGGGCAAAGAATGTCTTCTTCAACGTGGTGGCGATCGCCCAGATCGCCATCCACGCCGCCGCCGACCTGCGCGCCGCCGAGCCCTTCGTGCGCGCCCTGTTCGACCGGCTCGACGGCGAGGGCCGCCTCTGGCTGCTGCTCAGCTTCAGCGTGCTGCTGCCCGATACCCCCCCGGCCTGGGCGCCCCTGGTCGAAGAGCTGACCGAGCGTTTGTTCGCGACCCACCCCGAGATCGTCTACGGCGAGACGCCCTCGATGCTGCAGCGCCTCGACGACATGCTGCTGCTGCCCCTCGGCCTGGCCTACGCCAAGGTCGGCCAGACCATGCCCCTGATCGAGCTGATGCTCCAGGACGGGCTGATGCGCGGCGACGATCGGCAGGTCGAGCGGGTGGTCGCCGGCCTAGCCGCCGTGGGCTTCTACTACCCGACCCCCGTCTTCCGCCTTCTTGGCGACGTGCTCACGGCCAGCGAGGGGCGTATTCCGGCGGCCCTCATCCCGACCCTGGCGACCATCCGCACCATGCACCTCGACGCGGCCGATGTCTTTATGGCTCGCCATAACCTGAGCGACGAGCTGCAGCGGCGGGTGGCCGCCGCCGCCGACAGCGAGCTGGTGCGCCGCTATATCTACTGGCTCGGCCTCTACAACCAGGTCGTCCACTCGTGTCTGTACTACCCCAAGATGCGCCGCCAGATGGCCATGGGCGCGATGGAGATGCTGGCCCGCGCCAGAGGGCCCCAGGAGTTCATCGGCGCCTACACGGCCACGGTCTTCCGCATGCTGCGCGAGGCCGGCTTCCGGCTCAGCGAGTGGACCACGCCCTGACGGGAAAAGTAGCCTACACCGCCACGGCCGCGCCCTGCGGGAAGCTGTAGGTCACCTTGGTGAGCTGCTCCGAGACCTCCCACAGCCGCTTGGCCAGGGCCGGGTCGTACGAGCGGGCGTTCGAGCGCTGGCGCGTGGGGTAGCCGCGCATCCCCCCCAGGCTGCCAGGGCCGATATAGTCGCCGCCGTAGGCCTCGGGCGAGGTGGCGGCGAAGAGGGTCGGCAGGGCGCCCATGGCCGCGCTCTGGGCGAAGATGCGGTTCATCGCGCCGGCCATGCGCTCGCCGAACGATGAGCCGTCGAGGCGCGGGCCGACCGTCTGCAGGTTGGTGTCGGCGTAGCCGGGGTGGCAGGCCAGGCTGATCACGCCGGTGGCGCTCAGGCGGCGCTGCAGCTCGTAGGCGAAGAGCAGGTTGGCCAGCTTGCTCTGGGCGTAGGCCGCCCAGCGCTGGTAGCCCTTGCTGCCGTCGAGGTTGTCGAAGGCGATCGTGCCGCCCATGTGGGCGCCGCTGCTGACGTTGACGATCCGGGCGCCGGGGGCTCGCAGCAGCGCCGGCAGCAGCAGGCCGGTCAGGGCGAAGTGCCCCAGGTGGTTCGTGCCGAACTGCATCTCAAAGCCGTCGACCGTGCGCTTGTAGGGGATGGCCATGACGCCCGCGTTGTTGAGCAGCAGGGGCAGGGCTTCGTCGCGGGCGAGGAAGCCCTCCGCGAAGCGGCGCACGCTGCTCAGGTCGGCCAGGTCGAGCGCGCTCACCTCGACCGTGGCGTGGGGGTGAGCCGCCCTGATCCGCTCCGCCGCAGCCTGGCCGCGCTCGGCGCTGCGCACGGCCATAATCACCCGGGCGCCTTTGCCCGCCAGGGCCAGGGCCGCCTCGTAGCCGATGCCGCTGTTGGCCCCCGTGATCACGGCCAGCTTGCCGCTCTGGTCGGGGATGGCCTGTATGTCCCAGTGTGTTGCCACTTGTCGCTCCTGTTGGTACACTCAATCTGACCCTGATTCATTGTGCCCTGTTTCGCCCGCCGGGTCAAACCGCGGCCCATGCAAGGCGGCTATTGGTGTGGTAATATACAGATACCCATAACGCAGCGCGTAATGCGCCGCCCACACTAGCGGTCAAGGAGGACCTGATGCCCTATCAGATCAAGCGCGTCGCCGTCATTGGCGCCGGCACGATGGGCGCCGCAATCGCCGCCCTGGTAGCCGGCGCAGGCCTGCCTGTCCTGCTCCTCGACATGCCCCCCGATAAGCTCACCCCCGAGGAAGAGGCCCGCGGCCTCACCCTCGCCCACCCCGCCGTCCGCAATCGCATCGTCCAGGGCGGCTTCGAGCGCATGCGCAAGGCCCGCCCGGCCAACCTGCTCAACGCGAGCAGCGCCGAGCTGATCAGCCTGGGCAACACCGAGGACGACTTCGGCAAGCTGGCCGACTGCGACTGGATCGTCGAGGTGATCATCGAGCGGCTCGGCCCCAAGCAGGCCCTCATGGAGCGTCTGGAGGCCGTGCGCAAGCCCGGCTCCCTCGTCACCAGCAACACCTCGGGCATCCCCATCGCCCTGATCGCCGAGGGTCGCAGCGACGAGTTCCGCCGCCACTTCTTCGGCACTCACTTCTTCAACCCGCCCCGCTACCTCAAGCTGCTCGAGCTCATCCCCGGCGGCGAGGCCGATCCCGCCGCGGTCGCCGCCTTCAAGCGCTTCGCCGAGGATACCCTGGGCAAGGGCGTGGTGATCTGCAAAGACCGCCCGAACTTCATCGGCAATCGCATCTTCAGCTATGCCGGTCAGGTCGGCCTCAACGAGGCCCTCGCCAATGGCTACAGCGTCGAGGAGGTTGACGCCCTCACCGGATCGCTGATCGGCCGCCCCAACACGGCCAGCTTCCGCCTGCTCGACCAGGTCGGGGTCGACGTGATGTACTACGTGGCCTCCAACCTCTACAAGGCCGTCCCCGAAGACGAGAGCCGCGAGGTCTATACGGATAACGACCTGCTCGAGCGCATGGTCGCCGCCGGCAAGCTCGGCAAGAAGGTCGGCCAGGGCTTCTACAAAGAGGTCCGCCAGGGCGGTCAGCGCGAGTTCTGGCCCCTCGACCTGAAGAGCTTCGAGTATGTCGCGCCCCAGGGCACCGCCGCCATCGACGCCTTCGTCAAGGAGGCCGGCAAGCTCAAGGATCTGCCCGAGCGCCTGCGCTTTATGCTGCGCCGCGCCGCCGAGCAGCCCGACGACCGCGGCGCGGCCCTCGTCGCCCAGTCCCTTCTGCCGATGATGGCCTACGCCGCCCGGCGCCTGCCCGAGATCGCCGACAGCGTGGCCGATGTCGACAACGCCATCCGCTGGGGCTTCGCCCACCAGCTCGGCCCCTTCCAGATCTGGGACGCCCTGGGCGTGGCCGAGGCCGCCGACCTGATGAAGAGCCGCGGCCTGGCCCTGCCCGCCTGGGTCGACCAGCTGATCGCGAAGGGCGACCCCCGCTTCTACCAGGACGGCGCCGCCTATAACGTCGCCAGCGGCCGCCACGAGGCCGTCGAGCGCGACCCCCGCGCGATCGACCTGGCCGCGCTCAAGGCCGCCGGCAAGGAGCTGGCCGGCAACGCCGCGGCCAGCCTGATCGACCTCGGCGATGGCGTGCTCTGCTTCGAGCTCCACTCGAAGGCCAATACGATCGGCGGCCCCCTGATCGAGGTCCTGCTCGGCGCCCTCGAAGAGCTGAAGAAGGACCAGTGGCTCGGCCTGGTGATCGGCAGCCAGGGCGTGCGCTTCTCCGCCGGCGTCGACCTCAACGATGTCGGCTCGGCGGTGCAGATGGGCGCCTGGGACGATATCAACGAGCTGGCCGAGCTGGTCCAGCAGACCTTCCGCAACCTGCGCTACAGCCCCAAGCCCGTGGTCACCGCCCCCTACGGCCAGGCCTTCGGCGGCGGCGTCGAGCTGACCATGTACAGCTCGGCCACGGTGGCTGCGGCCGAGACCTATATGGGCCTGGTCGAGTTCGGCGTCGGCGTCATCCCGGCCTGGGGCGGCTGCACCGAGCTCAACCGGCGCATTATCGCCGAGGCCGCCCGCAACGGCGGCGATACGCTCAAGGCCTTCCAGCAGGTCTTCGAGACGATCGCCCTGGCGAAGATCGCCACCAGCGGCCTCGAGGCCCGCGACCTGGGCTTCCTCCGCCCGAGCGACCGCGTGGTCTTCAACCAGGACTACCTGATCGGCGAGGCCAAGGCCACGGTGCTGCGCATGGCCGGCGCCGGCTACGAGCCCCCGCGCCCCGGCGGCGAGTGCTACGCCCTGGGCCGCGACGGGCTGGCCGCCGCCCGCGTGGCGGTCTATCAGCTCGCCGCCGGCGGTTTCGCCACGGCCTACGATGCCGTGATCGCCGACAAGCTCGCCTATGTGCTCTGTGGCGGCGACCTGAGCCGGCCCCAGTTCGTCGACGACCAGTATCTGCTGGCCCTCGAGCGCGAGGCCGTGATCGCCCTGCTCCAGGACGAGCGCACCCAGGCCCGCGCCCGCCACATGCTCGAGCACAACAAGCCGCTGCGCAACTAAAAAGGAAACTCACCAATGCGTGAAGCAGTTATCGTCTCCGGCGCCCGCACCGCCATCGCCAAGGCCCCCAAGGGGTCCCTGCGCACCGTGCGACCCGACGACCTGGCGGCGACGGTCCTCAAGGCCGCGATCGAGCGCGCCCCCGGCCTCGACCCGCGCGAGGTCGAGGATGTGATCATGGGCTGTGCGATGCCCGAGGGCGAGCAGGGCCTCAACTTGGCCCGCATCGCCGCCCAGCGCGCCGGCCTGCCCGACGCGGTCTGCGGCGTGACCGTCAATCGCTTCTGCGCCTCGGGCCTGCAGACCATCGCCATGGCCGCCCAGCAGATCATGATGGGCCAGGCCGAGGTGATCATCGCCGGCGGCGCCGAGAGCATGAGCATGGTGCCCATGTCGGGCAATAAGTTCGCCCCCAACCCCTACCTGGCCCAGAACGACCCCGCCGTCTATCTCGGCATGGGCCTGACGGCCGAGAATGTCGCCCGCGACTTCAAGGTCAGCCGCGAGGACCAGGACGCCTTCGCCCTGCGCTCGCACCAGAAGGCCCTGCGCGCCCAGGCCGAGGGCTATTTTGCCCCCGGCATCGTCCCCGTCGAGGTCGAGCTGGTCGAGCTCGCCGCTGACGGCAAGCGCAAGGCCCGCAGCTACAGCTTCGCCAGCGACGAGGGCCCGCGCGCCGACACCTCGGCCGAGGCCCTGGCCAAGCTCAGGCCGGTCTTCGCCGAGAAGGGCACCGTCACCGCCGGCAACAGCTCGCAGACCAGCGACGGCGCCGCCGCCGTGGTGGTGATGAGCCGCGAGAAGGCCGATAGCCTCGGCCTCAAGCCCCGCGCGCGCTTCATCAGCTTCGCCGTCGGCGGCGTGGCCCCCGAGGTGATGGGCATCGGCCCTGTGGTCGCCATCCCCAAGGCCCTCAAGCTGGCCGGCCTCACCCTCGGCGAGATCGACCTGATCGAGCTGAACGAGGCCTTCGCCGCCCAGTCCCTCGCCGTCGCCCGCGAGCTTGGCCTCGATATGGAGAAGCTCAATGTCAACGGCGGCGCGATCGCCCTCGGCCACCCCCTCGGCTGCTCGGGCGCCAAGCTCACCGTGCAGATCCTCGACGAGCTCGAGCGCCGCGGCGGCCGCTACGGCCTGGTGACCATGTGCATCGGCGGCGGCATGGGCGCCGCCGGCATCTTCGAGCGCCTCTAGCCCCCCGCTACCGTACCTGCCCCCGCGCTCAGCGTGGGGGCAGGGCCATCACTCCTCGCGTATAATAGGCTCACTGTACGCCTATCCTCGAGGGGTTCGCTGTGGCGACGAAAAAACCGACGATCACCGAGCTGGTGCAGCAGATTTTACGCGAGGCGCCAGGCCCGCTCAGCGTCGACGAGACGGCCGAGCGGCTGGCGGCCCTCGCCCCGGGGGTCTCCAAGAACCCCAGGAACAGCGTCCGCAACTCGCTCACCAATAACCGTTACGGCACGGTCGTGCGCCTGCCCGACGGTCGGATCGGGCTGAAGACCCGTCTGCTGAGCGGCGCCACCCTGCGCCATATCTTCTACGACGAGGATCTCATCGAGCGCGAATTGCCGATCGGCGATCTGCTCGCCGACCTGCTCGAGCCCCTCAAGGGCCCGGCCGGCTCGGGCGGCGCCCTGCGCCTCGAGCTCGCCGGCGGTGCGCAGATCCTCGGGCGCGTCGACGGCAAACGTGGCGAGCCGCTGCTCGACGGCGGCCCCGCCTTCTGGGACTGGCTCGCCGCCCAGGGCGCAGCCCCCGGCGATAGTCTGATCGTCACCGCCATCGACGCCGAGGAGCGCCGCTACGGCCTGCGCTTCGAGCCGGCCGCCGCGCGCGACGAGGCCGCGATCGCGCTGCGTAACGCCGCCGTGCTCGAGGTCGCCATCGCCGAGCTGCGCCGGCAGCGCGGCCGCGCCCCGATCTGGGAGATCGTCGCTCTCCTGAATGTCTCGGGCGTGCTGCACCACCCCCTCCCGCCCGACCCCTTCGAGGAGATGTGGACCGAGGAGGTCTACGGCCCGGTGCAGGCAGCCTACGGCGTCGACTTCCCCCTGACCGGCGGCACCGGCGAACTGATGGAGCTGTTCGAGACCATCCTGGGCGCTCCGTCCGCGGGCCCATCCCCTGCGAAGCCCCCGAAGCTCGAGGTCGAAATCGGCCCCGAGGACTTGCCGCCTGGCGTCTCGCTCGACGAGCTGAGCGCGAAGCTAAAGGCAATCTACCGCCCTGACAGCTTTACCCCTCTGGCCCCCGACGACCCGCTCTTGCCCGCGATCATCCCCATCGCCGCTCGCAACGGCATGCCCTCGCCCACCGGCCAGCTCTACAAGGCCAGCCAGCTTCAGGCCATGTTCGGCAGCGACGAGGCGACCCTCGACTGGATCGAGGAGGGCGCGGCCCTCGGCCTGGTCGAGATTGACCCCGACTTTGTCCCTATCCCCCAGGAGCGCGAGGCGCCCCCCGATCTGCCGGCCGCCTACGCCCCGACCGGCGCCCGACGCAAGCCCCAGCCCTCGCGCCAGGGGCGCAAGGGGCCAGTCAAGACCTTCGTGCTCCAGCTCACTATGGCTAACATGCGGGGCTTCTCGCGCGATATCGAGATCGCCGAGGACCAGAACCTCGAGGATCTGCACCTGGCGATCCAGAAGGCCCTCGATTGGGACGACGACCACCTCTACTCGTTCTTTATGGGCCGGCGCCCCTACGACACGGCCACCGAGATCGGCTCGCCCTGGTCGGATAGCGCCAGGCACACCCACCAGGTCACCCTCGGCAGCCTGGGCCTCAAGGCAAAGCAGAAGTTCCTCTACCTCTTCGACTACGGCGACAGCCACCTCTTCAACCTGCAGGTGCTGAAGATCAACCCACAGGCCCCCAAGGGCAGCTACCCCAAGGTCGTCGCCCGCGTCGGGCGCGCCCCCAGCCAGTACTTCGACGAGGATTTTTAGGGTTTCACCACACTGATTGTGCTGAGTGGAGGTTTCCGGGAGGGCCATGCCCTCC
>CAZKTU010000155.1:0-15222 GCA_964555675.1 uncultured Oscillochloris sp.
CTGCGGGGCGGGCGGGGCCGCCTCGGCGGGCGCGACGGGCCTGGCCGCCTGTGTGGCCGGGGCAGAGGCGCGAGGGGGCTCGGGCGCGGGGCGTGCGGGCGCGGGAGCAGGGCGTGCGGGCGCAGGCGCGGGGCGCGCGGGCGCGGCCGGTCGGGCGGCTGCGGGCCGCGGGGCGACCGCGGGCGGCCCGCTCGTCACCAGGGCCTCGACCACGGCCAGCTCGAGGGGCAGGTGGCCATAGGGGCTGGTGCGCAGCTGGTGGTCGAGCCCGCTGAAGATCTTGACCCAGTGGAGCACGCGGGGCACGTCGGCCTCGCGGGCCCAACCCTCCATGAGGGCGCGCTCGTCCTCGCCGGCGTCGGCCAGAGCCTGGTCGCCCGAGGCCAGCAGCAGCAGCAGCGAGCGCAGGCGTTCGACCAGGTCGCGCGTGAACTGGCGGATATCGGCGCCCTGGTCGGCCACGCCGCCCACGGCCCGCAGAGCCCCCCCCGAGTCGCCGGCCAGCAGGGCGTCGATCAGGGCGTAGACCTCGGCGGCGGCGGTCATGCCCAGCAGGCTATGGACCTGCTCGAGGGTGACGGCGCCGCGGCTGAAGGAGGCCAGCTGCTCGAGCACGCTCAGGGCGTCGCGCATACTGCCGGTGGCCGCCCGGGCGATCGCCTCGGGCACACCCTCTTCGAGGGGCAGATCCTCGGCCTCGGCGATGCGGCGCAGGTGGGCGGCCGTGGCGGCCACGCCGTGACGGGTGAAGGTGAAGCGCTGGCAGCGCGAGAGGATGGTCGCCGGGACCTTGTGGACCTCGGTGGTGGCCATGATGAAGATGGCGTGGTCCGGCGGCTCCTCGAGGGTCTTCAAGAGCGCGTTGAAGGCCGCCGTCGAGAGCATGTGGACCTCGTCGAGCACATAGACCTTCGAGCGCAGCTCGGCGGGGCGGAACTGCACCCGCTCGATCAGCTCGCGGGCGTCCTCGACCGAGGTGTTCGAGGCGGCGTCCATCTCGATCACGTCGACGGCGCGGCCCTCGGCGATCGCCACGCAGGCGGCGCACTGGCCGCAGGGCCTGGCGGCGGGATCGGGGGCCAGACAGTTCACGGCCTTGGCGAGCAGGCGGGCCATGCTGGTCTTGCCGACGCCGCGCGGGCCGGTGAAAAGGTAGGCGTGGGCGACCCGCTCTTCGAGGATAGCGTTGCGCAACGTCTGGACGACATGCTCCTGGCCGACCAGCTCGTCGAAGGTCTGGGAACGCCACTTGCGATAGAGCGATTGCGAAGCCATCGTGCCTCTCTGCTGCGCCTGGTGGCCTTCAGTATACCACGCCTGTAGAACACCCGGTCGGAAGCGGTTTGATGTGAATTCCGTCACCGCTCATACCCTGGCAGCAGAAATCGCAAGATGGTATACTCCAGACATCCGCAGGGCGACCTGCGGCGTACCTGTAACTGATCGATTACATTCCCGCCGCGGCTCTACCGGGGCGGACACCTATGCACTTATGGTAACTACGACAGGCAGCGGTCGGGCCGCCCGATCCCGCCCACGCCAGAAGTATCAGCGGGTCTACTGGACGCTCGGCAACCTGCTGCTGTTCGGCGGCTTCTATCTGCTGCTCTACGTGGGCGGCATCTACGCCGACGTCGAGTACCACCGCATGGCCGCCCGCGGCGACTCGGACATCGAGGCCCCGCGCATGGTCATGGGCGAGCTCGAGTCGACCCCCGATCTGATCCGCGCCGCGCCCGCCGCGCGCCCGGCCGCCCCGGCCTCGGCGACGGCCACCGAGGTCCCCGCCGGCCTGCCCGCCTTCGACTCCTCAGTCATGGCCGCCGAGGGGCAGATCAGCGCCGAGCCGCCCACAGCGGCGGCGCCGGCCCACGTCTCGACCGTCGAGCGGATCATCCTCCCCAGCATCAAGGTCGACTCGAAGGTGATCGAGGTGGGCTGGGAGGTGATCGAGCAGAACGGGCAGCAGGTCGCCGTCTGGCAGGTCGCCGAGTTCGCCGTCGGCCAGCACCACGGCTCGGCCAACCCCGGCGAGGGCGGCAACATCGTGCTCGCCGGTCACGTCGGCGGCTACGGCAAAGTCTTCCGCGACCTCTACTACGTGCTGCCGGGCGACCCCGTGGTGCTCTACAGCGAGGGCCGCGAGTACGAGTATATCGTCGACCAGCGCCTGATCGTCGACGAAGAGGGCGTCCCGCCCGCCCAGAAGGCCGCCAACGCCAGCTTGATCGCCCCCACCGACCACGAGGTGGTGACCCTGATCACCTGCTGGCCCCTGACCGGCCCCAAAAAGTTCTCGCAGCGCGTGATCATCCGCGCCATCCCCGTCGCCGGCTCGTCGCCCGCGAGCGAGGATGGGCTGCCCGAGACGGTCAAGTAACAACCCCGCCTAGCGCGTCCGCCGGCCCCGTCCCGTGAAGCGCCTGCCGCGCGGGAAGCCGAGCAGCCCGCCGCGCCAGCGCCCGGCGGGGCTGGCCTGGCTATCGACCAGGGCCAACTGCTCGATGATCACCTGGGCGATCTGGGCCGAGCCGTCGCGCGGCACGGCGCCCTCGAGGCGGTGCACCGTCTCGGCGTAGCGCTGGGGGTCCTGCAGTTCGCGCACGGCGCTGACGATGCGCTCGTTGGTCGGGCAGAACATCCCCAGCTCGTAGTTCAGCACGAAATCGATGTTGCCCTGCTCTTGCATGCCCACGGCCTCGGTCACGGCGACCGGCTTGCGCATGACCAGGGCCTCCATCAGCGTGCCGGGGCCGGCCTTGGTGACAACTATGTCGCTGGCCGCCATCAAGGCCTCCATGTTGTTCACGAAGCCGTAGATGTGGGTATGCTCGCCCCGCCGCCCCGCGCTCAGCTCGTCGTAGATCGCCCGGTTCTTGCCGGTGATCACCAGCAACTGCCGGCCGGGGAACGAGCGCTCGAGCTCGACCACCAGCTCGCCCAGGCGCCCCGAGCCCACCCCGCCCGCGGTCAACAGGATAGTGAAGCCGTCGCCGGCCAGGCCGAGCGAGCGGCGGGCCTCGGCCTGCGTGGCCGTGTAGGCGGCGAACTTCGGGTGGACGGGGAAGCCGGTGCGCTGCATCTGCGACGGGCGCATGCCACGGCGGTACATAATCTCGAAGGCCTCGTCGGTCGGCACCAGGGCCAGGTCGACGCCCGGGTAGGTCCACGAGGCGTGGAGGCTCACCAGGTCGGTGACGCAGGTGATCACGCGGAAGGGCATACGGCGCGCCCGCTTCGCCCAGACCACCAGGCGGTGGACGAGGGGGTGGGTCGAGACGACGATGCGCGGGCGGCGCTCTTCGAGGGCGCGGACCAGATTGCGGCGGGCAGTGAGGAAGACCAGCCGCGAGAGCACATCGACGGTGCGGGTGGTGTTAGTCAGCTGGAAGGTCAGATCGTAGAGGCGTAGCCAGCGGGTCGAGAGCTTGTCGTAGTGGTCGGGGGCGCCGCGCACGCCGGGGATCTCGGTGATGCGCATAATATCGTCGATCGACCAGGTGAGCCCCCGGCCGCTGACCTCATCGAGGGCCGCGCTGATGGCGACCGCAGCGCTGCGATGGCCGCCGCCGGTGTCCGAGATAGCGAACAGAATGTCGACCGGGCTGCTGGTCATGGGGCAGTTCCCTTCAGGGCTATGGGGCCCATGCCGCTCAGGCAGAGCATCGGCCAGCTTCGTAGGTTGCCGCCTTGCGCACGGTTTAGTCGTGCGGGATTGTACGTGACTGTCCCGAGGGAGGCGTGGGGGCCAGGCCCTCGCCTCCACCCGGGCTTTCGGGCCGACAGCTTACCGGTGACGCCGATTATTGTAGTCGCCGATCACCTGCTCGGCCACGTCGATGGCCGCCCGCGGCCTGGCCACGGCCGCGGCGCAGGCGCGCATCTCGGCGAGGAGCTGCGGGTGCGAGAGCAGGCGCTCGACGGTCGGGGCGACCGACTCGCTCATGCGCAGCTGCGCCCCGGCCCCGCTACTGACCACATAGTCGGCGTTCCACTCCTCCTGGCCGGGGATGGGGTCGATCACCACCAGGGGCACGCCCCGCGCCAGCACTTCGCTGACGATCAGGCCGCCCGCCTTGGTGATCACCAGATCGCTGGCGGCGATCAGGTCGTCGACATAGTCGATATAGCCGAGGAGCCGCAGGCCCATACGCGCGGTTGGGCGCAGGTCGCCCAGGCTCTCCAACAGGGTGGGGTTGCGCCCGGCGACGATCACCAGGGTGGCCTCGATCCGGCTGCGCAGCAGGCCCTGGACGATCATGCGGGCGTGCTCGTCGTCGATGCCGCCCCCGAAGAGCGTAATGATCGGGCCGGCGGGGGGCAGATCGTGGCCGAGGCGCATCGCCCGGCAGTCCTTCGGCTCGGCGATGGCCGGGTCGACCGGGATGCCGCTCACCGTGATCTGCGAGGCGGTGACCCCGCGGGCGATCAGCTGGGCGCGAGTCTGCTCGTCGGGCACGAAGTAGCCGTCGATCTCAGTGTAGGTCCAGAAAGTGTGGGCCGCGTGGTCCGTGACCACACAGTAGACCGGCTGAGTGAGCTGCGCATTGCGCTTGTAGCGCACCAGCAGCTCCATGGGCAAGAAGTGGGTGCAGATGATCACCTCGGGCGCGAACGAGCGCAGCAGGTCCTTGAGGCCGGTGGTGCCGATGCTCTCGACCAGCTTGCGGACATTATTGGTGAACTCGGCCAAGTTCGGGTCGGCATTGGTCTGGGTGTAGAAATAGCCCCACACCAGGGGCGCCCGGTCGGTCAGCTCGAGGTACGAGCGGGCATAGGCGACGCGGAACAGACGCGACGTATGGTCGAGCACATCCTCGACGCGCACCTCGCCGGGCTGGCGGCGGGTGAAGGCCTTGGCCAGAGCCTCGGCGGCGCGTTTATGGCCGGTGCCCACAGAGGCGTGGAGCAGCAAAACTCGCGGCATGGTCGCTCCTGAACGAGGGCAGAAGATAGAAGAAGGCTTTACTCCCGAGCCGCACCCTAACGCCGGCTAGCCCTCGCTCAACGGTGGAGTCGCACAACGTTCCCCTCAAGCAATCGTACCACGATTCGCCCGAGCGGCGGCTAGATTGACGGGCCGCCTGGCCCATGCTACAATCGGGCAACCTTTAATGCAGCCCCGAGAGGCTGTGAAGGAGTAGCCCATGCAGCGACCTCGCGTCACGACGGCGCGCCCGTACGCGCACCCGCGCACCCCACAGGCTGGGGGGCGACGGGTTTTTTGTTATGCCACCACGAGGAGCCATGAGCGAGCGTAAGCAGATTCTGACCGCCGACGACATCAGGCGGGCCCTGGTGCGCATCGCCCACGAGATCGACGAGCGCAACGGCGGCCTGGCCGAGGTCATCCTGGTGGGCATCCGCAAGCGCGGGGTGCCCCTGGCCGAGCGCATCGCCGCCGCCATCGCCGACTTCGAGGGCTTCAAGGTGCCGGTGGGCCAGCTCGATATCACCCTCTACCGCGACGACCTGCGCATGCGCGGCCCCGCGCCCCTGGTGCGCAAGACCGAGATCCAGCCCGATCTCACCGGCAAGGTGGTGGTGCTGGTGGACGACGTGCTCTACACCGGGCGCACGGTGCGGGCCGCCCTCGACGCGATCGCCGACCTGGGCCGCCCGGCGCGCATCCAGCTGGCCGTGCTGGTCGACCGCGGCCACCGCGAGCTGCCCATCCGCGCCGACTTCGTGGGCAAGAACGTCCCCACGGCCCGCGCCGAGCGGGTCGAGGTGCGCCTGCGCGAGAGCGACGGGGCCGACGAGGTGCTGATTATGCGCGCCGCGCAAGCATAGGAGGCGGCCCCATGAGCGCAGAAACGTCCCGCCGGCGCCACGTGATCGACCTCGACGACTTCGCGGCCGAGGAGATCGGCGAGATCCTCGAGACCACCGAGAGCATGAAAGAGGTGCTCTCGCGCGAGATCAAGCAGGTGCCGACCCTGCGCGGGCGCAACGTGGTGAACATGTTCTACGAGGAGAGCACGCGCACCCGCATCAGCTTCGAGCTGGCGGCGCGGGCCCTCTCGGCCAATATCGTCAACTTCACCGCCCGCGGCAGCAGCGTCGAGAAGGGCGAATCGCTGATCGACACCGTGCGCACCCTGCAGGCCCTCGGCGCCGACATCGTGGTCATCCGCCACGGCGAGTCGGGGGCGCCCTACCTGGTCGCCCAGCACTTCCGCGGCTCGGTGATCAACGCCGGCGATGGACGCCACGCCCATCCCACCCAGGCCCTGCTCGACCTCTTCACCATCCGCGAGCGCCTGGGCGAGATCCGGGGCCTCAAGGTGGTGATCGTGGGCGATATTATCCATAGCCGGGTCGCCCGCTCGAACCTATGGGGCCTCACCCGCATGGGCGCCGAAGTGACCCTGTGCGCCCCGCCCACCTTGCTGGGGCCGAGCAGCTACTGGACGGCCACCTGGCCCGGGGTGAAGGTCAGCCACCGCTTCGACGAGGCCGTAGACGGCGCCGACGTGATTATGGCCCTGCGCATCCAGAAAGAGCGCATGCAGAGCGGGCTGCTCCCCTCGCTGCGCGAGTACAGCCGGGCCTACGCCCTCACCCCCGAGCGCCTGGCCCGCCTCGGCGAGCGCACCCTGATCATGCACCCCGGCCCCATGAACGAGGGCGTCGAGATCTGGCCCGAGGCCGCCACCGCCCCCAATGCCGTGATCGAAGAGCAGGTGACCAACGGCGTGGCCGTGCGCATGGCTTTGCTGTACAGGCTGGCTGGGTGAGTGCGAAATTGTATGGAGGCGCCGTGAGATATCTGATCAAAAACGGCTCGATCATCGACCCGGCCCGGCGGGTGGCCACGGTGGGCAACGTGCTCGTGGCCGACGGGCTGGTCGAGCAGGTGATCGATCTGGCCGACCTGCACGCCGAGCGCGAGGCGGTGGACGACGACATCGAGGTGATCAATGCCCGCGGCGCGGTGGTGGCCCCCGGCTTCACCGATCTGCACACCCACCTGCGCGAGCCGGGCGACGAGCAGAAGGAGACCCTGGCCACGGGCACCAGGGCCGCCGCCACGGGGGGCTTCACCACGGTCTGCGCGATGCCCAGCACCACGCCGGCCGTCGACAGCGCCGCCATGGCCCGCCACATCCGCGACCTGGCCCGCCGCGAGGGACAGGTCCACGTCGAGGTGATCGGGGCCCTCACCAGGGGCCGCGAGGGCAAGGCCCTGGCCGACCTGATCGAGCTGGCCGAGGCGGGCTGCATCGCCTTCAGCGACGGCGGGCGCGCCGTGGCCGACGCGGGCCTGATGCGCAACGCCCTGGCCTACGCCGCCGCCCTCGGGCTGCCCGTCATGACCCACTGCGAAGAGCCGCGCCTGAGCGACGGCTGGGCGATGCACGAGGGCGCGATCAGCACGCGCCTGGGGCTGGCCGGCTTCCCCGCCGCCGCAGAGGAGGCCATGGTCGCCCGCGATATCGCCCTGGCCGAGGTGACGGGCGCCCACCTGCACCTCAGCCAGATCAGCACCGCCGGCAGCGTAGCCCTGGTGCGGGCCGCCAAAGCGCGCGGCGCGCGCCTGACCGCCGAGGTCACGCCCCACCACCTGACCCTGACCGACCGCTGGGTGATGGGGAGCCTGGCCCCGCACGAGCCGGGGGAGGAGCCGGCGCCGCGCAGGGGCCGGCGCAACCCGAGCCCCGAGCTGGGGCTGCCCTCGTGGCTCGACCCGCGTCTGCTGCCGCCCTACGACCCCAGCACGCGGGTGCGCCCGCCCCTGCGCGGCCAGGATGATCTGGACGCCCTGGTCGAGGGCCTGCGCGACGGCACGATCGACGCCATCGCCACCGGGCATACGCCCCAGGCTCGCGTCGACAAAGAGTGCGAGTACCGCCTGGCCGCCCCAGGGATCAGCGGCCTCGAGACGGCCCTGGCCCTGGTGCTGACCCTGGTCCACCGCGGCGAGATGGACCTGGTGAACCTGGTGGCCAAGCTGACCGAGGGGCCGGCCCAGGTGCTCGGGCGCTCGCCGGCGACCCTGCGCCCCGGCTCGCGGGCCGACATCGTCATCTTCGACCCCGACGCCGCCTGGACGGTCGACGCCGCCGGCTTCGTCTCGCGGGGGCGCAATACGCCCCTGGCGGGGCAGCGGCTCAAGGGGCAGGTCATGCTGACCATGGCGGCCGGCGAGATCGTCTTTCGCCGCGAGGGCTTCGGCCGTGGCGCCCAGAGCCAGCCCGCCGCCTCGCGGCTCGAGGGCATTCTGGGGGGTGAGTAAGCGGCAAAGGCTTTACAAATTTAACGACTCGCCATGCACTCTGAAGCGTAGTAACCAGCAAGGCGATCTTTCGGTCGGCATCACTTGACAGGTCGTGTAAAGGTATGTTACCTTTAACTAACCCTTGAAGATACTTGAAGCGTGAAATAGATTTGGCGGCACGTACGCCAATAGCGCAGTCCGACACTGCGAGCAATGATGCGGGGGCGTAGGCCACAGGCCTAGCCTCTAGTTGCCGCATGTCCACATTTCGGGATGGAGAGCGAGGCGGGAAGGCCCGTTACAGCTCTGGCATCTATACCAGGTTCTCCTTTGTAGCACGGAGGTCTCAGTGAACCACAAACGGCTCTGGTCCGGGACGGTCGTCATGACCGCTTTCATGCTGATTCTCGCAGCATGTGGCGGCGCCCCCCCAGCACAGGTACCCACGTCTGAGCCGGCCGCTCAGGCAACGACGGCCCCGGCCCCCACGGAGGCTCCGGCCGCCGCGACCGAGGCCCCGGCCCCCACGGCGGCCCCCGCCCCGACCGAGGCGCCCACGGCGGTGCCCGAGCCCGCCACCGGCGGCAAGCTGAACATCCTCTACTGGCAGGCGGTGACGATCCTCAACCCGCACCTGGCCTCGGGCACCAAGGACTTCGACGGCGCGACCGTCATCCTCGAGCCCCTGGCCCGCCGCAACTCGGCCGACGAGCTGGTGCCTTTCCTGGCCGAGGAGATCCCGACGCTGGAGAATGGCGGCGTGGCGGCCGACGGCACGAGCGTGACCTGGAAGCTGAAGGAGGGCCTGAAGTGGTCCGACGGCAGCGACTTCACGGTCGATGACATCATCTTCACCTGGCAGTACTGCGCCGACGAGGCCACGGCCTGCACCACCAAGTCGAACTTCGACCCGATCGCCAACGTCGAGGCGGTGAGCGACACCGAGGTCAAGATCACCTGGAAGGAGCCGAACGCCGACCCCTATGTCTCGTTCGTCGGCCCGAACGGCATGATCCTCCAGAAGGCCCAGTTCGGCAACTGCATCGGCGCGGCGGCCAGCACCGACGCGGCCTGCCAGGCGGCCAACCTGGCCCCGATCGGCACCAACGCCTACAAGCTGGTCGAGCTGCGCCCGGGCGACACGGTGCTCTACGACCGCAACCCCGAGTTCCGCGACGCCGACAACGTCTTCTTCGACGAGGTCGAGATCAAGGGCGGCGGCGACGCGGCTTCGGCCGCCCGCGCGGTCTGCGAGACCCAGGAGGTCGACTTCTCCTGGAACCTGCAGATCCCCAAGGCGGTGCTCGAGCCCATCCTGGCCACCGGCAACTGTGACCCGCTGGCCGGCGGCTCGTTCGGCGTCGAGCGCATCGTGATCAACTTCTCGAACCCCGACCCGGCCCTGGGCGAGCAGCGCAGCGAGCCTGACCAGCCCCACCCCTTCCTGACCGACCTGGCCGTCCGCCAGGCGATCAACCTGGCCATCGACCGGGCCGCGATCGTCGAGCAGCTCTACGGCCCCACCGGCGAGGCCACCTGCAACGTGCTGGTGGTGCCCGCCTCGGTCAACTCGCCCAACACGAGCTGCGAGCGCGACGTCGAGGCCGCCAACAAGCTGCTCGATGACGCCGGCTACACGCTCAACGGCGCCGTGCGCGAGAAGGACGGCGTGCCCCTGATCGTCAACTTCCAGACCTCGATCAACACCCTGCGCCAGGGCGAGCAGGCGATCATCAAGGCGAACCTGGCCGAGATCGGCATCCAGGTCAACGTCAAGGCGATCGACGCGGCCGTCTTCTTCAGCGGCGACCCGGGCAACCCCGACACGCTGAACAAGATGTACGTCGACCTGCAGATGTACACCAACGGCCCGTCGTCGACCGACCCCCAGCCCTACCTCGAGGGTTGGATCTGTGAGAACGCCAACTCGGCGGCCAACCAGTGGAACTCCGGCAACGACGGCCGCTACTGCAACGAGGAGTACGACGCCCTCTTCGAGACCCTGAAGGGCGAGCTCGACCTCGAGAAGCGCACCGAGATCGCCATCCAGCTCAACGACATCCTCTCGAACGACGTGGCGCTCATCCCCCTGGTCAACCGCCGCACGCCCAACGCCAAGCTGAAGAACCTGGACGGCCCGACGTTCAACACCTTCGACAGCAGCATCTGGAACATCGCCAGCTGGAAGCGCACCAGCTAAGGTAGGTCTTTGCAGCGGGGGTGCGGCCGGGCCGCACCCCCGCGGCGCCAGGGACGTTGAGGAGTCGCCCATGACCCAGTACATTCTCCGCCGGGTGCTGATCGCCATCCCCACCCTGCTGGTGATCAGCTTCGTGATCTTCGCGATTCTGGCCCTGGCGCCGGGCGATCCGCTGGCGCAGTTTGCGCTCAACCCGGCCATCCCCGAGTCGACCCGCGAGCTGATCCGCATCCAGTTCGGCCTCGACCAGCCGTGGCCCGTCCGCTATGTCAAGTGGCTGAGCGCGCTCTTCCAGGGCGACTGGGGGTGGTCGTTCAATAGCCGCAGCCCCGTGATCGACATTGTCTATCAGCGCCTGCCCCAGACCCTGCAGGTGGTCGGCGTGGCCTATGTGATCGCCGTGCTGCTGGCCATTCCGATCGGGATCATCTCGGCCGTCAAGCAGTATTCGATCTTCGATAATGTCGCGACCTTCTTCTCCTTTGTCGGCTTCTCAGTCCCATCGTTTTTTACGGGGCTGATCCTCATCCTGATCTTTGCGGTTAACCTCAAGTGGTTCCCCATCGTCTATAGCTCGACGATTGAGATCAACAGCTGGGAGACGCTCTGGCAGCAGATTCGCCAGATGATCCTGCCGATCACGGTGCTGGTGGTCCAGCAGACCGCGGCCCTGACGCGCTTTATGCGCTCGTCGATGCTCGATAACCTGAACCTCGACTATGTGCGCACCGCGCGGGCCAAGGGCCTCAATGACCGCCTGGTGGTCTTGCGCCACGTGCTGACCAACAGCCTGATCCCGGTGATTACGCTGATCGCCCTCGGCATCCCGACGATCTTCGCCGGCGCGATCATCACCGAGAACCTGTTCCGCGTGAACGGCCTCGGCGCGCTGCTGATCACCTCGATCAATAACTCCGACACCCCCGTGGTGATGGCTCTTACCTTTATCTTTGCCGTCCTCACGGTGCTGTTCAACCTGATCGCCGATATTCTCTACGGTGTGCTCGACCCCCGAGTGCGCTACAGCTAAGTGCTCGCCAGCGAGGTGACTATGTCCGAAGCGCAACCTCTCCTCGATAGCCCTCTCTCAAGCACGGGCCAGGCCCAGCTGCGGCAACTCGGCACGACGGTGGCGGTCAAGCCCCGCACCCTTATGGGTGACGCCTGGCGCCGCTTCCGCAAACACCGGCTGGCGATGATCGGCGTGTTCATCCTGGTCTTCTTCGGCCTGGTCTCCTTCATCGGGCCGGTCTTCTATGTGCCCTACCTGGTCAACCAGCTCGAACAGTCGGGCATGCCCGTCCCGCAGGAGAACCCCGACCTGCGCGTGATGATCGACCACCTCGACTTCATCAACATCCTCTCGCCGCCCTCGCGGGTCCACCCCTTCGGCACCGACGACCTGGGGCGCGACCTGCTGGCCCGCTGTATGTACGGCGGCCGCGTCTCGCTGATGGTCGGCTTCGTGGCCATGCTGATCGCGATCTCGCTCGGCACGGTGATCGGGGCCAGCGCCGGCTTCTTCGGCGGCAAGGTCGACCAGATCCTGATGCGCATCACCGATCTGTTCCTCTCGCTGCCCGCCGTGCCGCTCATCCTGCTCACGGTCTACCTCTTCCGCGACCCGGTGATCAAGGCCATGGGCTCGCCCGAGGCCGGTATCTTCACCATCGTGGTGGTGGTGGTCGGCGGCCTGGCCTGGATGAGCACCGCCCGCATCGTGCGCGCCTCCTTCCTCTCGCTCAAAGAGAAGGAGTTCGTCGAGGCCGCCCACGCCCTCGGCGTCGGCCAGAGCTCGATCATGTTCCGCCACATCCTGCCGAACGCGGTCGGCCCGATCATCGTCGCCGCCACCCTCGAGGTCGGCAACGCGATCATCACCGAGTCGACCCTCTCGTTCCTCGGCGTCGGCTTCCCCCCCGACACCCCGACCTGGGGTCGCCTGGTCACCGACGGCAGCCAGTATCTGCAGGCCGCCCCCTGGCTGGCGCTCTTCCCCGGCGCCCTGATCTTCCTGACCGTGCTCAGCATCAACTTCCTCGGCGATGGCCTGCGCGACGCCCTCGACCCACGCTCCAGGCTCTAGGATCTTCCGCGCTCCGCGCGGCACGCTTGAGGGGGCAGGCAGGACATCGTCCGCCTGCCCCTTCTGCATTGTCGCAGGGCGGTGATAGAATGCGCCTATGCCAGCATCAAGGACCTCAAAAACAAAGTCTAAGCGCCGCTCGAGCCGCTCGATGGTCTGGGGGTTCCTCTTTCTGGTCGCGGCCCTGGTCGTGGCCTACCTGCTGATCAGCGGAAGCCTCAGCGTGAGCGAGCTGCTGCGGGCCGTGGGCGTCGACCCGGCCGAGGTCGGCCTCGAGACGCCGCCCGAGCCCGCCGGCAGCACGACCAGCAGCGAGGGGCGCATCGAGACCTTCTTCACCACCCCCGAGCTGGTCTACCCCGATACGCCCCGCGACCGCATCCCGCCCGCGCCCGAGCGGGCCCTGCTGGCCGATATCGAGACGGCGACGCGCAGCATCGAGCTGGCCAGCTTCGAGTATAACCTGACCAGTGTGGCCGAGGCCCTGGCCCGCGCCCAGGCCCGCGGCGTCGTGGTGCGCCTGGCCCTCGACCGCGAGAGCCTCGAGAGCCCGGTCATGGCCAAGTGGGCCGGCCTGGTCGAAGACGCCGGCATCCCGATCAGCTGGCAGGAGGGCGACGGCTTCTTGCACAGCAAGTTCGTGATCGTCGACCAGCGCCTGGTCTGGACCGGTTCGTGGAATCCGACGATCAACGACACCTACCGCAATAACAATAACCTGCTGCGCATCACCGTGCCCGCCCTGGTCGAGAACTACGCGGCCGAGTTCGAGCGCATGGCCGCGGGCGAGTTCGGCAACGATAAGACGGGGCGCACACCCTACCCCGTGGTGCGCATGGGCACGGGCACGGTCGAGAGCTACTTCTCGCCGCGCGAGCGGGTGCGCTCGCGGGTGATCGACTGGGTCGACCGGGCGCGGGTCAGCGTCGAGGTGCTGGCCTTTTCGTTCACCGACAACGAGATCGCCGACGCCCTGATCGAGCGCAACACCGCGGGTGTGCCGGTGCGGGTGGTCTTCGAGACCCGTAACGCCGACGGCTCGGGCTCGGAGTATGCCCGTCTGCGCCGGCGCGGGGTCGAGACCCTCGAGGACGGCAACTGCTACACCATGCACCACAAGGTGATCATCGTCGACCGGCGCGTGGTGATCACCGGCTCGTACAACTTCACGGCGCGGGCCGAGGATGTCAACGACGAGAACGCCCTGGTGATCGACGACCCGGCCCTGGCCGCGGCCTACCTGGCCGAGTTCGAGCGCGTCTACGCCCAGGCCCAGAGCCCGCAGCGCTGCGCCGACTGACGGCGCTGGAGGGGCCAGACCCCTCCAAAGCGCCCAGCCGCGCGCCAGGTCCACCTTGCGACTGATGGACCAGATCAGCCCAATGGCGGAGCCCGCCGATAGGAACCAACAGCGCCTTGGGCGCGTCTAGATCGTACCAACAGCATTACGTCGTAGCCAGAGGGGCCATCAGGCCCCTTTGGCACGCAACTGAAAGGGTACGACGATGGCTCGCACACTGCGGATGCGCGGTCTTATTCAGCAACCCCTTGGCTTACTCCTGGCGGGGCTGCTCGCCGTCGCGAGTGTCCCCGTCTTTGCCCAGGGCGAGCCCCCGGCGGAACCGCTCCTGCCCAATCTTGAGCCCGCGGCGAGCGCCGAGACTCAGGCCCTGGCCCCGAGCGAAGAGGAGGCGGTTTTGGCGGCCCTGGCCGACTACACCGCCAACGACGGGGCGGCGACGGCACTGGCCGAGCTGCCGCCCGAGAGCATGCTCCTGGCGGAGCAGCTGACCTTTCTGCCGCACCTGATGACGAGCCCCGGGCAGTCGGTGCCGCCGGGGCAGAACCCGACGCCCTCGCCCGCGCCGCGGCCCGAGCGGGCGGCCGACGTGGCGGTGACCGTGCGGGCCCAGCCAGGCATCCTGGTGCGCCCGGGCGCCCTGATCACCTACACCTTCACCTTGCGCAACCTGGGCAACGGCGAGGCGAGCGAGACGAAGGTGTTTGTGCCCTTCAACAACCAGCAGATCGTGCCGGCCTACACCAGCCTGAGCAGCAGGGCCGGCGACTGGCTGAGCGAGAACGGGCGCGACCGCTACACGGTGACCTTCGGGCCCCTGGCGAAGGGGGCCACCCGCAGCGGCCAGGTGATCGTGCGGGTCAATGGCACCCTGCCGGTGCGCACGAGCAACCCGGTGATCATCGAGACGCGGGCCCGCTACAGCTGGCGCGACGGCAACAGCGGCGGCGAGCGCCGCAGCAATTGGGCGCCGGTGGTGGTGGGCAGCGGCCCGGTCCACGGCGACTTCGTCTGGATGCGGGTCAGCCCTGACCGCGGGCCTGTGGGCACGACCCACGTCTTCTTCAGCAACCGCTTCCTGCCCGGCGAGACGGTTACGGCCTGGGTGAATGTGCAGCGCGGGGCGGGCGGCGTGCGGGCGCTGAATCTGCGAGGCACGGCCAACGCCCTCGGCGAGATCGAGCTGCGGCTGCGCAGCGTCGACGCCGACCCTGACCTGCCCAGAGGCACGCACCAGATCGTGCTCGCCGGGCAGCGCAGTGGGCTCCAGGGCGTGATCGACTTCATCGTCCAGTAGTTGCAAAAGCGAAGATCAGCGGGTACTATACCGGCTGATGGGGCTGTAGCTCAGTTGGATAGAGCACCGACCTTCTAAGTCGATGGTCGTGCGTTCGAGTCGCACCAGCCCCGCCAGC
>CAZKTU010000156.1:0-15200 GCA_964555675.1 uncultured Oscillochloris sp.
GCCCGCCGCCGCGCCCGCAGTGGCCGCGGTGGCTGCACCCGCCGGCGAGGCCGACGAGAACGGCCGCGTCGTCGCCTCGCCCGTCGCCCGCCGCATCGCCGAGGAGCTCGGGATCGACCTGCGTAAGGTCCAGGGCACCGGCCCCGGCGGCCGGATCATCAAGGAGAACGTCGAGGAGTTCGCGGCCCAGGCCAAGCAGGGCGGGGCGCAGCCCGCAGCCGCCCCGGCCCCCGCCGCGCAGCCCGCCGCCCCCGCCGCCCCGGCCCCCGCGGCGAAGCCCACCGCCCCGGCCGCCCCCGCCGCCCCCGCCCCCGCCCTCGCCGGCGCCGAGCCCCTGGGGCGGATGCGCAAGGCGATCGCCCGGGCCATGACCGACAGCAAGCCCGGCGTGCCCCATATCTACGTCACCATCGAGGTCGATATGGACGCCGCTATGGCCCTGCGCGAGCAGCTGGCCGCGAGCGGGATCAAGCTCTCGGTCAACGACCTGGTGGTCAAGGCGGCCGCCAGGGCCCTCGTCAAGGTGCCCGCCGTCAACAGCAGCTATAGCCTGACGGCCGAGGGCCAGCCCGGGATCGTGCGCCACCAGCAGGTCAATGTCAGCGTCGCCGTGGCCCTCGACGATGGCCTGACCGCCCCGGTGGTCAAGGACGCCGATAAGAAGAGCGTCGGGACGATCAGCGCCGAGATCCGCGATATGGCCGGGCGCGCCCGCGAGGGCAAAATCAAGCAGAACGAGCTCGAGGGCGCGACCTTCCAGGTCTCGAACCTCGGCATGTTCGGCGTGACCGAGTTCGTCTCGATCATCACCGTGCCCCAGGCGGCCTCGATCGCCGTGGGCGCGGTGCGCAAGATCCCCGTGGTCAAAGACGAGCAGATCGTGATCGGCCAGGTGATGAATATCACCATCAGCGCCGACCACCGCATCGTCGACGGGGCCATCGCCGCCCAGTACCTCAAGGAGCTCAAGACCCTGCTTGAGGCGCCGATGACCATCCTCGTCTAGCCGCTCGCCCTCCAAGCCCCCCTCCCGCTCGGCGGGAGGGGGGCTTTGTTGTGTACACGGCCAAGAGCTTGTAAATCGTTTAGGCATAAAGCATCCCCCTCCGAGCTCTGCGGGTAATTCTTCCCTGTTCAGGAGATGCAAAGCCTTGGCGGCGAGATCTGGACTTTTTTTAGCTCCCTGAGGTTATATTGCAAAGCTTCTGCGACAGCCTCGCCCGGGCGAGCTTGTGGAAAATACCACTCGCACTTTACAGAAACTTTACACAAACCTTAACGTGGGCTCAAAAAGTCCTGCTACATTCATTCCACCGGGTTATCTTTCCCATAGCACTGTCGCCGCAGCGCACTTCTGTCTGCCATGTCGCAGCCAGATATTTGTGCGAGCCCTCGACCCCGCACGTCGGGCGTTTTGGCTTTGGGAAGACCCCACGGCACTGTCGTCATTGTGTGCAAGGAGGCTCCGTGAGCGACCCCAAGAAGATGCCCGCCGAAGACCGGGCCAAGGCCTACTGGCGTGAAAACCAGCGCCTGATCGTCATCCTGCTGGTGATCTGGTTTTGCGTCACCTACATTCCGGTGATATTCGTCAACCAGGTCAACAGCATCGTGATCGCCGGCTTCCCCCTCGGCTACTACATGGGCGCCCAGGGGTCGCTGATCGTGTTCGTCGTGATGATCTTCTACTACGCCTTCGCGATGAACAAGCTCGACGAGAAGTACGGCCTCAGCGACCGCGACCGCTAGACCCCAGGGCCCGCCATGTTCGCCGGTCTACAGCTGACAGAAAACGTCAACCAGGAGTCTAGACAATGGCCGTCTCCACCAGTGGCGCTCAGAACGTCTTCCGCAACAAGATGGCGCGGTACTACGGGATGTTCACGATCGGCTTCCTCGTAGTTAGCACCATCCTGCTGCTGCTCGAAATCTTCGCCGGCCTCTCGACCCAGATCATCGGCTGGGTCTTCCTGCTGCTCACCTTCGCCCTCTACGCCACGATCGGCATCCTCTCGCGCACCAAGGCCATCGACGAGTACTACGTCGCCGGCCGCAACGTGCCAGCCGTCTTCAACGGCATGGCCACCGGCGCCGACTGGATGAGCGCCGCCTCGTTCATCTCGATGGCCGGCACGCTCTTCCTCACCGGCTACGACGGCCTGGCCTATATCATGGGCTGGACGGGCGGCTACGTGCTGCTGGCCCTACTCTTCGCGCCCTACCTGCGCAAGTTCGGCCAGTACACCATCCCCGACTTCGTGGGCGCCCGCTTTGGCGGCAACACCGCCCGCTTCGTCGCCGCGATCTGCGCGATTGTGGTCAGCCTGACCTATGTCACCGCCCAGGTGGTGGGCGTGGGCCTGATCATGCAGCGCTTCGTCGGCGTCGACTACCGCCTCGGCATCATCCTCGGCCTCTCGGGCGTGCTGGTCTGCTCGTTCCTCGGCGGCATGAAGGCCGTGACCTGGACCCAGGTGGCCCAGTACATCATCCTGATCGTCGCCTACCTGATCCCGGTGACCTTCCTCTCGCTGCAGCTCACCGGCAACCCCATCTCGCAGCTCGCCTACGGCCAGGCCCTCCAGAACATCACCCGCCTCGAGGAGGAGCAGAAGCTCTCGGTCACCACCGAGTCGCCGGTCGTGCCGGGCAAGTTCGTCACCACCGGCTACATCCCGCCCTTCAACGAGGGCATGAGCAACGCCGCCGCCGCCGACGCCGTACGCCAGATCAACACCCAGTTTGGCACCGCGCTGGTTGTCCCCCCTACGCAGACCATCCCCGACGCCACCAAGCCCGAGCTCGGCGACTGGCGCAGCACGCCCTGGAACTTCCTGGCCCTGCTGACCTGTCTGATGCTGGGCACCGCCGGCCTGCCCCACATCCTCATCCGCTTCTACACGGTGCCCTCGGTGCGCGAGAGCCGTATGAGCGTGGGCTGGTCGCTGTTCTTCATCTTCCTGCTCTACTTCACCGCCCCGGCCTACGCCGCCTTCTCGCGCTGGAACATCCTGCAGAATGTGGTCGGCCAGGACGTGACCGCGCTGCCTGAGTGGACTCAGACCTGGGGCAAGAACGGCCTGATCGCCATCCGCGACTTCCAGACCGTCAACGGTCTGCCCGTCGACGCGCCGCCGACCTGGGTGAGGAACCTGGTCACCGCCGGCACGGTCACGATCACCGACGCCAACGGCAACGGGACGATCGACATTGGCGCCTTCACCCAGGTCGACGATAAGACCGGCAGCGCCGGCGAGATCGCGGGCACCGCCGTCACCGCCGGTTCGGTCGACGGCATCCTGCAGTTCGCCGAGTTCGGCCGGCCGGCCGGCCCCGGCGTGGACGCCGACCTGATGGTGCTCTCGGCCCCCGATATCGCCGGCCTGCCCCACACAATCGGCGCCCTCGTGGCCGCCGGCGGCCTCGCGGCGGCCCTCTCGACCGCCGACGGTCTGCTGGTCGTGATCGCCTCGGCCATCGCCCACGACATCTACTTCCGGGTGATCAACCCGAAGGCCAGCCTCAACACCCGTATGTGGCTCGGCAAGGCGATGATCGTGGTCGCCGCCGCCGTGGCGGCCCTCCTGGCCCTGCCACGCCTCGCGCTGATCGCCCAGATGGTGGCATGGGCCTTCTCGATGGCCGCCAGCACCTTCTTCCCAATCGTGCTGCTGGGCATCTTCTGGAAACGCGCCAACGGCCCTGGCGCTATCGCCGGTATGATCGGCGGCCTGGTCACCACCATCTTCTATATGGTGATGAACTACATCAACCCGACCTTCAACGTGCTCGGTATCACGCACCTCGGCTCGGGCATCTTCGGCCTGCCCGTGGCGATCATCCTCTGCGTGGTGGTCAGCCTGCTCACCAAGGAGCCCTCGAAGGAGATCCAGGAGCTGGTGGCCCACCTGCGCAACCCGATGACCGACGACGATACGATGGAGAAGTACGGCTCCGGCGACAAGCGCGCCTCAGCCCATTAGCCTGCGCTCGCTTACTCCACAGGCCCCCGCTCCTCTCACAGGAGCGGGGGCCTGCGTCTGCCCCCCGGCGAACTCGTGGTATCCTGGCGCAGATTCAGCACCTGCGAGGAGCCCCCGATGAGCGACGACGTCATCCGCCCGATCAGCGCGGCCGCGACCCGCCCGCTGCGCCACGCCATCCTGCGCCCCCACCAGCCGGTCGAGGCCCTGGTCTACCCCGGCGACGAGCACCCCCTGGCCCTCCACGCCGGGGCCTTCCACGCGGGCCAGCTCGTCGGCATCGCCTCGATCGCGCCCAACCCCTGCCCGCGCGCCGACTTCGCCGGCCCATGGCAGCTGCGCGGCATGGCCACCACGCCCGAGGTCCGCGGCCTCGGCTACGGCCGCGCCCTGATCGCGGCCTGCCTCGCCCACGTCGCCGCCCACCAGGGGCTAACCCTCTGGTGCAACGGCCGCACCAGCGCGGCGGGCTTCTACACGACCATGGGCTTCGCGCCGATCGGCGAGGAGTTCATGGCCGACACCGGCCCCCACTATGTCTTCTGGCGGGCCGTCGCGCCTCAGCCCTGAGGCGCCCAGAGCAGCCCTTCGCCGCGCTCGGCCCAGCCGCGGGCCGCCTCCAGGGCCGCCGCCCGCTCGGCCGCCCCGGCGGCAGGATCGAGCCGCAGCCACACCCCCGCGCCCCCCGCCGCGCGCCAGGCCCCGAGCGGTAGCTCCTCGCCCGCCGCGGCCTCGTAGCGCCAGATCACCTGGCCCACCCCCGCGTAGTCCGCCGGGTCGGCCTGGGCCACCCAGGGCAGCACCAGAAAGAGGCGCGGGCTGACCCGCACATGGCCCGGGTTGGGCTCGGCGGCCCCGTACACCGCCACGCGGTCGAGGTAGCCCGGCCCGTAGGGCAGGGCCGCGCGCCATGCCCGTAGCTCGCCCACGGGCGGCGGCGCGCCATCGCACAGCAGGTAGAGGTCGAAGAGTGTGCTCGGGTTGGCCGCGATCCAGTCCGCCAGGTGCGGCGTCAGCTCGCCCAATTGGGCCAGGTCCAGCACCACGTCGACGTGCAAAGCCAGGCGCGCCGGGTCGAGCGCCAGGGCCGCCGCCCGCCCCGGCCCAAGGGCGACCCGCTCGAGCAGCTCGGCCGCGCCGCCCCGCCCGCCGTCGAGGGCCTCGCCGCGCGGCGATGGCGCGCCCTCGATCGCCTCGGGGTCGAGGCCGGCGGCCGCCTTCAGCTCGCGGCGCAGGCGCCGCAGCTCGGCGTAGGGCAGACGGTCTGTGGCGAGCACATAGTAGGGCGGGCGCTCCTGGAAGGCCATCGCGTACTGCGCGGCCTCGCGGCGCACCGCCGTGCCCGGCAGCACCTGCAGGGTGAAGATATCGTGGGGGCCCAGGCCCTCGCGCTCGATGAAGGCCAGGGTCTCGGCCACCCCGGCGGCGTCGTCGGCGGGCAGCCCGAGGATGACGTCGAGCAGCACGCTGATCTCGCGGGCGTAGAGCCGGCGCGTGCCCGCGGCCCACTTGCTCAGGTCGGTGCGCCTGTAGGCGGCCTTCAGGGCCGCGGGGTTGGCCGTCTGCAGCCCGACCTCGACCACGCGCACATTGGCCGCGTCGAGGGCGGCCACCACCTCGTCGGTCAGGTGCTCGCCGCGCAGCTCGGCGTAGAAGGTGAGCCGGCGGTCGGCGTTCAGGTCGGCCAGGGCGCGCATCAGGGGCCAGAAGATCGGCACCAGGTTCAGGTTGGCCTCGACGAAGTGGACCTTGCGCACGCCCCGCGCGCGGCCCCAGGCGATCTCGGCCAGCACCCGCTCGAGCCCGAAGTAGCGGCTGCCCAGGCGCGGCCCCATGTTGCGCCCGTAGAGGCAGAAGCCGCAGCTGTAGGGGCACCAGCGCGAGACCTCGACCATCAGCACGCCGTCGGACGGCAGTTCCAGGTGGCCCGCCAGGTAGGGCGAGGGCACGACGGACAGATCGCTCAGGGCCACGCGCTCGGGGCCGAAGTGCAGCGCCCCGTCGGGCCCCCTGACGCCCAGGCCCGCGATCGCGGCGAGGGCGGGGTCGCCGGGGCGGGCCCCGCCGGCCAGGGCGGCCAGCAGCTCGGCGAAGGTCTGCTCGCCCTCGCCGAGCGCCGCCAGGTCGAGGGCCGGGTGCGTGATCAGCCACTGGTTGTCTGCCTGCACCTCGGGGCCGCCGGCGACGACCAGCAGGTCGGGCAGCGCGGCCTTCGCCCGCAGGGCCAGGGCGAGACTGCGCTCGCTGTTCCAGGTGTAGAGGCTCAGGGCCAGCAGGTCGGGCCGCCGGGCTACAATGGCCTCGAGCAGGGCGGCGTCGCCCCCGCTGTCGAGCAGAACGCGGGGCAGCATGGCGATCTCGGCAAGCTCGCCCAGGCCCTGCGCCTCGGCGTAGGCCTGCAGGTAGCCCGCCGCCAGGGGTGTGTTGAGGGCGGGGCTGCTGGGGACAGGGAGTTGTACAAGCAGGACGCTAACCATGGCGAGTCTTATCTCATTCACACTTTCATTACATTTGAATGGATGGTACTATTATAAGGGAACCCAACTTTTAGCGCGCCCCAGGGCGCTCCATGCAACAAAGAGGCGATGAGTAAGGCAGCATCAAAGCGGCGGTCCTCGGCGGCGCGACGGCGCTCTTCGGGTGGCGTGAACTGGATCTGGGTCCTGGCGGGCCTCGCGGTCGCGGCGATTATTGGCGCGCTGATCTTCCAGTTCGTCCGGCAGACGGCGGTGATCGAGGGCGAAGAGAAGTACGGCCCCTTCCCCGGCAATGTCCACGTCGCCGGGACGGTCACCTACGCCCAGAGCCCGCCCGTCGGTGGCGAGCACGCTTCGGCCTGGCAGAACTGCGGCATCTATGCCGACCCCATCCCCAACGAGCGCGCGGTCCACTCCCTCGAGCACGGCGCGGTCTGGCTGGCCTATCGGCCCGACCTGCCCCCCGATCAGATCGAGCAACTGCGCAACCTGGTGCGCGGTCGCAGCTATACCCTGATGTCGCCCTACCCCGACCTCGACCGGCCGATCGCCGTGAGCGCCTGGGGTGTGCAGCTCAAGGTCGATAGCCCGAGCGACGAGCGGCTGCCGACCTTCATCGCCAAGTATCGCCAGGGCCCGCAGACCCCTGAGCCCGGGGCCGCCTGTGTGGGCGGCGTTGGCACACCCACCGATCGCTAAATGCTCGCAGGGCCTGTCTGCGGCAGGCCAAAGGACCGCAAAGGGGCTTACCCTCCCTGCGACCCACCCGTGGTGCGGCTCCAGCTTGGAAGCAACGAGCAGCTATGCAACAGCCTACCCTATCGCCGACACTGAGCGACGAGACACGTCCATTTACGCTTGGCTTGCCAGCACTGATCGGTCTCGTCCTCGGGGCGCTGTTGCTCCCCCTGACCGTCGCCCTCTGGGTGAGCCGCCCGCCCGCCGAAGAGAGCGCCGAGGTCCGCTTCGCCCGCGATATGATGGCCCACCACGAGCAGGCCGTCGAGATGGCCCTGATCATGCGCGACCGCTCGACGGACGAGACGGTGCGCATCCTGGCCAATGACATCATCCTCACCCAGCAGAACCAGTCCGGGCGCATGGCCGGCTGGCTCGAGATCTGGGGCCATGCCCTGGGCGGCGAGGCCGCGCCCATGGGCGGCAGGCGCGACTCGATGGGCATGGCGGCCCAGGGCGCGGTCAACTCGCTCCAGACCCTGCCCGTGGCCGAGGCCGAGACCCGCTTCCTGCAGCTGATGGTCACCCACCACGAGGGCGGCGTCATGATGGCCGAGGCGACCCTCAAGGCGGGGGTGCGCCCCGAGGTCAAGCGCATGGCAGAGTCGATGGTGAATGGGCAGCAGGCCGAGATTGAGCAGATGCGCCAGATGCTCGCCGCCCGCGGCGCCGATGCCCCCCCGCCCCTCGCAACCCTGCACGAGCACTAAGATCTGGTTCGAGGCGAACCTGACCGTTCGCCTCGAACCAGGACCGGCCGAGTGCCCGTGGAGGGGCTAGGCCCCTCCACACCTCCCCGCTCTGCACCGAGAAGGTGGCCGTGGAGGGGCCAGGCCCCTCCACACCTCCCGCTCTGCACCGAGAAGGTGGCTATGATGTCGTACGTGTTCCACCGCTCGACCGGGCACACCTACCCCCTGGCCGTGCGCGGCGAGGGGGCTTACCTGATCGACGCCGAGGGGCGGCGCTACCTCGATGCCTCGGGCGGCGCCGCCGTGAGCTGCCTCGGCCACGGCGATCCCGAGGTGGCGGCGGCTGTGGCCGCCCAGGTCGCCGCCCTGGCCTCGGCCCATACCTCCTTCTTCACCAACGAGCCGATGGAGCTGCTGGCCGAGCAGCTGCTGCGCCAGGCCCCGCCCCCCCTCGCCCGGGCCATGTTCGTCTCCAGCGGCTCCGAGGCCGTCGAGGCCGCCCTGAAGCTCGCCCGCCAGTATTATGTCGAGCGAGGCGAGCCCGAGCGGGGGCGGGTGATCGCGCGGCGCCAGAGCTACGCCGGCAACACCCTGGGGGCCCTGGCCGCCGGCGGCAACCTGGCGCGGCGCAACCTCTACGGCCCGCTGCTGATGGACGTGGCCCTGGCGGCCCCCTGCTACGAGTACCGCGACCGCCTCCCGGGCGAGACGCCCGAGGCGTATGGCCGGCGGGCCGCGGACGACCTGGAGGCAACCATCGCGGCCGCGCCGCCCGGCAGCGTCATGGCCTTCATCGCCGAGACCGTGGCGGGCGCCACCCTGGGCGCCGCGCCGCCCGCGCCCGGCTACCTGCGGCGGGTGCGCGAGATCTGCGATCGCCACGGTGTCCTGCTCATCCTCGACGAGGTAATGTGCGGCATGGGCCGCACCGGCACGCGCTTCGCCTTCGAGCAAGAGGGCGTCGCGCCCGACATTGTCTGCATCGCCAAAGGCCTCGGGGCCGGCTACGCGCCGATCGGGGCCACCCTCTGCTCGGCCGAGATCTACGCGACCATCGCCCGCGGCTCGGGCGCCCTGGCCCACGGCCACACCTACATGGGCCACCCCGTGGCCTGCGCCGCGGCCCTGGCGGTACAGCGGGCGGTCGAATCCCGCAACCTGCTGCCCCGTGTGCGCGAGCTCGGGCTCGGGCTCGAGGCGCGCCTGCGCGCGGCCTTCGGCGAGCACCCCCACGTGGGCGATATCCGCGGGCGCGGGCTGCTCTGGGCCCTCGAGCTGGTGGCCGACCGCGAGAGCAAAGCCCCCTTCGACCCGGCCCTGAAGCTGCACGCCCGCATCAAGGGCCTGGCCCTCGAGCACGGCCTGATCTGCTACCCCATGGGCGGCACGATCGACGGCCTGCGCGGCGACCATGTGCTCCTCGCCCCGCCCTTCACCCTGAACGAGGCCCAGCTCGACGAGCTGGTCGAGAAGCTGGGCGCGGCCTTCGCGGCGGCCCTGCGCACAATTCCCTAGTTGTGCCGGCGAGAAGTCCTTTGCCAGTTCTGACCAAAGACCAAGGACCGAGGACCAAGGCCGGGCTCCGGCTGAGCAGTTGGGCGCACCTAGCCTCCCGTAAGGGCGCACCCATGTGTGCGCCCAAGCACCCATGTGTGCGCCCAAGCACCCATGTGTGCGCCCAAGCACCCATGTGTGCGCCCAACCCATCAAAATGGCTCGGACGCAGCATTAGCCCCCGGGGCCGACCGGCACGACGCTGTCGCCGGCGACGACGTAGCAGCGCTCGTCGGGCCGCGGCCTGATGGTGGCGGCGCCGGTGAAGCCGCCGAAGGCGGGCAGCACGGCCAGGCGCGGGCCGACCACGAAGCAGGGCAGCCGCTCGCGCTGACGCCCGGGGCCGAGCAGAGCCACGGCCGGGTGCAGGTGCCCGGCCAGCACATAACCCGCCGGGCTCGCCTCGGGCAGGTGCCGCAGGGCGAAGGGCGCCAGCAGATGGGGCTCGTCGACGCAGCGCACGCCCCAGGCCGGCGGCGGGTCGCCGGCGCCCCGGTCGTGGTTGCCGCGCACCAGCAGCAGCTCGAGCGCGGGGCGGCCGGCGCGCCAGGCGGCCACGGCCTCGAGCACCGCGGGCGCGCGGCCCGCGCGGGCGTGCAACAGGTCGCCGAGGATGATCAGGCGCACGGCCCCGGTGCGTTCGAGGGCCCGGTCGAGCCGCCCCAGGTCGGCCGCCGTGAGGGCCTCGGGCACCGCGATGGCCGCGGCGCGAAAGGCCGCCGCCTTGCCCAAATGGGGGTCGGCGAGCAGCAGCGTACGCTCGCGGGGCCAGTATAATGCACGCTCAGAGAGGAGCTTCACCTCCTCGCCGGCGAGCGAGATCGTCCAGTCGTCGGGCATAGCCGCCACCTTTCGCCCCGCTGATGCGCCTCATTATAGAGGAGTTCGCCATGCGCCTCGATGTGCCCGTGCTGCGGACGGACCGGCTGGTGATCAGGCCCTTCAGCGCCGACGACCTCGACGAGGCCGTTCGCCTGTTCGACGAGCAGATCTATGGGCCCCCGGGGGCGGGGGCGCGGGCCGAGCGGGCGCGCTGGCTCGAGTGGACGGTCCTGAGCTACGAGCAGCTGTCCAAGCTCTATCAGCCCCCGTACGGCGACCGAGCCGTGACTCTGGGCGACACCGGCGAGCTGATCGGCGCGGTCGGCTACACCCCTTGTTATCACCCCTTCGGCCAGCTCGGCGGCTTCGCGCAGGCCCCGCCCATGGCTCACACGGCCGAGCTGGGGCTCTACTGGGCGATCGCGCCGGCGAGGCGCGGCCAGGGCTACGCCGGCGAGGCGGGGCGAGCCTTGATCGAGTTCGCCTTCGCCGAGATGAACCTCTACCGCATCGTGGCTACGACCGAGTATAACAACAGCGCCTCGCAGCGCGTGATGGAGAAGCTCGGCATGACCCTCTTGCGCAATACTCTGCCCGAGCCGCCCTGGCTGCAGGTCGTCGGAATGCTTCAGAACCCGCGCATAGCAACGTTGTGAAGAATGACTCAAGAATGAGCGTAACCCAGCGTGGTACAATGGGAGCCAGCAAATGACGCGGGAAAATGCGCGGCCCGCGGTCGATGGAGACCACTGAGCTAGAACCAGAAATGATCAATGATGAGTAACTGGAACCAATTCCATGGGCCGAACGCCGGGTACCTGATGGAGCTCTACGAGCTATATCTCGCCGACCCGCAGTCCGTAGATGAGGCTACCCGGTCCTTTTTCGCCACCTGGGCGCCCCCCGAGGGCGAGGAGGGCGTGGGCGAGGCCCAGCCGGCCCTCGACGTCACCCGCGTGGTCGGCGCGGCCCGTCTGATCCGCTATATCCGCGAGCTCGGGCACGTGGCCGCGCGCATCGACCCCCTGGGCAGCGACCCGCCCGGCGACCCCGGCGTCGAGCTGGTGACCCACGGGGTCACGACGGCCGACCTGGCGGCCCTGCCGGCCCATATCATCCGCGGGCCCCTGGCGAGCCAGGTGCGCAACGCCGCCGAGGGCGTCGAGCGGCTGCGGCAAGTCTACTCGGGGGCGATCGGCTACGAGACCGATCATATCCAGAACTACGAGGAGCGCAACTGGATCCGCGAGGCCGCGGAGAGCCGGCGCTTCTTCATGAACTTCGACGCCGAGCGCCAGCGCGAGCTGCTCGACCGCCTGACCGAGGTCGAGACCTTCGAGCGCTACCTGCACAAGACCTTCCCCGGCCAGAAGCGCTTCTCGATCGAGGGCAACGACATGTTGATCCCGGTGATCGACGCGATTATCCGCAATGCGGCGGCGTCGGGCACCAAAGAGGTCGTGATCGGCATGGCCCACAGGGGCCGGCTCAATGTCCTGGCCCATATCCTCGGCAAGCCCTACTCGTCGATCCTCAGCGAGTTCCACACCCCCGACTATACCAAGGATACCTACCTCGGCTGGACCGGCGACGTGAAGTATCACCTCGGGGCCCGCAAGGCCTACCGCGAGAGTGGCGTCTCGGAGATGCCGATCACCCTGGCCCCGAACCCGAGCCACCTCGAGTTCGTCAACCCGGTGATCGTCGGCCGCGCCCGCGCCGCCCAGGAGAAGCGCACCCGCCCCGGCTACCCCCAGGAGGACGAGAAGGAGTCGCTCGCCATCCTGATCCACGGCGACGCAGCCTTCCCCGGCCAGGGCATCGTGGCCGAGACCCTGAATATGTCGCGGCTGACCGGCTACCATATCGGCGGGACGATCCACGTCATCCTCAACAATCAGATCGGCTTCACGACCAACTTCAGCGACTCGCGCTCGACCCTCTACGCCTCCGACCTGGCCCGCGGCTTCGAGATGCCCGTGATCCACGTCAACGCCGACGAGGCCGAGTCGTGCATCGCCGTGGCCCGCATGGCCTGGGCCTACCGCGAGAAGTTCCAGAAAGACTTCCTGATCGACCTGGTGGGCTACCGCCGCTGGGGCCACAACGAGGGCGACGAGCCCGAGTTCACCCAGCCGCGCATGTACGAGCAGATCCGCAACCACCCGAGCGTGCGCGAGCTGTGGGCCCGCGAGCTCGAGCGGCGCGGCGTGATCACCCGCGAGGAGGCCCAGGCCCGCGTCGAGGCGGCGATGCAGAAGCTGCAGCAGGCCTTCGACACGGTGCGCGAGCGCCAGCGCCTGGCCGCCGCCGCGCCGCCCCCCGCCCCGACCAAGCCCCTCGAGAACCCGATGCGGACCTCGGTCTACGCCAAGCCGATCTCGACCCAGAAGCTCGTCGAGCTGAACGAGGCCCTGCTCGAGCGCCCCGAGGAGTTCAACGGCCACCCCAAGCTCGAGCGCACCCTGCAGAAGCGCCGCCAGAGCATCAACGAGCCCGCCGGGATCGAGTGGGCCCACGCCGAGTCCCTGGCCTTCGCCGCCATTCTGGCCGACGGCACTCCGATCCGCTTCACCGGGCAGGATAGCGAGCGCGGCACCTTCAGCCAGCGCCACCTGGTGCTGCACGACAGCATGACCGGCGAGAAGTACATTCCGCTGCACAACATCCCCCAGGCGCGGGCCGCCTTCGCCGTCTATAACAGCCCCCTCTCAGAGGCCGCCGTGCTGGCCTTCGAGTATGGCTACAGCACCCACGCCCCCGGCACCCTGGTGCTCTGGGAGGCCCAGTTCGGCGACTTCGCCAACGGCGCCCAGGTGGTGATCGACCAGTTTATCGTCTCGGGCCGCTCGAAGTGGGCCGTCGACCCGGCCCTGGTGCTGCTGCTGCCCCACGGCTACGAGGGCCAGGGCCCCGAGCACTCGTCGGCCCGCCTCGAGCGCTTCCTGCAGCTCTGCGCCACCGACAACATCCGCGTGGCCAACCCGACCACCGCGGCCCAGTACTTCCACCTGCTGCGCTACCAGGCCGCCTCGCTCTCGCTGCACCCGCGCCCCCTGGTGGTGATGACCCCCAAGAGCCTGCTGCGCAACCCGCGGGCCTCTTCGTCCCTGGCCGAGCTGGCCGCCGGCCCCTTCAAGCCGGTGCTCAGCCTCGGCGAGGCCGGCCCCAACCCCAACGAGGTGACCCGCCTGGTGCTCTGCAGCGGCAAGGTGGCGATCGACCTGCTGGCCTCGGGCGAGCTCGAGAAGGCCGGCGGCGCCGTCGACCTGCTGCGCCTCGAGATGCTCTACCCCTTCCCCGAGGAGGAGCTGCAGTTCGCCCTGGCCCGCTACCCCAACCTGCAAGAAGTGGTGTGGCTCCAGGAGGAGCCGCAGAATATGGGCGCCTGGACCTATGTGGCGCCGCGGCTGCGGGCTCTGCTCGACCCGGCCCTCGCCCTCAGCTATGTCGGTCGCGGCGAGTCGGCCTCGCCCGCCGAGGGCGTCCATAGCCTGCACGTGCTCAACCAGACCCGCATCCTGCGCGAGGCGGTGCAAGGGGCGGCGGTGCCGGCCGCCGTGGTGAAGTAGACTGAACCTTACGGCGGCGCCAACCTGGGCGCTGCCGCAGATAGTGGAGCGAGCTCATGGCCTATGAGATCAAGGTGCCCGCCCTCGGCGAGTCGATCGTCGAGGCGACGGTGGCGCGCTGGCTGAAGCGCGAGGGCGAGGCGGTGGCGGCCGGCGAACCGGTGGTGGAGCTGGAGACGGATAAAGTTAACCTCGAGGTGGCCTCGGACCACGCGGGCGTCGTCAGCAGTATCGTCAAGGGCGAGGGCGCGACGGTCGGAATCGGCGATCTGCTCGGCACGATCGAGGCCGGCGCCGTCGGGGCCACGCCCCCGGCCCCCGCCGCCGCCCCGGCTGCCGCCCCGGCTGCCTCACCCGCGCCCGAGCCCGCGCCCCCCGCCCCCAGCGAGGCCACGGCCGCCGGCTATGGCTATCCCCAGGCGGCCGCCGACAACCAGGGCGCAGCCGGCAACGGCGCCGCCTCGCCCTCGGCCACGCCCACCGCCCAGAAGGTGGCCGCCGAGCACGGCGTCGACCTGCGCGGCATGAGCGGCAGCGGCCCCAGCGGCCGCATCACCAAGGAAGACGTCCTGCGCAGCGTGGCTAGCCCCGCGCCCGCGGCGGTCGCCGCCCCTGCCCCCGCCCCGGTCGCCGCCCCCGCCCCAGCAGTGGCCGCCCCCGCTGCCCCCGCCGCCCGCCCGGCCGCTCCTGACCCCGCCGCCCGCCCGGCCACCCCCGCCCCAGCGGCGAGCGGTCGCCCCGAGGAGCGCCAGCGCCTGAGCCGACGCCGCCTGACCATCGCCAAACGCCTGGTCGAGGCCCAGCAGACCGCGGCCATGCTCACGACCTTCAACGAGGTCGATATGAGCGCGGTGATGGAGCTGCGCAAGCGGCGCAAGGACAGCTTCAAGGAGCGCTTCGGGGTCGGCCTGGGCTTCATGTCGTTCTTCGCCCGGGCCGTGGTCGGGGCCCTCAAGGCCTACCCCATGGTCAACGCCGAGATCCAGGGCGAGGAAGTGGTGCTCAAGCACTACTACGACATTGGCGTGGCCGTCGGGGTCGAAGAGGGTCTGGTCGTGCCCGTGGTGCGCGACGCCGACAAGAAGAGCTTCGCCCAGATCGAGAAGGAGATCGGCGACCTCGCCAAGAAGGCCCGCGACGGCACCCTCGGCCTCGCCGACCTGCAGGGCGGTACGTTTACGATCACCAACGGCGGGGTCTATGGCTCGCTGATGTCGACGCCCATCCTCAACGCGCCCCAGGTCGGCATCCTCGGCATGCACAAGATCGAGGAGCGCCCTATCGTGGTCGGCGGCCAGATCGTCGTGCGCCCGATGATGTACCTGGCCCTCAGCTACGACCACCGCCTGATCGACGGCGGCA
>CAZKTU010000157.1:0-12118 GCA_964555675.1 uncultured Oscillochloris sp.
GTACGATCGGGGTGGTGTAGGTGCGCTCGATCACCACGTCGGCGGCGGCCAGGGCCGCCTCGACGTCGCCGCGCTCGTAGCGCTTGCGCTCGTGCAGGTTCGAGGGCGGGCCGGCGTCGGCGTCCTCATCCTCGCCGCCGCCCACGGCCGCGTGGGCCGCGGTCAGGTCGGCCGCATCGTCGGTGGGGGCGCCGGCGGGCCAGATCACCGGGGCGCCCTCGGCCAGGGCCGCGGCGGCATTGGCGACCACCGGCAGGGGGTCGTAGTCGACCAGCACCGCGGCGGCGGCATCCTCGGCGGCGCCCTCGCTCTCGGCCAGCACCAGGGCCACGGGCTCGCCGCGGTAGCGCACCTCGTTCGCGGCCAGGGTGGTGGTCTGGCGCGAGGTGGCGACCCGGCCCTTGGTGGGCAGGTCGGCGGCGGTGAGCACCGCGACTACGCCGGGCATGGCCCGGGCAGCCTCGACGTCGATGGCGAGAATCGCCGCGTGGGCATAGGGGCTGAGGACGGGCCGGGCGTAGAGCATGCCCGGCAGGGCCATGTCGCCGCTGTAGCGGGCGCGCCCGGTCACCTTCTCGAGCCCGTCGTTCAGCTTGCGCGGCTTGCCGAGATGCTGGAACTCAGCGGGTCTTGCGCTCATAGCTCCTCATTCTGTGTGTTCATGGGGCATACACACTGTAACACAACCCGAGGCCTGCTATAGCGACATCCGCGCCGCAGACGACGCCTCCTGCACACACAGCGAGGCCCCTCTCTTGCTCAGAGAGGGGCCGGGGGCAACGACGGGGCTACTTCGGGCGCACCACCAGCATGGGCGCCGGGGTGGCCTGCATCACCTTCTGGGTCACGCTGCCGTAGACCCAGCGGCCGATCCCGCCGCGCCCGTGGGTGGCGACGGCGATCAGGTCCACTCCCTCGCGCAGGGCGAACTCGACGATGGCCTCGGCGGGCTGACGCACGGCCACCTCGGCGCGTACGGCGATACCCTCGTCCCGCAGCGGTCCGGCCAGCCCCTCGAGGTAGTGGCGCGCCTCGGCCAGCAGCCGCGCCATGGGGTCGACCACCGCGTTGGTCGTCTCGCCCTCGACAATGTCGGGGTACTCGCGCGGCACCGCCCTGAGCAGGGTCACGCTCGGTCGGGAGCCGACGCCCGCCAGAGCCCGCACGTGGGGCAGCACCTGCTCGGCCAGGGGCGAGCCGTCGAGGGGCACCAGAATATGGGTATACATGCTGCCTCCGCATTAGCCGGCGATGCCGACCAGCCATGTCACCGTGGCGGGGAAGAAGGCCACGATCAGCAGCACCGCCAGCTGCAGGAACATAAAGGTGAACCCGCCCTTGTAGATATGCCCGGTCGTGATCTCGGGGGGCGAGACACTCTTCAGGTAGAAGAGCGAGAAGCCCACCGGCGGCGAGACGAAGGCCGTCTGCAGGTTGATCGCCATCAGCACCCCAAACCAGACCGGGTCGATCCCCAGGGCCTGGATCACCGGCAAGAAGATCGGGATCACGATGAAGCAGATCTCGAAGAACTCGAGGAAGATCCCCAGCAGGAAGATGAAGAGCATACTGAAGACCAGGAAGGTCACCGCCCCGCCGGGCAGACTGCTCAGCCAGCCCGCCAGCAGGCGGCTGCCCCCCAGGCCCTCGAAGACCAGCGAGAAGAAGGTCGCCCCGAAGAGGATGAAGACCACCAGGGCCGTATTGCGCAGGGTGCTGTCGAGGGCCTCGTGCAGCAGGCGCAGATTCATGCGGCGGCGCGCGAAGGCCAGGATGAGCGCGCCCATGGCCCCGACCGCGCCCGACTCGGTCGGCGTGGCGATGCCGAAGAAGATGCTGCCCAGCACCAGGAAGATCAGCACCAGGGGCGGCACCATGGCCGTCATCACGCGCCAGAAGAGGGGCCAGCCCGTGATCGTGCGCGCCGTCTTCGGCAGGGCCGGGGCGTAGCCCGGCTGCAGGTAGGCCCGGCCCAGGGTATACGCGGCGAAGACGCCGGCCATCAGCAGGCCCGGGATCACCGCGCCCATGAACAGGTCGCCCACGCTCACCCCAAGCTGGTCGCCCAGCACGATCAGCACCAGGCTGGGGGGGATCAGCTGGGCCATGGTGCCCGAGGCCGCGATCACCCCGGCGGCGCCCGCCTTGTCGTAGCCGTAGCGCAGCATGATCGGCAGCGAGATCAGGCCCATCGCGATCACGCTCGCCGCCACCACACCCGTCGTCGCCGCCAGCAGCGCGCCGACGATGATCACCGCCAGAGCCAGGCCGCCGCGCACCGGACCCATCAGGATGCCCATCACCTCCAGCAACTCCTCGGCGATACCCGACTTCTCGAGCACGATCCCCATCAATACGAAGAAGGGGATGGCCAGCAGCGTGAAGTCGGACATAGTGCCGAAGAAGCGTTGCGGCAGGGCGTTGACCAGGCTCAGGTTAAAAGCCCCCAGCGAGAGGCCCAGCAGCCCGAACACCATCGCCGTGCCCGCGAAGCTGAAGGCCACAGGGTAGCCCGAGAGGAGGAAAAGGAACATGCCCCCGAACATCAGCAGGGCCAGCCATTCGAAGCCCGTAGCCATTCTTTGCGCTCCTCCTTAGTCGGCTGAACCCTCGGCGCTCTGACTCTTCAGCAACACGCCCTGGGCATACTGCTCCTCGATGGTCTTCTCCTGCGACTGCACCTTGCCCTGCAGCACCCCCACGCTCTTGATCGCCTCAGAGATGCCCTGGATGAAGAGCAGCCCGAAGCCCACCAGGATGAAGCTCTTGATCGGCGCATAGGGCAGCCCGCCCGGGTTGGGCGACATCTCCCAGGCCCGCCAGGCCCCATTCATCGGGTTCCAGCCCCAGGCGATCAGCACCGGGCGGGTAGAGACCCACAGCACCACGGCGCAGAAGGGCAGCAGGAAGAGCAGCGTGCCCAGCAGGTTGACCAGGGCCTTGCGCTTCGGCGACCAGTTGCCGTAAAAGACGTCGACCCGCACATGCTCGTTGTGGCGCAGCACATACGACGCGCCCAGAAAGAAGAGGATCGAGAAGCTGAACCACTGCAGCTCGATCAGGGCGTTCGAGGTGAAGTTGGCGCCGACCATGCCCCCGATGTAGCGGGCGATGGTGTTGTAGACCCCCAGGACCACCATGAGCAGCACCAGCCAGGAGACGTGGCGGCCCATAAAATCGACGGCGTTGTCGATGCCGCGCGACAGCTTGAGGAGAGCGTCCATTGGACCCCTTCGTCATTATGAGAGGCATAAATCTGCCTAAGGCAGAGAAGCTGCGCAATTGAGCGATTAGGAGATTGCTCGCTGCCACGGCGCGAAGCAATCTCCTAATCTTCCTAACCAACGCGCTCTGCCGCTAGGCGACCGGGTTGTTATAGACGAAGTTCATGAAGCGGTACTCGTTGGTCTGGTTCCAGGTGTACACACTCTCGCGGAACTTGCGCCACTCGGTGTAGATCTTATTGAAGGCCGGGCTCTGGCTGCTCAGCTCGCCATAGAGCTCGAAGGCGGCCTTCTGGGCGGCGCTCATGATCTCGTCGCTGTAGAAGCGCAGCTGGGTGCCGCCGTCGATCAGCCGCTTGAGGGCGGCCGCATTCTCGGCGTCGTACTGGGCGATGCTGCGCCGGTCGGACTCGTGGGCGGCGGCCTGGATGGCGAACTGGTACTGGGCGGGCAGCTTGTCGTACTCGCTGCGGGTGATGAAGACGTGCAGCGTGGCGCCCGGCTCCCACCAGCTCGGCATGTAGTAGAAGTCGGCGGCCTGGTTGAAGCCCAGCTTCTCTTCGTCGACCGGGTTGGTGAACTCGGCCGCGTCGATCGTGCCGGTCGAGAGGGCCTGGAAGATCTCGCCGCCGGCGAGCTGCTGGGTGCTCACGCCCAGCCGGGCCATCACCTGGCCGCCCAGGCCGGGGATGCGCATCTTGAGGCCCTGCAGGTCGCTCACGGTATTGATCTCGCGCTTGAACCAGCCGCCCGACTGGTTGGTCGTGTTGCCCGCCGCGAAGGCGATGATGCCCTGCTCGGCGTAGAACTCGTCCATCAGCTGGTTGCCGCCGCCGAACTCGAGCCAGGCGTTCTGCTGGTTGGTGGTCAGGCCGAAGGGCAGGGTGGTGCCGATCGCCCAGGCCGGGTCGCGGCCGACCCAGTAGAACGAGGCGGTGTGGCCGATCGGGGCGGTGCCATTCTCCAGGGCCTCGACGATCTGCAGGCCCGGCACGATCTGGCCGCCGGGGGCCGCCGTGATGCGCAACCGGCCCTCGGTCAGCTCGCCCACGCGCTTCGCGAAGTGCTCGGCCGCGCCCAGCAACACCGGGATCGAGGCCGTCCAGCTGGTGGGCATCTGCCACTCGATCGTCGGCAGGTCCGAGGCCTGGGCCGGAGCCTGGGCCTGAGGCGTCTCGCCGGCCGCCGCGCCGGGCTGGGTGGTCGGGACGGCCGCCGGGGCCGCGCAGGCTGCAAGGGCCGTTGCCGACAGGCCGGCAACGCCGACCGCCGCGCCACGCAGGAAGTCACGCCGCTTCATTCCAGTTGCTCCTTCGCGTTGATTCAATTCTCATAGCTCGGGGTAATGTGAGGTATAATAATCGCGACTAATTTGTCGCGATAGTGAAATCATCCCCGAACTGGTGCAGGAGCTTTGCAAAACCTGTGCAGCAATCTATCACTCCTGGGGCGGGCCCGGGGCGGGAAGAATACAGCAGGGGCCGCAGCGGGTATTCCTCGCTGCGGCCCCTGCATTCCTTCCCCGGCGCGCCGGGCGTTCGCCCCTTAGAACGGCTCGAGGGGCGGCCCGTTGATCGCCATGGCCGTGGCCCAGACCTGGATGGTGATCCAGGCGACGTAGGCCAAGGCCAGCCAGGTGACGACCCTGCCGGCCCGGCCGCGCTGTCGGTAGCGTAAGACCATCACCGTCGCGCCCACAGTTAGCGCCCAGCCCGCGAAGGTCAGCCAGCGCGTCGTGATCGTCGAGAGGGTGATCAGGGGCAGGATGGCCTGCGACAGACCAACGGCGAAGGTCAGCCACATGAGCGGGCCGACGATGCTCGCCCTGTAGCGCGCCGTCCAGCTGATCAGCAGGGCCCCGGCCACGCCGAAGAGCACCAGGAAGAAGCCGTTGAGCCCGATGAAGCCCTCGGCCCAGAGGGCCCGCAGCCAGACTTCGCGCGGCACCGGCTCGCGCTCGGTCACGCCCAACATGCCCTCCTGCGCCACCCCGCCCAGCTGCTCGGCGATCATGGGCCAGAAGGCGCTGTAGTAGAAGACGACCACGAAGGCCGCCGCCGCCAGCCCCACCCAGAGCAGGCGCAGCGCCCCCGCCCGCTCCTCTGGGCTGCGCGCGCGCAGCCAGAGCCAGGGGATGGCCGCCAGGCCCACCAGCCCGGTGTTGATGAAGGCCCCGATGTGCCCGAGCGAGACCATGATCAGCAGCAGCGTGATCCAGCCCAGGTTCAGGGCCCGCGCCGCCCGCGTCGCCCCATAGCTCGGCCAGCCAAGGATCATCAGGGTCAGCAGCAGCAGGGTCAGCAGCTGGGTGCCGACCTGGGTCTGGAACGACCACCAGACATTCATCATGGGGATGGGGCTGATCGTGGCGATCAGGGCCGCCACTAGGCCGCCGCGCCTGCTGCCCGTGAGCTTCGCCAGCAGCACATAGAAGAGCAGCACGCTCGCCGCCTCGGCCAGGCCAGCGGTGACTTCGAAGATCACCCGCAGCGGCGCGCCCGTCAGCAGCAGCGGCGCCACCAGGATGTACCAGCCGCTCGGGAAGGGGAAGGGCAGCCCGCGGTGCTGGGCGGGGATGTAGACCTGCCCCCAGAGCGTGAAGCTGAAGCGGTTGATGTGCAGCTGCACGTCGCCCAGCATGGCCACCGGGTGCAGCTGCCCGCCATACTTGAGCACGAAGCTCAGGGCGGTCAGCAGGAGCAGCCAGGGCAGCAACTCGGGCCCGGGGTCGACCCCGAGCCGCGCGAGCAGCGGCGGCACCAGCAGGGCGCAGACGAGCGCCGTGCCCAGGGCCAGCACGGCCGCCTCGACGGCCCAGCCGCTGCTGACCGCCACCCGCGGGGGCGCGATCGCCGCCAAGATCAGCAGGGCGCCCAGCAGGGGCAGCAGCAACAGCAGCGCCCGGTCGCGCCCGAAGCCGATGGCCCGCACGGCATAGAAGAGCAGCGCCAGGGCCGCCGGGTAGGCCGCCAGGGTGCCGCCGCCCGGCCAGACCAGCCCCGCCCCCGGCGCGCTGCTGATTGTAAACAGCCGCCCCACCGCCACGCCTAGCTCACCCCGCGGGTCGCTCGGGTTCTGCCAGGCCTCGGTCGAGAGGGCCAGGTGCAGCGTGCCGTCGCGCACCGCCGCCGCGGGCACATACAGCTCGTAGCGACTCGTCTCGAAGCGCAGCGGGATCAGGGTGGGCGGGCCGGCGCCGCTGTCGACCTCCAGCACCGTCTGCGGCGCGCCCTCCTGCCAGTGCTGGCGGTGCGAGACCACTTCGAACGAAACTAGCAGCGGGCGCCGGCCGACCCCGGGCACCGTCACGGTGGCCTCGGGCTGGGTCCAGCGCCAGCTATCCTCCCAGGTGGTCAGCTCGGGGTCGCGGAAGCCGCCGAGGAAGGGCCGGTCGGTGCCCGCGCCGCGGTCGATGCCGACCTGGAAGCTGTAGGCCAGGGGCAGCTGGAAGACGGCCAGCAGGCCCAGCAGGGTCAGGCCAGCCAGCAGCAGGGGCCGCCAGTCGAGCAAGGCCCCGCCCAGGCCCGCGAGGCGCGCGCGCGCGTCGGCCCGGCCGCGGGGCTGTTGTGTCGTCGTGATCGCCATAGCGCCGGCATTATCGCATAGAAACGGGAACCTCCTGTAACGCGCCGGCGTTATCCTCTCAACAGGCGACGAACAGATACCCCAGCGGAGCACCACCATGCGACCCAGCAGACTCCTCAGCGCCCTCACGGCGGCCCTGGCGGCGGCCCTTATGCTCACAGCGTGCGGCGGCCAGCTGGCCAGCGCGCCCAACCCCGAAAGCGCGATCCCTGCATCGGAGCCCCAGGCCATGGCGACCGCGGCTCCCGCCGCGCCGGCAGGCGGGGCCGGCCTCGAAGAGAAGGCCTACGACCAGAGCGGCGACACGGCGACCCAGGCCCAGCAGCCCGCCGGCCAGCGCCTGGTGATCAAGAGCGCGACGGTCGCGATCCAGGTCGAGGGCGTGGCCGCGGCCGAGGCCCAGATCCGCGCCCGCGCCGAGCAGCTCGGCGGCTATGTGGTCAGTGTGCAGACCAACGGCAGCGACGAGTATATGTCCTCGCTGGTCACCTTCCGCGTGCCCGCCGAGCGCTTCGAGGAGGCCATGAGCGGGGTCGAGGGCCTGGCCCGCAAGGTGCTCAGCCGCAGCGTCGGCGGCGAAGACGTGACCGAGGAGTTCGTCGACCTGGGCTCGCGCCTGCGCAACCTCGAGGCCACCCGCGACCGCCTGCTCGACCTGCTGGCTAAGGCCACGAGGGTCGAGGACGCGCTACAGGTCAACCAGGCCCTCACCGACGTGCAGGGCCAGATCGAGCAGATCCAGGGGCGCATGAAGTACCTGACCCAGAGCGCGGCCTTCTCGACCATCACGGCCGACCTGCAGCCGGTGCCGCCGCCCCCGACGATCTACGAGGAGGACGGCTGGCAGCCCCTGCGCGTGGCCGGCGAAGCCCTGGCCGGCCTGGTCAGCTTCGGGCAGGGTCTGGTCAGCCTCGGCATCGTGCTGCTGGTCTGGTCGCCCGTCTGGCTGCCCCTGCTGCTGCTGGCCCGCTGGGGCCTGCGCCGCGCCGGCATCGGCCGCCGCAACCGCCCGGCCTAACGACGAATGAATGAAGGATGAAGCGAGTCTTCATCCTTCATCCTTCATCCTTCGGCTTCACCCTTCGGCTTAAGCTCGCCGAACTGGCCCTGGTAGTTATGGAACTGGCGCAGCAGGCTGAGGGACTCGTCGAGGGCGCGGTCGCGGTCGCCGCGGCGGTAGGCCGAGATATGCTGGTTGATCGTCGCCGCCACCTCGCGCGGCCGCGGCACGCGCTTGAAGGTGAAGGCACCGCCGCTGCCGGCGGTCTTGACCAGCACATCGCCATAGCCCAAAATATTGCTCAGGAAGGTCGTCTTGTAGTTGACGGTCTGGATCGTCCCCAGGCCCGCCGAGCGCCGGCTCTCGGGGCCGAAGGGCCGCTTCTCGACGTCGACGATCGTCGAGCTGGTGACGATATACTGGTCGTTGCGGTAATCCTCGATCTCATAGGCCGCCCAGAGCACGCAGGCGATCAGGGCGATCAGCCCGATCAGAATCAGCCAGCCGGTGGCCACCCAGGCGGCCACGATAAAGACCAGCGGCACCAGGATGGCCAGGAAGACCAGCAGCGGCCATAACAGGGCCCGCGCCAGGAAGATCCAGTGCGGGTACCAGGTGACCGTGCCCTGGCCCACATCGACCACCGGGTTGTCGACCAGCACCCGACGGGCGAAGAAGGGCATCTTGAGCACCGGGAAGGGATAGCTGTAGGGCGTCTTGTCGACCTTGTCGTCGTAGACCCGGGCATTGATCAGCTGGGTGAAGTTGCGCGCACCCTGGCGGGCCAGCATCTCGCGCCTGGCCGTGAAGATGCGCCGCTGCATCTCCTTGGCCTCGTTGGCGGCGCGAAAATTGATCGGCTGGCCGGCGTTGGCCGCGGTCACCGTGATATTGCTGTAGTTGAACCAGTGCTGCAGGTAGGTCTCGGTGCGCGAGACGATATTCTGGATATCCTCGAGCATAATGTCCTGCTGCACCTGCTTCTCGATCAGGCGCGGGATCAAGATCGCGCCGTTGTAGTAGATCACACGCATATTCGTCAAAATCAGCTTGTCGGCCAGCAGGTCGACCAGCAGATAGAAGACGACAATGCTCGCCACCAGGGTGACGACCAGCAGCACCAGGGCCGTCGGCTTGAAAAGATTGAACTGGCCCGTATCGACGCGGAACAGCTCGCCGCCGGCGACCCTGAAGCTCAGGATCACCACCACTACCAGCCCCATCGCCAGCAGCCCCCAGCGCCTGCTGTGGTAACCATCACTGTCCACGACCCCCATCAGCACCCAGAGGGCCCCGATGAAGGCGACCAGCGCCATGAACAGCCAGCCCACCAGGTCGATCTGGAAACGCGGCCCCGGGTACTGAACCTCCAGCGCGCCGCCCACGGCGGTATAGATGAAGAGCCCCAGGGCGATCAGCAGGATCGACACGGGAATGACCAGGGTGGTCACCCCGGATAGCCAGTGGCGGTCAATATGGTAGAGGATCTCTTCGCCCTCGAGCAGGGTGAGCCGCCACGAACGGTCCCGTGATGAGGCCATAGCCACTCTTCTCCCCACAGCCGACAACAGACGATACTCAATCATACACCGTCGATCAAGGCTTCGGGTAGCCGGCCGGCCCCAATCTCGCCCTGCCCGCCTCAGCAGCCTCAAAGGTGTATAATGCAACGTGTACAACACCTTAAGGATCGCCCATGTTGACCTATGAGAATTTCGTCTCGGTCCTGCTCAATACGATTGAGCGGGCCGGGCTGAACATCGCCTACACGCAGGAACTGCTGGACACCCACGCCCTGGGTCGCAGCCTGAGCATAACATGCCTGCCCGACGGGGTCGAGGACACGAGCAGCCCCCTCGAGCCATCGCTGCGGGCGGTGGTCTCGTTCCGCTGGTCGCCCGAGTTCACAGTCTTCTCTCTGCGGGGCGTCGAGTCTCTCGACAATATCGAGCGTTTCGTCGACGAGCGCCTCTTCGCCCAGGCCCGCAGCGGCCCCTCCCTCGACGTCGAGGTGAGCTACCACCTGCCTCTGCCCGCCGACCGCCAGCACGATCTGAGCGCCCTGTCGGTGATCGCCCACTCCGTCCAAGAGCTGCACAACTCGCTCGTCGACGACGAGGACGCCATGCGCGTCGAGAGTCTGCTCACCTTCGGCCCCGGCGGCGCGGCCCGCGTCCAGGGCGTGAACGCCGTGCGCATGTGGAGCCTCGACGAGGCCCTCTACGACGCCGATCTGCTCGCCCTCACCTTCGAGGAGCTCTGCGCCGAGCTCCACGCCATGCTCGAGCTGCTGAACGCCCAGTTCGGCCCCGCCGACGAGCCCCAGAGCGGCATCGATGCCCTGCCCGCCGACCGGCGCTACCTCAAGCCGCCCACCGCATGAGCGAAGGATGAAGGGTGAAGGGTGAAGGATGAAGGTCGCTCGACCGATGAACCCGCTCCTCCCCCCAGAGGCCCTCGCCGCCCTGAGTACGCCCGGCGTCGCCGAGCGCTGGCAGGCCGTGCAAGCGCACCTGCACCCGACCCTGGCCGCCCTCGCCGAGCAGATCGCCGACGCCGCGGCGAAGCGCCACCCCCGCCTCTGGCCCCTCTACGAGCTGAGCTTCAAGCACCAGCGCTCGGTCCACCGCGGGCGCGGCGGGCGCGCCCCGATCGACGACTACTGGGTCGCCTTCGACCGCCCGCCCCGCGGCGCCGGCGTGCTGCTGGCCGTCAGCGCCGTCGACCAGGCTGTGCTGGTCGGCCTGCAGCTCTGGCGCGCCCGCAAGCCCGCCCTGGCCCGCATCTGGGGCGAGTCGCGCGCCGTCTGGGAGCCTCTGGCGGCGCGGATCGGCCGCGAGGGCCAGGTGCGCTTCGTCGGCGCCGAGGCCCCGCCCGCCCCTGCGCAGGGGGCCGCGGGCTGGGTCGAGCAATACCTCGAGCAGCGCAAGGCGGCCTATCTGTGGGCCGGCTTCGTCTACCCCTGGGCGAGCCTGCCCGCCGACCTCGCCGCGCGCCTCACGGCCGACGTGCTCGAGCTGCTGCCGCTCAACGAGGCCCTGATGGAGCAGGCCGAGGCGAGCGAGCCCGGCGGCGCGGCCCTGCTGCGCGAGCGCCCCGCCGCCTATGCCGGCGCCGGCGTCCCGCCAATCGAGGTGATCGGCGAGCGCGTCAAGGCCCGCGGCTTCACCATCGGCGAGCTGACCCTGCGGGCCTACCACGTAGCCATGCAGACCAGGCCCCTGGTGATCCTGCCGGGCATCAGCGGCACCGGCAAGACCCGCCTGACCAGGCTCTACGCCGACGCCGTGTACGACGTGCCGCCCGGGCGCGACAACCCCTATTACCTCGCCGTGGCGGTGCAGCCCGACTGGCACAACGCCCGCGACCTGCTCGGCTACTACAACGCCCTGACCGGCAGCTACCACGCCACGCCCTTCCTGCGCTTCCTGCTACAGGCCGCGGCCGACCCGCAGCAGCCCTACTACGTTTGCCTCGACGAGCTGAACCTGGCCCGCCCCGAGTACTACCTGGCCCCGCTCCTCTCGGCCATGGAGACCGCCGAGGGCCTGATCGACCTCGGCACGCCGACGCCCGAGGCGCCACTCGCGGGCGGCGGCCTGGTGCGCAGCCCCGTGCGCCTGCCGGTGAACCTGCGCCTCATCGGCACGGTCAATGTCGACGAGAGCACTTTCGCCCTGAGCGACAAGCTGCTCGACCGGGCCAATGTGATCGAGCTGACCGATGTCGATCTGCCCGGCTTCCGCGCCAGCTACGACGGGCCGGTGGACGAGGCCGTCTGGGCGGGCATCGTGGCCGTCCACCAGATCGTCGCCGCGGCGGGCCACCCCTTCGGCTACAGGGCCATTGGCGAGATGCTGCGCTTCGTCGAGCAGGCCCGCGGCTCGCTCGCGCCCACCCAGGCCCTCGACCTCCAGCTCAAGCAGAAGGTGCTGCCGCGCCTGCGCGGCGAGGACGCCCCCCGCCTCAGGCGGGCCCTGAGCGAGCTGCTCAGCCTGACCCTCGGCCTCGAGCCGCGCGTCTGGGGCAAGGCCGCCCAGGTCGGCGCCGCCCAGCTCGCCGCGGCCCCCTACCCCGAGAGCGCCGCCAAGCTCAGGCGCATGCTCGAGCGCCTCGACCAGGACGGCTTCACCGACTTTTATGGGTAGTGGAGAGAGGGGAGCCAGAGGGGCTTCGCCCCTCTGAAACTCCCGTCTGCACGGCGCGGGGAGCCAGAGGGGCTTCGCCCCTCTGAAACTCCTCAGTCCGCATCAGGGATGCGACAGACCCTGTTACCATCGGTGCTACAATCGCCTTGGGTAACCTTCAA
>CAZKTU010000157.1:12218-15178 GCA_964555675.1 uncultured Oscillochloris sp.
GGATGCGACAGACCCTGTTACCATCGGTGCTACAATCGCCTTGGGTAACCTTCAACAGCCTCGGGAGTAATGCCATGGGCCACACGTTTGCGCTGGCCATGCAGAAGGGCGGCGTCGGCAAGACGACCACGGCCTTGAGTCTGGGCGCGGTGCTGGCCGAGCGCGGGCGGCGTGTGCTGCTGATCGACATCGACCCCCAGGCCAACCTGACTCAGGGGCTAGGCATCGACCCCGCGGCCCTCGAATACAGCGTCTACGAGGTCTTGCTCAACCCCGAGCGGGGCAGCGCCTTCGCCACCGTGCCGACCGCGGCCGGGGCCGACCTGATCCCCTCGTCCCTCGACCTGGCCGGCGCCGAGCTCGAGCTGGCCGGCAAGGTCGGGCGCGAGCTGCTGCTGCGCAAGGCCCTGCGCGAGGCCCGCACGCGGTACGACTACATCCTGATCGACCCGCCCCCTAGCCTGGGCATCTTCTCGCTCAACGCTCTCGCCGCCTGTGACCGCGTGCTGGTGCCGATGCAGCTCCACGCCTACGCCCTCAAGGCCATGCCCCAGCTCGAGCAGACGATCGAGCTGGTGCGCGAGATCCACCCCACCCTGGCGATCGGCGGCATCGTCTGCACCCTGGCCGACCGGCGCACCAACCTGAGCGGCCTGGTCGAGCAGGAGGTGCGCGAGCGTTACGCCGATCTGGTCTTCGAGACGGTCATCCCCATGAATGTGAAGCTGGCCGAGGCCCCCAGCACCGGCTCGCCGATCAGCAGCTACGCGCCCAACAGCGCCGGGGCCCAGGCCTACGCGGCCCTCGCCGACGAGCTGGAGGCCCGCTATGGCCGCTGAGCCCGACGAGCAGCCCGCCATCAGGCGCGGCAGGGGCCTGCGCCTCTCGACCGAGGCCCCGCCCCCCGAAGAGCAGGCGTCCCCACAGCCCGCGCCGCCACCCCCCGCCGCCGACCAGCCGATCAGCCGACGCCGCGGCCTGCGCCTCTCGACCCAGGTCGCTACGCCCGACGAGGCTCAGGCAGCCCCCCCCGAGCGCCAGCCCGATCTGAGCGCCGTACATTGGCGCATCGCCACTGCCACGGGCCCGATCAGCTATGTAAAGGCCGGCGCGGGGCGACCCCTGCTGCTCGTACACGGCTACGGCGCCACGGCGCGCATCTGGGGCGGCGCCCGGCGAGCCCTGGCCGACCTGCGGACCAGCTACGCCCTCGACATGCCCGGCTTCGGAGCCTCGCCGCCGCGCGGCAGCTCGCCCACCCTGCCGGCCCTGGCGGCCGAGGTGCTGGCCTTCGCCGACGCCCTCGGCCTCGAGCGCTTCGACCTGCTCGGCCACTCGCTGGGCGCGGCTGTGGCCGCCGTGGTGGCCGGCACGAGCCCGGGCCGGGTCGGGCGTTTGGTCGCCGTGAGCCTGGGCGCGCGGGCCTTCGCGCCCGAGCTGGCCGCCGTCGGCTTCTCGCGCCCGCCCTTCGACCTGACCTTCGGGGCGGCCCGGCCGCTGATCGACCTGTGGCAGCCCCTGGGCCGGCTGCTCATGCAGAGCCCGCCCATGGCCCTCACCCTGGGCGCCGTGTTGCTCCACAACCAGCCGCCCACCGAGGCGGAGCTCTGGCGCGAGTTCCTGGCCGACCACGCCGCCGCCGACCCGCGGGCCTACATCACGGCCCTCACCGCCGTCGGCGACCAGGCCTTGCTCGAGGCCCTGCGCTCGGTCGTGGCCCCCACCCTCTGCATCGCGGGCCGCGAGGACCGGGTGGCCCGCCCGGGGGAGACCAGCGCCGCCCAGGCCATGATCGCGGGCAGCAGGCTCTTTATGCTCGACGCCTGCGGCCACATGCCGATGCTCGAGCAGCCCGCGGCCTTCCACCTGGCCCTGCGGCAGTTCCTCGCCGAGTAGGGCGAGATGCGTATCACGCCCGGCCGGTAAACCGGCGGGCCCGGCGTAGCGTCGCCCGCCAACTCCATGCCGTCCAACTCGTGGTACCATACCGGCATGTCGAACACTGCCCTCGCGCGCGAGCTGCGGGCGGCGGGTAGCGGGCCGCGGCGCGCGCCCCTGGCCCGTCGCTATGCGACAGCGCTCGCGCTCATGATCACTGTCCTGGCCCTGCTCGAGTGGGGCCTGCCGGCGGCGGGCGTACCGCCCTACCTGCTGCCGCCGCCTTCGCGAGTCGCGGCCCGCCTGCTCGAGCCGCGCGGCGACCTCTTCGGGCACGCCGCGGCCACAGCCGCAGCCGCCGTGATCGGCCTCGCCGTCGGCGCAGCCGTGGCCCTATCCCTGGCCGTGGCCTTCGTCCACCTGAGGCCCCTCGAGGACGCCCTCTACCCCTGGGTGCTGCTCTCACAGGCCGTGCCCGCGGCGGCCCTCGCGCCCCTGCTGACCATCTGGCTCGGCGACGGGCTGGCGCCGCGGGCGGCCATGGCCGCCCTCTTCGCGTTCTTCCCCATCCTCGTCGCCGCGGCCCGCGGCCTGCGCGACGTCGCCCCCGAGCATCTTGCCCAGCTCAGGGCCTGGGGCGCGCGGCCCTGGGCGGTCTTCCGCCACCTGCGCCTGCCCGCGGCCCTGCCCGCAATCTTCGGCGGCCTCAAGGTCGCCGCGGCCCTCGCCGTGGTCGGCGCCATCGTCAGCGAGCTGGCCGGCAGCGCGCGCGGCCTCGGCTTCGTGGTCAGCGTCGCTAGCTACCACCTCGCCACAGACCGCGTCTTCGCCGCTGTGGCCCTCGCGGCCGCGATCAGCCTCACCCTTAGCGGGGCCCTGGCCCTGGCCGAGCGCGCCATCATATTCTGGAAGCGCGACTGAGTCCGCACTAGGAGAAGCTATGCGCTCGCTCGTCCTCCTACTCATCGTCGCCGTCCTGACCGCCGGCTGCGCCGCCCAGAGCGGGTCGCCCGCTGCTGCCGACGGACCCGAGGTGCGCGCCGTCAGCATGCGCCTCCAGTGGTTCCCCCAGTGGCAGTTCG
>CAZKTU010000158.1:0-15153 GCA_964555675.1 uncultured Oscillochloris sp.
GTGAAGTTCTATGTCGTGGCGATGCTCTTTATCGTCTTCGATATCGAGGTCGTCTTCTTCTACCCCTACGCCCTGGTCTACCGTCAACTGGCCGTGCCGGGCCTGATCGCGATGGGGGTCTTCTTCCTCGTGCTGGTGGTCGGCTTCGTTTACGAGTGGAAGAAAGGTGCGCTGAAATGGGAATAGAAGAGAAGGCCGGCGACCTCGGCGTCGTCACGACGTCGCTTGAATATGTCGTCAACTGGGGCCGCACCAACGCAATGTGGCCGCTGCTCTTTGGGCTGGCCTGCTGCGCCATCGAGATGATGGGCGCCCAGAGCGCGAACTACGACCTCTCGCGCTTCGGCATGGAGATCAACCGCGCCTCGCCGCGCCAGGCCGACCTGATGATCGTGGCCGGGCGGGTCAGCCGCAAGATGGCCCCCGTGGTGCGCCGGCTCTACGACCAGATGAGCGACCCCAAGTGGGTGATCGCCATGGGCGACTGCGCGGCCTGCGGCGGGATCTTCAATAACTACGCGATCGTCCAGGGCGTCGACGAGGTGGTCCCCGTCGATGTCTATGTGGCCGGCTGCCCGCCCCGCCCCGAGGCCCTGATCGACGGCATTATGATGCTCCACGAGAAGGTCATGCGCGAGAAGATCAGCGGCAAGAAAGAGGCCGCCATCCGCCTCGAGCAGCCCCTGCTGCAGGTCGACGTGAGGAAGTAGGCCCCATGGATAACCAGACCGTCCTCAACAGCATCAGCGAGCGCTTCCCCCAGGCCGTCCTGGGGTCGAGCGAGTTTCGCGGCGATCTCAGCGTCAGCATCAGGCGCGAGGAGCTTGTCGCGATCGCCAGCTTCCTGCGCGACGAGCCCGCGCTGCGCTATACCTTCCTCGAGAACCTGTGCGGGGTCGACTACCTCGGCCGCAACCCGCGCTTCGAGGTGGTCGTCCACCTGGTCAGCCTGAAGCACCTGCACCGCATCTGCCTGAAGGTGGGCGCCCCCGAGGACGACCCGCGCGTCCCCTCGCTCACCCCGGTCTTCGCCACGGCCAACTACCAGGAGCGCGAGACCTGGGACCTGATGGGCATTGTCTTCGACGGGCACCCGGCCCTCGCCCGCATCCTGATGCCCGACGACTGGGTCGGCCACCCCCAGCGCAAGGACCACCCCCTCGGCGACGAGGAGGTGGCCTTCACCTTCAACCAGGAGCGGATCTACGCCCAGAAGCCCTTCGCGAAGGAGTAGCGCCCCCGCCGGGCGCTATCACCCTCGCCACGAGGTTGTGTTATGACCCAGACCCTGCAAGTGCCCGCGCCCCACGAGATCACCGGCCCGGCTATCGCCGGGAAGACCGAGACCATGGTGCTCAACATGGGGCCGCACCACCCGAGCACCCACGGCGTGCTGCGCCTGGTGCTCGAGCTCGACGGCGAGGTGGTGGTCAACGTCGCGCCCGACGTCGGCTATCTCCACACCGGCATCGAGAAGACCATGGAGAGCAAGACCTACCAGAAGGCCGTGGTCCTCACCGACCGCATGGACTACCTGGCGCCCCTCTCCAATAACCTCTGCTACGCCCTCGCCGTCGAGAAGCTGCTCGGCGTCGCCATCCCCGAGCGCGCCCAGACCATCCGCGTGCTGATGGTCGAGCTGCAGCGCATCTCGTCGCACCTGGTCTGGCTGGGCACCCACGCCCTCGACCTGGCCGCCATGAGCGTCTTCCTCTACGCCTTCCGCGAGCGCGAGCAGATCCTCGATATCTTCGAGCTGGTCTCGGGCGCCCGCCTGATGACCAGCTATATCCGCGTCGGCGGCCTGGCCTACGAGCTGCCCGCAGACTTCCTCCCCACCGTCGACGCCTTCCTGCAGCAGATGCCGGCCCATATCGACGAGTACGAGGACCTGCTCACCGGCAACCCCCTCTGGCTCGAGCGCACCAGAGGCGTCGGGGCGATCGACGCCGACGCGGCCGTGGCCTATGGCCTGACGGGGGCCAACCTGCGGGCCACCGGCGTGGCCTACGACGTGCGCAAGGCGATTCCCTATTCGGGCTACGAGACTTACGATTTCCAGATCCCGGTGGGCAAAGAGGGCGATATCTACGACCGCTACCGCGTGCGTATGGCCGAGATGCGCCAGAGCGTGCATATCTGCCTCCAGGCCGTCGAGCGGCTGCGCGCCATGCCCCAGGGCGACTACCAGACCCACGACCGCAAGGTCGCGCCGCCCCCCAAGAGCGAGATCACCCATAGCATGGAGTCGCTGATCCACCACTTCAAGCTCTGGACCGAGGGCTTCAAGCCGCCCCGCGGCGACGCCTACTCGAGCATCGAGAGCCCGCGCGGCATCCTCGGCTGCTATGTGGTCAGCGACGGCGGCCCCAAGCCCTGGCGGGTCCACTTCCGCAGCCCCTCCTTCATCAGCCTCCAGGGGCTGGCCCATATGGGCAACGGGCGCCTGGTGGCCGACCTGGTGGCCCTGATCGCCAGCCTTGACCCGGTGCTCGGCGAGGTAGATCGATGACAACCCTCCTTGAGACCCACGGCGACGAGATCGCCGCGATCCGCGCCCGCTACGCCTCGGCGCGCAGCGCTGTGCTGCCCCTGCTCTATATCGCGCAGGATTCCTACGGCCACCTGACCCCGGCGGCCGTGCGCGAGGTGGCCGCCATCCTCGACCTGCCCCCCACCGATGTCTTCGAGGTGGTCGGCTTCTACACGCTCTTCTACAACAAGCCCGTCGGCACCTGGATGCTGCAGGTCTGCGACGATGTGCCCTGCTGCTACCTCGGCGCCGAAGAGCTGGTCGAGGCCCTCAAGCAGACCCTGGGGATCAGCGAGGAGCAGACCACCCCCGACGGGATGTTCACCCTGCAGCGGGTCAAGTGCCTGGCCGCCTGCGACCGGGCCCCGGTGCTGCAGGCCAACCTCGACTATCTCTATGATGTGACCGCCGATAAGGCCGGCCCGCTGCTGGCCGACCTGCGGGCCCGCGCCGCCGACGCCAAGCGCCGGGGTGTCTCGGGTCGCTTCGCCGAGGACTTCGAGCTGGCCGCCGATGGGGCGGTCGCTCACCTCGACCGGGGCGCACCCCACCGCCCGCGGCAGTTCGAGATCCAGCCGCCCGCGCCGGCCCCGGCCTTCAACGAGGCCAGCGAGGCCGACCCCGAGCGGCCCGACGAGCGGACCTCCTCACCCCTGTAAGCATGCACGAGGGGCGCGTCGCGCCCGGGAACGCCTAGAAGAGGGCAGCGTATGGGCCTGAGCGAACATATCGTGATGCGGGAGCTCGACCACCCCGACATCAACAACTTCGAGGTCTATCGACGCCTGGGCGGCTGGGAGGCCTTCGCCTCGGCCGTCAAGGAGAAGACCCCCGCCGAGATTGTGCAGCTGGTCAAGGACGCCGGCCTGCGCGGCCGCGGCGGCGCCGGCTTCCCCACCGGCGTGAAGTGGGGCTTCTTGCCCAAGGGCGTCTTCCCGCGCTACCTGCTCTGCAACTGCGACGAGTCCGAGCCGGGGACCTTCAATAATCACCAGATTATCGACAAGAACCCGCACCAGCTGATCGAGGGCGTGGCCCTCTCGGCCTTCGCGATCGAGAGCAATACGGCCTATATCTACATGCGCGGCGAGTTCGCCGGGGCCGCGATCACCCTCGAGCGGGCGATCGACGCGGCCTACAAGGCCGGCTTCCTCGGCAAGAACATCCTCGGCAGCGGCTACGACCTCGAGATCGTCGTCCATCGCGGCGCGGGCGCCTATATCTGCGGCGAAGAGACCGCCCTGATGGAGTCGCTCGAGGGCAAGATCGGCCAGCCCCGGCTCAAGCCGCCCTTCCCCGCCGTGGCCGGCCTCTATGGCAAGCCGACGATCATCAATAATGTCGAGACCCTGGCCAATGTGCCGCGCATCATCGAGAAGGGCGTGGCCTGGTACCGCTCGCACGGCACCGAGAAGAGCCCCGGCACCAAATGCTTCTCGCTCTCGGGCCACGTCAACCGCCCGGGCAACTACGAGATCCCCTTCGGGGTGCCCCTGCGCGAGCTGATCGAGAGCCCCGAGTACGGCGGCGGCATGCGCGGCGGCCGCCCGGTCAAGATCATCATCCCCGGCGGCGCCTCGGCCCCCTGGCTCACCCAGAAGCATCTCGACACTACCCTAGACTACGAGGGCGTGGCCGCGGCCGGCTCGATGCTCGGCTCGGGCGCCGTGATCGTGCTCAACGATACGGTCAAGGCCCCCCACCTGGCCTACAAGATGGACGAGTTCTTCAAGCACGAGAGCTGCGGCAAGTGCACCCCCTGCCGCGAGGGCACCCACTGGCTGGTCAAGGTGCTCCATCGCCTGGCCGAAGAAGGCCACGGCGAGCCCGGCGATATGCAGACCCTCAAGGGTATTTACACCCAGATGGCCGGCAACTGCTTCTGCTTGCTCGGCGAGAGCGCGGTCATGCCGATCAAGAGCGCCCTGGCCCTCTTCCCCGAGGAGTTCGAGGCGATCATCGCCGCCTCGGGCAAGAACGGCCACAAGGTGAACGGCAAGCACGCCATCCCCCTTGCGGTGAAGCACTGATTCTCGATCTCCCGAGCGCAGCGAGCAAAGCTCTGAGGAACTTGCGATGCCAGATGTAACGATAACCGTTGACGGCAACACCTTCGCCGTCCCCGCCGGCACCAATGTGGTCGACGCGGCCCGCATGGGTGGCGTGGCGGTGCCGGTCTTCTGCTATCACCCGCGCATGAAGCCGGTCGGCATGTGCCGCATGTGCCTGGTGCAGATTGGCACGCCCAGGCTCGACCCGGCCACCAGGCAGCCGGTGGTCGGCGAGGACGGCAAGCCGGTGATCGCGATGATGCCCAAGCTGCAGACCGGCTGCACCACCCCGGTCAGCGAGGGCATGGTGATCAATACGGTCGGCGACGACGTGAAGTTCGCCCAGAAGGGCGTGCTCGAGTTCCTGCTGACCTCGCACCCCCTCGACTGCCCGGTCTGCGATAAGGGCGGCGAGTGCCCGCTGCAGAACCTGACCATGCAGTGGGGCCCGGGCAACAGCCGCTTCGACTATAACGACAAGGTCCACTTCGAGAAGCCCGTCCCCCTGGGCGACCTGATCCTGCTCGACCGCGAGCGCTGTATCCTCTGCTCGCGCTGCGTGCGCTTCCAGGACGAGCTGGCCGACGACCCGGTGCTCGGCTTCGACAACCGCGGCCGCAACTGGATGATCATCTCGAAGAGCGACCCGCCCTTCGACAGCAAGTTCTCGGGCAACACCACCGACATCTGCCCGGTGGGCGCCCTCACCAGCGCCGACTTCCGCTTCAAGGCCAGGGTCTGGGAGCTCAGCCCCAAGCCCGCCGTCTGCACCCTCTGCCCGGTCGGCTGCAACCTGACCCTGGATATGCGCCACGAGCAGCTGATGCGCGTGATGCCGCGCGAGAATGGCGCGGTCAACGATATCTGGCTCTGCGACAAGGGCCGCTACGGCCACCGCTTCGTCGAGCACGAGACGCGCCTGAGCACCCCGCTGATCCGCCGCGGCGACCGGCTCGAGCCGGCCAGCTGGGACGAGGCCCTGACCCTGGTGGCCGAGAAGCTGGCCGCGGTGCAGAGCGCCGGGGGCGGCCAGGCCATCGCCGGCCTCGCCTCGCCCCGCCTCAGCAACGAGGATCTCTACGCCTTCCAGAAGCTGTTCCGCGAGCAGCTCGAGAGCCCCAACCTCGACCATAACATCGGCGACCCCGCCACGCCCGACCACGACGAGCTGGGCGCGGTCCTCGGCCTGGGCCAGGGCAGCGACCTCAACGCCATGGGCCCCGGCGCGACGGTGCTGGTGGTCGGCGCCGACCCCGAAGAGGAGGCCCCGCTCTATGTGCTGCGCCTGCGGGCCATGGCCCAGCGCGGCGCGAAGCTGATCGTCGCCGGCCTGCGCCCGACCAAGCTCGAGCGCTCGGCCAACACCACCCTGCGCTACAAGGCCGGCGGCGAGCTGGCCTTCGCCCGGGCCCTGGTGCGCGAGGTGCTGAGCGCGGTCGGCGCCCAGCGCCTGGGCGTGAAGAGCAGCGGCCTCGAGCAGCTGCGCAAGCAGATCTTCGAGCTCGACCCGGCGCGCCTGGCCGCCGAGGCCGGGGTGAGCCAGGAGGCGATCGCCGCCGCGGCCAAAGCCTTCCTCGAGGCCGAGCACGGCATCATCATGTACGGCGCCGAGGCCCGCAGCGCCGGCCCCGCCGTAGTCGAGGCCCTGGGCGCCCTCGCGGCCCTGGCGGGCAAGGTCGGCAAGGCCAACAGCGGCCTGATCGCCCTGCTGCCCGGCGGCAACAGCCGCGGCGCCCTCGACATGGGCCTGCGCCCCGACGCCGGGCCCGGCTACGCGCCCACGGCCCAGCGCGGCCTCGCGGCCCGCGAGCTGTGGTCCGCCGCGCTCGACGGGCGGGTGCGCGCCCTCTGGCTCGCCGGGCTCGACCCGGCCGCCAGCCTGCCCGCCGCCCGCGCGGCCATCCAGGCCGCCGAGTTCGTGGTCGTGCAAGAGCTCTTCCTGACCGAGACCGCGCAGCTGGCCGACGTGGTGCTGCCCGCGGCCAGCGTGGCCGAGCGCGACGGCAGCTACACCAACGCCGAGCGGCGCGTGCAGCGCTCGCGGGCGGCCCGCGGCCCCCACGGCCAGAGCCGGCCCGACTGGCAGATTGTGCAGGGCGTGGCCCAGCAGCTCGCCGCGCTGACCGTGAATAGCGCCGCGTCCGCCCGGGGCGCGAAGGGCGCCAGAGCGACCACACTGGCCGAGGGCGGCGCCTGGGACTATGTGAGCCCGGGCGAGCTGGCCGCCGAGATCGCCGAGCGCGTGCCGGGCTACGGCGGGGCGACTTACCAGGCCCTGGCCGCCACGGGCAAGCCGGGCGAGTGGGGCCGCCAGATCAACGAGGCGATCTACTACGACGGCACCAACTACGAGAATATCGAGGGCGTCGGCCTGAAGCTGCCGAGTGTGATCGAAGCCCCCAAGGCCAGCCTGAACCTGACCCCGCGGCCGGCGCCGGCGCCCGGCGACGACCGACCCCTGCTGCTGCTGGCACAGCCCCTGGCCTACGACGGCGACGCCCTGCTACGGGGCTCGCTGCTCACGCGGCAGGTGCCCCAGCCCTACGTGGCCCTCAGCAGGGCCGACGCCGAGCGGCTGAACATCAAGTCGGGCGACGCGGTACGCCTCGACTCGGCCGCGGGCGAGCTGGCCGTGGCGGCCCGCGTGGTCGACGACCTGCCCGCCGGGGTGGCCGTCGCCCCGGCCAACCTGCCCGGCTTCAGCCCGGCCGCCGTGCAGAGCGGGCCGCGCACGCGCGTGAGCCTCGTGAAGATCGTGGCGTGAAGAGGTCACTATGAACTGGCTCGATATCGTCATCCTGGTGGTCCAGTGCTTCGTGATCGCCCTGGCGGTGACCACGGCCTTCGCCTACCTGACCCTGTTCGAGCGACGCCTGCTGGCGCGCTTCCAGCACCGGGTCGGGCCGAATCGGGCCGGCCCGAACGGGTTTATGCAGCCCGCCGCCGACGCCGTCAAGCTCTTCTTCAAAGAAGATATCATCCCCTCGGAGGCCGACCGGGCAGTCTACCTGCTGGCCCCCGCGGTGGCGGTGATCCCGGCGATCATCATCTGGGCGGTGATCCCCTTCGGCTGCCTGAATATCGCCTGGGACTGGCGGGCCTGCTTCGACGACCCCCAGGCCACGACGCCGCTGCGCAACATCCTGCAGATCGCCGAGGTCAACGTCGGCGTGCTCTACCTGCTCGCCATCACCAGTATCGGCGTCTACGGGATCACCCTGGCCGGCTGGGCCTCCAATAACAAGTACTCGATGCTCGGCGGCATCCGCTCGGCGGCCCAGCTGGTCAGCTACGAGCTGGCCCTCGGCTGCGCCGTGCTGAGCGTCGTGATGACCTACAGCAGCCTGAGCACGCGCGAGATCGTGCTGGCCCAGGCCGGGCTGTGGGGGATTATCCCGCAGTTCCTCGGCTTCGTGCTCTTTATGATCGCCTCGACCGCCGAGGTTGTGCGCGCGCCCTTCGACCTGGTCGAGGCCGAGCAAGAGCTGGTGGGCGGCTACAACACCGAGTACGGCTCGATGAAGTTCGCCCTCTTCTTCATGACCGAGTATATCAAGCTGATCGCGGTCAGCGCGATGGCGGTGACCTTCTTCTTCGGCGGCTGGCGCTTCCCGGGCCTGCAGACCCTGGGCGCCGGGATGGAGCAGCTGGCCGGCCCGGTGGTGGCCAGCATCGTCGTGGGCCTGGTCTCGCTCGGCTCCTTCCTGGGCAAGCTGGTGGGCTTCCTCTTCGTCTCGGTCTGGATCAGGGCCTCGTGGCCGCGCATGCGCTACGACCGCCTGATGGACCTGGGCTGGAAGTGGCTGCTGCCCCTCGGCCTGATCAACCTGGTCTACACCGCCGTCGTCTTCGTGCTGGTGCCCGGGCAGCGCCTGGCCTCGTTGGTGATGTTCGCCCTCGGCCTGATCACCCTGGCCATCGCCGCCAGCTTCAGCAGCTCGCCCAAGCCGGTCGACAATGTGACCTACGTAACCGACGTCCGCCAGACCACAGGCGACTAAGAGCGGCGCGCCGCGCCCCCGAGGTCGCCACGCGAGCTTCGAAGGAGTACGAGATGCTTGGAGAGCTGTTTAAGGGCCTGCGCACCACCCTGGGCTACATGTTCAAGCAGCCGGTGACGGTGCAGTACCCCGAGGTGAAGCGGCCGGTGCGCGAGCGCTTCCGCGGGCGCCACGAGCTGAAGCGCTTCGCCGACGGCAAAGAGCGCTGCATCGGCTGCTCGCTGTGCGCCGCCGCCTGCCCGGCCGACGCCATCCTGGTCGTGCCCGCCGAGAACGAGCCCGAGAACCCGCGCTCGCACGGCGAGCGCTACGCGGCGACCTACGAGATTAACATGCTGCGCTGCATCTTCTGCGGCTACTGCGAGGACGCCTGCCCGACCAACGCGATCGTGCTCGAGCACCAGTACGAGCTCTCGTTCTACGACCGGCGCTCCTCGATCTACACCAAGGACATGCTGCTGGTGCCGGCCGACAAGGGCCACGGCGACCCGCCGCCCATCCTGCAGCAGCTCGCCCGCCGGCCCAGCCCGCCCGCCCAGATCGATCTCTAGCATCAGCCTCGCGTGGAGCACCTATGGACCTGATACTCTTCTTCATCACGGCGGCGATCGCCCTGGTCGGGGCGGTGGCGATGCTGCTGGCGCGCAACGCGGTGCACAGCGCGCTGTTCCTGCTGCTGAACTTCGGCGCGATCGCGGTGCTGTTCCTGCTGCTCCAGTCGCCCTTCCTCTTCGCCATCCAGCTTACGGTCTACGCCGGGGCGATCATGGTGCTCTTCCTGTTCGTGATGATGCTGCTGGGCGCCGAGCAGGTCGAGGATACGCCCGACCGTATCGCCTGGCAGCGGCCCCTGGGCCTGCTGCTGGGGCTGGCCCTGCTGGCCATGGCCGTGGTCGCGGCCTTCCGCGGCGGCGCGAGCACCCCGCCCCCCAGCGGCGAGGCGGCGCTCGCCTTCGGCGACCCGGTCAGCCTGGGCGCCCTGCTCTTCACCACGTATATGCTGCCCTTCCAGATCACCGGCTTCATCCTGCTGATCGCGGTGGTCGGCGTGGTCGTGCTCAATCAGCGCGGCCGCCAGAGTGTGGCGGTCAAGCCGCCGGCGGGAGACTGAGCGTATGGTCCCCACGAGCTACTACATCCTGCTGAGCGCGGCCCTCTTCACCATCGGGGTGCTGGGCGTGCTGGTGCGGCGCAACGCGATCGTGGTCTTTATGTCGGTCGAGCTGATGCTCAACGCCGCCAACCTGGCCCTGGTGGCCTTCGCCCGCGAGCGGCTCAGCGTCGACGGGCAGGTGATCGTCTTCTTTGTGATTACCGTGGCCGCCGCCGAGGTGGCCGTAGGCCTGGCCCTCCTTGTCTCGATCTTCAAGACGAAACGCACCGCCGACGTCGACGAGGTCAGCACCCTGAAGGGGTAGCGCACAATGACGACCCTGAACTGGCTTATCTGGCTCATCCCGCTGCTGCCCCTGATCGGCTTCCTGCTGAACGTCTTCGTGATCCGCCAGGAGCGCCCCGCCGGGCTGGTGGCCAGCGCGATGGTGATCGTCGCCTTCCTGGTCGCCCTGGTCGCGGTCTTTCTGCTGGGCGCCCTGCCCGAGGAGGAGCGCCGCATCCAGTCGATCGCCTGGGAGTGGATCAACACCGGCAGCTTCCGGGTGCCCTTCGGGATCATGCTCGACCCGCTGACCGCGGTGATGGTGCTGCTGGTCACCGGGGTGGGCGCGCTGATCCACATCTACTCGATCGGCTATATGCACGGCGACCCGCGGGTGGTGCGCTACTTCGCCTACCTGAACCTGTTCGTGACCATGATGCTCTTCCTGGTCATGAGCAACAACATGCTGCTGCTCTTCCTGGGGTGGGAGGGCGTGGGCCTCTGCTCGTTCCTGCTGATCGGCTTCTGGTTCGAGCGGGCCTCGGCCGGCGCGGCCGCCGTCAAGGCCTTCGTGGTCAACCGCATCGGCGACGCGGCCTTCATCCTGGCCATGCTGGCGATCTACTCGAACTTCGAGACGCTCAACTTCTACACGGTGCAGATGGGCGGTGACATCGTGCCGGGCTTCCTCGAGCGCGTGCCCGAGGTGCTGGGCCTGACCTTCGGCCCGAGCTGGCAGCCGATCGCGATCGCCACCGGCATCTCGTTCCTGCTGCTGATCGGGGCCACGGGCAAGTCGGCCCAGTTCCCGCTCTTCGTCTGGCTGCCCGACGCCATGGCCGGCCCCACGCCGGTCTCGGCGCTCATCCACGCCGCGACCATGGTCACCGGCGGCGTCTACATGATGGCGCGCACCGAGGCCCTCTTCGTGCAGTCGCCCGCCACCCAGGGCTGGGTGCTCTGGATCGGCGCGCTCACCGCGCTGATCGCCGGCACGGCCGCCGTGGCCCAGTGGGACATCAAGCGCGTGCTGGCCTACTCGACGGTCTCGCAGCTGGGCTTCATGGTGGCCGCCTGCGGCATGGGCGCCTACGTGGCCGCCATCTTCCACCTGCTGACCCACGGTATCTTCAAGGCCCTGCTCTTCCTCGGCTCGGGCTCGGTCATCCACGGCACCCACGACACCCAGGATATGCGCAAGATGGGCGGCCTGCGCGGGGCCATGCCGACCACCTTCTGGACCTACGTGCTCGGCGCGGCGGCCCTGGCCGGCATTGTGCCCCTGGCCGGCTTCTGGAGCAAGGACGAGATCCTGGCCCACGCCCTCGACCACGGCCACTGGGCCCAGCTGACGCTGCTCTTTATCACCTCGCTGCTGACCGCCTTCTACATGGGCCGCCAGGTGGCCCTGGTCTTCTACGGCGAGCAGCGCGACCCGCACTACCACCCCCACGAGAGCGGTCGGGTCATGACCGTGCCGCTGATCGTGCTCGCGGTGGGCGCGGTCGTGGGCGGGCTGATGAACCTGCCGGCCTTCTTCGAGGGCATGCCGGGCGCCCACCTGCTCACCGACTGGCTGCACCCGGTCCTCGAGGAAGAGGCGGGCAGCTTCAACCCGGTGGTGGCCCTGCTGGCCACGGCGGGGGCCGTGGGCATGGGCTACCTGGGCTGGTGGGCTTACACCAGCAACGCCGCGAAGGTCAAGGTGGGCGGCAAGGACCCGGCCTACCGCTGGACGGGCGACATCTGGGACGGGATGGAGGAGGCCTGGTACGTCGACGTGGCCTACCAGCGCTTCGTGGTGACGCCCTTCCGCACCCTCGGCAGCTTCCTGGCCCGGGTCTTCGACCCCCAGGGCATCGACGGGCTGGTGAACGGGGTGGGCAGCTTCTTCGGCTGGGCCGCCGGCGAGGTGCGGCAGACCCAGACAGGCTATGTTCGTAACTATGCCCTGGTCTTCACCGTGGGCGTGGTGCTGGTGCTGGGCTTCATGCTGATCTTCGCGCGGTAGGGGGTGACATGCTCTCCCAAGGCTTTCCGATCCTCTCCATCGTCCTCTGGCTGCCGGCCCTGGGGGCCCTGCTGCTGATGCTGGTGCCGCGCACGGCCGACGAGCTCGCACGCCGCATCGCCCTGGGCGTCGCGCTGCTGACCTTCGTGGTCTCGCTGGTCCTGGTCTTCAACTATCAGCCCGAGGCGGCCACGCCCACCGGCGGCCCGCCGGTCATGCAGTTCGCCCAGACCCTGCCCTGGCTGCCGACCTGGGGTATCAGCTACAGCATCGGCGTCGACGGGATCAGCCTCTGGCTGGTCATCCTGACCACCTTCCTGACCCCGATCGTGGTGCTCTCGACCTGGGACTCGGTGCACAAAGAGGTGCGCAACTTCCAGATCCTGCTGCTGCTGCTGACCAGCGCGATGATCGGGGTCTTCGTCGCCCAGGACCTGCTGCTGTTCTATATCTTCTGGGAATTCACGCTCATCCCGATGACCTTCTTGATCGGCATCTGGGGCGGCGCCAACAGGGTCTATGCGGCCCGCAAGTTCTTCCTCTACACCTTCGCCGGCTCGGTGCTGATGCTGCTGGCCGTGATCGGCCTGTATGTGCTGAACCGCCAGGCGATCGGCGCGCTCGAGCCCGGCTACACCGGCACGCTGAACTTCGGGCAGCTGGTGGGCGACTTGCGCAGCGGACGCTTCGTGCTCGACACGACCACCGAGCGGCTGCTCTTCGGGGCCTTCTTCCTGGCCTTCGCGATCAAGGTGCCCCTCTGGCCCTTCCACACCTGGCTGCCCGACGCCCACGTCGAGGCGCCCACGGCGGGCTCGGTGGTGCTGGCCGGCGTGCTGCTGAAGCTGGGCGGCTACGGCATGATCCGCTTCTGCCTGACCATGTTCCCGGCGGCCTCGCGCTGGGCAGCCCCGGCGATCGGCGTGCTCGCGGTGATCGGGATCATCTACGGGGCGATCGTGGCCTACTCGCAGAGCGACATGAAGAAGCTGGTGGCCTACTCATCGGTCAGCCACATGGGCTTCATCGTGCTCGGCATCTTCGCCCTCAACCAGGAGGGCGTGAGCGGGGCGATTTTGCAGATGATCAACCACGGCATCTCGACCGGGGCCCTCTTCCTGATCGTGGGTGTGCTCTACGAGCGACGTCACACCCGCGAGATGGGGGCCTACGGCGGGATCTGGAAGGTCATGCCGATCTACGCGGGCATCACCCTGCTGGTGACCCTCTCGTCGGCCGCCCTGCCCGGGCTCAACGGCTTCGTGGGCGAGTTCACGATCATGCAGGGCGCCTTCCTCTCGCCCGAGCTGGGCTGGCCCTTCATGGCCTTCGCCGTGCTCGGCGTGATCCTGGCGGCGGTCTACCTGCTGAAGATGTACCGCACGGTCTTCATGGGCGAGGTGACCCACGCCGAGAATCAGAACCTGCCCGACCTGAGCCGGCGCGAGCTGGTGACGCTGACGGCCCTGTGCGTTCCGATCATCGTGATCGGGCTCTACCCCTACTTCATCCTGGGGCCGATGCAGACCAGCGTGGCCGATGTTGTGAACGGGCTCGCGACGACCGTCGCCGGGAGATAGCCGGGCCGAATGGGGCGCAAGGCCGCCGCTAGACGAGACACCACCAATGGAACAGATTGCCATCCCCCCCGTAGACCTGACGCTCCTGGCCCCCCTGCTGATCGTGGTGGGCTGGGCCACGGCCCTGCTGCTGGTCGACGTGTTCGCCATCCCGGCCGGGCGCAAGAAGCTCACCGGCTACCTGGCGATCATCGGGTTCGTCGTGGCGGGCCTGGCGGCCGTGCCCCTATGGAACGTGGGCGGCAGCACCTTCAGCGAGATGATCGTGCTCGACCGCTACAGCCTGACCCTGACCTGGATCTTCTTGATCGTCGGGGCCCTGAGCATCGCCATGTCGCTCGACTACCTGCAGCGCCACGACATCGAGCAGGGCGAGTTCTACCCGCTGATCATGTTCGCCGTGGGCGGGATGATCCTGCTGGCCCAGGGCACCGACCTGATCGTGCTCTTCCTCGGCATCGAGGCCCTCTCGATCACGCTCTACATCCTCACCGGCTTCGCCTACCCGCGCCTCACCTCCGAGGAGGCGGCGATGAAGTACCTGGTGCTGGGGGCCTTCGCGGCGGGCTTCTTCGTGTATGGGATCGCCCTGATCTACGGGGCCGCCGGCACGACCAACCTGTTCGAGCTGCGCGACTTCCTCACCCGGCAGACCTTCGCCGCCGAGGACCAGACGCTGATGCTGGCGGGCGTGGGCATGGTGCTGATCGCCTTCAGCTTCAAGGTGGCCCTGGTGCCCTTCCATATGTGGACGCCCGACGTCTACGAGGGCTCGCCGACGCCGGTGGCGGCCTTCATGAGCGTGGGCACCAAGGGCGCGGCCCTGGCGGCCCTGCTGCGCTTCCTGGGCATCTCGCTGGCCCCGATGCAGGAGTTCTGGCTGCCGGTGCTGGTGGCCCTCTCGGCGGTGACCATGGTGGTGGGCAACCTGGGCGCAATCGCCCAGACCAACGTCAAGCGCATGCTGGCCTACTCGAGCATCGGGCACGCGGGCTACATCCTGATGGGCATCATGGTGGCGAGCACGCGCGGCGCCGAGGCCTTCCTGTTCTATATGTTCGCCTACGCCCTGACGAACCTGGGCGCCTTCGGGGTGGTGATCGCCCTCGAGCAGCGCGGCGAGGCCGCCTGGAGCCTGGACGACTTCTCGGGGCTCTACCAGCGCCGGCCGATGCTGGCGATCGCCATGGCCCTGTTCATGTTCTCGCTGGCGGGCGTGCCGCCCACGGCGGGCTTCATGGCCAAGTTCTACGTCTTCACCGCGGCCTACGAGGGCGGCCTGGGCTTGCTGGCCCTGGTCGGCGTGATCACCAGCGCGATCGCGGCCTTCTTCTACCTGCGGGTCATCCTGCGCATGTTCATGCAAGAGCCGGTGCGCGACGTCAGCCCCGAGCTGAACCGCGGGCTCTCGGCCGATATTATCATCGCCGGGGTGCTGACCCTGCTGATCGGGCTCGTGCCCACGCCCCTGGTGTTTCTGGTTGAGCGGTCGCTGGTGGCGCTCGGAAGTTAAAAGGGGGCTGCGCCCCCTGCGACCCCGTTTGCGAGGGGCGAGCCCCTGCCACCCCGTTTTGCGAGGGGCGAGGCCCCTGCTACCCC
>CAZKTU010000159.1:0-15152 GCA_964555675.1 uncultured Oscillochloris sp.
GGCTCGACGCCCGCCCCGCTTTGGCCGAATGCGCTCAGGCCGGGCCAGAGGCGCTTCTTTTCGTCGGGCGGGTACTCGTAGAAGCCGCCGCCCGCGGCCCGGCCCTTGCGGCCGAACTCCTCGACCATGCGGCGCAGCACGGCCTCGCCCGGGCCAGGGGTGTAGGTCTGACCTGCGGCGCTGGCGGCGGCCCGGTTCTCGTCCGAGATCGCCAGGGCCAGGCTGAGGCTGACCTCGTCGACCAGGGCCAGGGGGCCGGTGGGGAAGCCGGCCATGAGCGCGGCCTGCTCGATCGCGGCGGGCGGCAGGCCCTCGGCGAGCATGGCCGTGGCCTCGTCGAGGAAGGTGCGGATGACCCGCGAGGTGAAGAAGCCGCGCGAGTCGTTGACCACGATCGGCAGCTTGCCGATCTGCTGGACGAAGTCGTAGGCCCGGGCCACGGTCGCGGCGCTGGTGCCCTTGCCGCGTACGATCTCGACCAGCTGCATACGGTCGACCGGCGAGAAGAAGTGCAGCCCGACGAAGCGCTCGGGGTGGGCCGAGGCCGTCGCCAGGCCCGTGATCGGCAGGGTCGAGGTGTTCGAGGCCCAGACCCCGTCGGGCGCCAGCAGGGGCTCGAGCTCGCGGGTGACCCGCTGCTTCAGCTCGCTCTGCTCGAAGACCGCCTCGATGATCAGGTCGCAGCCGGCCAGCGCCTCGCCGTCGGCGGTGGCCGTGATGCGGGCCAGCAGCTGTTCCTGCTGCTCGGCGCTCATCTGGCCGCGCTCGACCCGCCGGCCGGTGACGCGGGCGCTGTAGGCTTTGCCGCGCTCGGCCTGTTCGAGGGTCATGTCGCGCAGCACCACGGGCAGGCCGCGGGCGGCGCAGGCGTAGGCGATGCCGCTGCCCATCATGCCCGCGCCCAGGACGCCGACCCGCGTGGCCTTCCAGCGGGCGGGGCCGGACGGGCGCGAGGCCCCGGCCTTGACCTCATTCATCTGGAAGAAGAAGGTGCCGATCATGTTCCTGGCCACCTGGCCGCTGAGCAGCCCGGCGAAGGCCCGGCTCTCGAGCCGGCAGGCGGTGGCGAAGTCGACCTGGGCGCCCTCGACGGCGGCGGCCAGGATGGCGGCCGGGGCCGGGTAGACGCCGCGGGTCTTCTCGATCAGCATGGCCGGGGCCACCATCAGCTTCTGGGCCAGCTGGGGGCTGGAGGGGGCGCCGCCGGGCAGTTTGTACCCCTTCTCGTCCCAGGGCTGGGTCGGGGTCGGGTTCGCGGCGATCCAGGCTCGGGCCTGGGCCAGCAGGTCGTCGCCGTCGCTGGCCAGGCTTGCCAGGCCAAGCCGCGCGGCCTCCTGCGGGCCGAACAGGCGGCCCTCTTGTACGAAGGGCATGGCCGCCTCGAGGCCGAGCAGGCGCACCGTGCGCACCAGCCCACCGCCCCCGGGCAGCAGGCCGAGGGTCACCTCGGGCAGGCCGAGCTGCAGGCCGGGCGCGTCGAGCACGACGCGGTGATGGCAGGCCAGGGCTAGCTCCCACCCCCCGCCGAGGGCCGCGCCGGCGATCGCGGCCACCACGGGGCGGCCGAGCAGCTCGAGACGCCTGAGCAGGGCCTTGGTCGCCTCGCTGAGGGCGAAGATCTCGGCGGCCTGGTCGCGCCCGATCGACAGCAGCCAGCGCAGGTCGGCGCCGGCGAGGAAGGTGGGCTTGGCGCTGGCGATGATCACGCCGGCGAGCTGCTCGCGCTCGGCCTCGAGCCGGTCGATCGCCGCCGTCAGGGCCGGGCCGAACTGCTGGTCGACCAGGTTGACCGCGCTGTCGGGCCAGTCCATGGTCAGCGTGACCACCCCGGCCTCGTCGCGCTCGTAGCGTACGTGGGAGTGCTGCATAATGATCCTCAAAGGCGCTCGATCACGGTGGCGATGCCCATGCCGCCGCCGACGCAGAGCGCGGCGAGGCCGCGGCGCAGGTTCTGGCGTTCGAGCTCGTCGAGCAGGGTGCCGAGGATGATCGCGCCGGTGGCGCCGAGGGGGTGGCCGAGGGCGATCGAGCCGCCGTTGACGTTGATGCGCTCGCCGTCGACCCCGCTCTCGCGCTGGAAGCGTAACACCACCGAGGCGAAGGCCTCGTTGATCTCGAACAGGTCGATCGCGTCGAAGCTCAGGCCGGCGCGCTCGAGGGCCAGGCGGGCCGCGGGGGCGGGGCCGGTGAGCATGATCGTCGGCTCGGCGCCGGTGACCGCGGCCGAGACGATGCGCGCCCGCGGGGTCAGGCCGAGGGCGCGGCCGCGCTCTTCGGAGCCGATCAGCATGAGGGCCGCGCCGTCGACGATGCCCGAGGAGTTGCCCGCCGTGTGCACGTGGTTGATCCGCTCGACCTGCGGGTAGCGCCGCAGGGCCACGGCGTCGTAGCCGAGGGCGCCCATCTGAGCGAAGGCCGGCTTGAGCTTGGCCAGGCCCGCCGGGGTGGTGTCGGGGCGCAGGTACTCGTCCTCGGCGAGGATGCACAGGCCGTTGGCGTCGCGCACGGGCACGACCGAGCGGGCGAAACGCCCGGCGGCGCGGGCGGCGGCGGCGCGGCGCTGCGACTCGACGGCGAAGGCGTCGACCTGCTCGCGGCTGTAGCCGTCGAGGGTGGCGATCAGGTCGGCGCCGATGCCCTGGGGCACGAAGCCGATCGCCAGGCTGGTGGCCGGGTCGCTCATAATCGCGCCGCCGTCGCTGCCGATCGGCACGCGCGACATCGACTCGACACCCCCGGCGAGCACCAGTTGCTCCCAGCCCGAGCGCACCTTGGCGGCGGCCAGGTTCACGGCCTCGAGCCCGCTGGCGCAGAAGCGGTTGAGCTGCACCCCGGGCACGCGCCAATCCCACCCGGCGGCCAGGGCCGCGGTCTTGGCGATGTCGGCGCCCTGGTCGCCGATCGGCGTGACACAGCCCAGCACCACGTCCTCGATCGCGGCGGGGTCGAGGTCGGTGCGGCGCTGCAGCTCGTGCATCAGGCCGGTCAGCAGGCTGATGGGCTTGACCTCGTGGAGCGAGCCGTCGGCTTTGCCGCGGCCGCGGGGCGTGCGGATCGCCTCAAAGATATAGGCTTCGGGCATGGGGTGACCTCACTTGGGGAACAGCGAGCGCCCGATGATCTCTTTCATGATCTCGGAGGTGCCGCCGTGGATGGTCTGCACGCGGGCGTCGAGGAAGGCGCGGGCGATCGGGTACTCGCGCATATAGCCGTAGCCGCCGTGCAGCTGCAGGCAGCGGTCGACCACGCGGGTCTGCAGCTCGGTGGTCCACAACTTGGCCATCGAGGCCTCTTCGGTGCTGAGTTTGCCGGCGACATGGGCCTCGATACAGCGGTCGACGAAGACGCGGCCGACGCTCAGCTCGGTCTTCAGCTCGGCCAGCAGGAAGCGCGAGTGCTGGAAGTCGCCGATCGGCTTGCCGAAGGCGCTGCGCTCGGCGCAGTAGGCCAGGGTCCACTCGAAGGCGGCCTCGGCGGCGGCGATCGCGCTGACCGCGATCGTCAGGCGCTCCTGGGGCAGCTCGCCCATCAGATAGGCGAAGCCGCGGCCCTCCTCGCCGAGCAGGTTGGCGACGGGGACGCGCACCTCGTCGAAGAAGAGCTCGGCGGTGTCCTGGGCGTGCAGGCCGAGCTTCTCGAGGTTGCGGCCGCGGCTGAAGCCGGGCATGCCGCGCTCGACCACCAGCAGGCTGATGCCCTTGTGGCCGGCGGCGGGGTCGGTGCGCGCGACTACGATCACCAGGTCGCTATTGATCCCATTGGAGATGAAGGTCTTCTGGCCGCTGAGGATGTAGTGGTCGCCCTCGCGGCGGGCGCTGGTGCGGATGCCGGCTAGGTCGCTGCCGGCCGAGGGCTCGGTCATGGCGATCGCGGCGATCCACTCGCCGCCGGCGACGCGGGGCAGCCAGCGGCGGCGCTGCTCGCCGCTGGCGTGATGCACGAGGTAGGGGATGACGATGTCGTTGTGGACGGCGAAGCCGACGCCCATGAAGTAGCGCCGCGCCAGCTCCTCGACGATCACCGCATTGAAGCGGAAGTCGTCGACGCCCGAGCCGCCGTCCTCCTCGGGGACGCCCAGGCTGAGGAAGCCGGCGGCCCCGGCCTTAGCCCAGAGCGCGCGCTCGACCACACCCTCGCGCTCCCAGCGCTCGTAGTGCGGCGCGATCTCGCGCTCGACAAAGGTCTGGAAGCTCTGGCGAAAGAGCTGGTGCTCGCTGGTGAAGATCGTGCGCTCCATCAGACCTCCTCATACGTAGCGTCGCCATCCCCTACCGAACAGAACCGGCCCCTAGGCCGAAACCTCGCCGTAGCGGTCGAAGTAGACCATCTCGGCCAGGGGGCGACGGTCGAGCTTCTTGGGGAAGGGCTTGACCGGCCAGCCCAAGGTTACCACAGCGGCGGTGGCCACTCCGTCAGGAATGTGCAGCAGCTCGCGCATCTGGGGCTCGTAGTGGCAGAGCAGCGTGGTCAGCGACGAGCCGAGGCCCTCGTCGCGGGCCTTAAGGATCATATTCTGCACGGCGGGGTAGATCGAGGCCCCGTAGACCACCGTGGGGCGGTCGAGCTCGAGGTCGGTGGGGTGGATGTCGTCGAGCTTGGCGCAGACCACAACATGGACCGGGCAGACGTCCATGTGCTGGGCGAAGTGGTCGGCGTCGGCCAGCAGGCGCGGCATCTCATTCGAGCCGATGCCGATCATGCCCTCCTTAGCGGCGGCCATATAGCCATTCCAGGGCTCCAGGTACCAGTTCTTCAGCTGGGTCCGCAGGGCCTGGTCGCGCACCACCAGGAAGCGCACCGGCTGGCGGTTGCCGCCCTGGGGCGCGTAGCGGGCGGCGTCGAGCACGCGCATGAGCACGTCGTCGGCGATCGGGTCCGGCTTGTAGTAGCGGCAGGACCCGGTGGTCATGATGGCTTCGGTGACTTCCACGCTGTGTCTCCTCTTTGAGTGCTGCTGACGCTCGCCTGGGGTGGGGTCGTTGTCTATGAGCCCGCCACGGCCTGGTCGACCGGGGCGCGGCGTAGCTCGCGCTTGAGGATCTTGCCCTGGGTGTCGCGGGGCAGGGCCTCGACCAGGTGCACTGCCTTGGGCAGCTTGAAGGGGGCCAGCTGCTCGCGACAGTGGGCGAGCAGGGCCTCGGGGGTGACCTCGACGCCGGGCCGGGGCACCACGAAGGCCGTGACCGCCTCGCTCCACTTCTCGTCGGGCAGGCCCACCACGGCGGCCATGAGCACGGCCGGGTGCTGGTTGAGGGCCCGCTCGACCTCTTGCGACGAGACGTTCATGCCGCCGGTCTTGATCATATCCTTGGCCCGGTCGTAGAAGAAGAGGTTGCCCTCGGCGTCCTGGCGCACAATATCGTTGGTGTGCAGCCAGCCGTCGCGGAAGACCTCATCGGTGCGGGCCTCGTCTTTGTAGTAGCCGAGCATGGCCGAGGGCGAGCGGCAGATCAGCTCGCCGACCTCGGCGTCGTTGCCCGCGGCGTCGACCACGCGCACCTCGAGCTGAGGCACGGGCCGCCCGATCCACGAGGGATCCTGCCCGGGCACATCGTCGAGCGAGCGGAACCAGCCCACGCTGCCCAGCTGGGTCAGCTCGGACTGGCCCCAGTAGGTGCCCCACATCAGGTTGGGCGCCACCTGCGACCAGGCCTCGAACATACTGCGCGGCATAGTGCCGCCGTAGGTGATCGCCCGCTCCATGCAGGCCACGTCGGCCGTGGCGAAGTCGGGGAGCTGGGCCATGGCCAGGAAGAAGGTCGGCGTCTGGGCCATCAGGGTCACCCGCTCGCGGGCGATCATGCTCAGGGCCGACTGGGCGTCGATCGCGTGGACCAGGATGAGCGTCGCGCCGACCACCGTGATTGTGGTCATGCTGCCCAGGCCGGCGATAGTGTGGAAGGGCATCAGGAAGAGCCAGATATCGGCGGGCTTGATCCCGAGCGCGTTCATCCAGGCCGGGCTGGTGCCGATCAGGTAGTTGCGGTGGGTGATCATCACGCCCTTGGGGAAGGCCTCGGTGCCGCTGGTGTACTGCAGCATGGCCACATCGTGCTCGATCACGTCGCTCTCCGGCTCGTCGGCCGAGTGCTCGGCGAGGCACGCGCTGAAGCGGGCCCAGCCCTCGGGGGCGGGGCTCTCGACAATGTCGCTGAGCACGAAGCGGGCGACGCCGGGCAGCTGGGCGGCCATGGCCGCGACGCGCGGGGCGAAGGCGCCCTCGACGATCATGACCTTCGGCTCGGCATGGCCGACCTGGTAGGCGATCTCGCGCTCGGTGAAGGTGAAGTTGATCCCGGTGAAGACCGCGCCCAGCTTCAGGCAGGCGTACCAGGCGGTGACGAAGTCGGGGCTGTTGCGCGACATCATCGCCACCACATCGCCCTTGGCCACGCCCATGGCCCGCAGGCTGTTGGCGAAGCGGTTGACGCGGGCGTTGAGCGTGCCGTAGGTGTGGACCTGGCGCGAGCCGTCGGGGTGGTAGAAGATCACCGCGGGCTTGTCGGGGGTGTGCTGGGCGTGGCGGCGCAGCTGGTCGCCGAGGGTCGCGCGACCGACCATCTGCCTGTGGCGGGCGGGTAGCTCCATCGTTGGAACCTCCTAGCTTGGCTCTCGCCGCGCGGCGAGCAAGTGGTTGACGGCGAGGTCGCAATAGGCCGTGGCGACCTCGGCCAGGGTCAGCGGCCCTTCGGGCCTGAACCAGTGATTGATCCCGTTGACCATATCGAGCAGGGCGATCGCGGCCAGGCGCGGGTTGGCCACCTGGAAGGCGCCCGCGGCCACGCCGGCCTCGATAAAGCTCTGGAGTGCGCGCTGGTAGTCGCGCAGGTAGCCGGCGATCTCGGCGGCCTGCTCGGGCCTGAGCGAGCGCAACTCGGCCTGGGCGGTCGAGATCCAGTTGCGCCGCTGCCAGCGCCGCTCGATATGCTGCTGTAAGAAGCGCGTCAGCCGCTCGGCGAACGGCTCGGGGCCATCGAGCAGGGGCAGCAGCTCGACGATGAAGTCGCGGGTCACCCCCAGGCTGATCTGGTAGAGCAGATCGGTCTTCGAGGTGTAGTAGTGGTAGAGGCTCGAGGCCCGCACGCCCACGCCCTCGGCGATCGTGCGCATACCCACCGCGCCGTAGCCCCGCTCGTAGAAGAGCCGGGCGGCGTGGTCGAGGATGGCCGCGATGCGCGGGGTGTCGGCGAGCTCACTCTGGGTCACGGGCCCTCCGCTGGGCGACCGCCTCGCGGGCGGTGGCGACGATCGCGTCGAGGGCTGAGCCAGGCGGGAAGACCGCGATGCCCCTGGCGCGCAGGGCTGCGGCCGCCGCCGGCGGGATGGTGCCGCCCACCAGGATGGGCAGCTCGGCGTCGACCTCGCGCACGCGGGCGATCGCCCGCTCGGCCACCTCGACCCGCCCGCCGATATTCAGCCCGACCAGCTCGACGTCCTCCTCGAGGGCCGCCGCGGCGATCTGCTCGGCCGTGGCCATGCCCAGCATCACCACCTCGAACCCGGCGTCGCGCAGCGCGTGCGAGACCACCGTCACGCCGCGCCAGTGGCCGTCGAGGCCGGTCTTCGCAATCAGCACTTTTCCTGGTGTGTTTGACATAATTAAAATTTGATCGGCACGTTCCAGTCGCCGAAGCAGGCGCGGAAGACATCGCCGATCTCGCCGAGGGTCACGTCGGCGGCCACGGCGTCGAGCATGGCGGGCATGAGATTGGCGTCTGAGCGGCAGGTCTGCTCGAGGGCGCGCAGGGCCTGGGCGGCGGCGCGCTCGTCGCGGGCGGCGCGCAGGGCGGCGAGACGGGCCATCGACTGCTCCCAGACCTGGCCGACGCCGGGGAAGCCGCCCACCTCGTAGGGCGAGCTATCGTCCTGGAAGCAGTTGACCCCTACGATCGGGCGCTCGTCTGCGCCGGCCTGGGCGTGGGCGAACTGGGTGACGGCGGCCCGCCCGTGCAGCCAGCCGCTGTCGAGGGCCGCGATGAAGCCGCCCTGGGCCTCGATCTGATCGAAGAAGTGCCAGGCCTGTTCTTCGAGGTCGGCGGTCAGCCGCTCGACAAAGTACGAGCCGCCCAGCGGGTCGGCCACGGCGGCCACATTGCTCTCGTGCTGGAGGATCTGCTGGATGCGCACCGACATCTGGTGGGCGTGCTCGGAGGGGATCGAGATCGCCTCGTCGTAGCCCGAGACGCCCAGGGACTGTACCCCGCCGAGCACGGCGGCCAGACCCATGAGCGTGCCGCGCACCAGGTTGTTGAGCGGCTGCTGGTAGGTCATCGACGAGCCGGCGGTGACCACGTGGATGCGCAGGCGCAGGGCCCGCTCGTCGCTGACCCCGTAGCGCTTGCTCAGCAGGTCGTGCCACATCTTGCGGGCGGCGCGCAGCTTGGCGATATCCTCGAAGAAGTCCATGCCGACCCGCAGGCTGATCCCGCCGACGCCCTTGGCGAAAGCCTCGACCGGCAGCCGGCCGCGGGCGGCCACCCCGTCGAGGTAGGCCACGGCGTTGGCGAAGAGCGCCCCCAGCTCCTCGTAGGCGTTGAGGCCGCTGTCGGCGCCGTTGTAGGCCGCGATCGAGACTGGCACCCAGCCGGGCAGGTGCGCGGTGCAGAACTCGATCAGGTCGCAGTTGAAACGCAGGCCGACTGTGGCGGGCACCTGCTGCCGGGTGATACAGCCGAGATAGGTGAGGAAGAAGTCGCTCTGGCCGGTGCCGCGCAGGGCCCGCAGGTCGAGCCCGCGACGGCGCGCCTCGGTCCAGTAGCAGGCCAGCGCGAAGGGCCCATGCTGCACCACGGCGCCGCCCGGGTGGGCGTAGAGCGTCTCGATCGGGATGCCGTCGAGCACCGTGGCGTAGTCGCGGGCGCTCATGATCACCGCGCCCGAGAGGCCGACGTCCTCGTGGCGGGCGGCGACTTCGGGGTGGTCGACGTTATAGAGGTGGTCGGCCGTATTGCGGTCGTGCTCCATGAGGAAGCCCGTCTCGCCGTGGGCCAGCAGGAACTTGATCCGCTCGCGCTCGTCTTCGGGGTTGCCGTAACCGCTGAGCTGGAAGATGCGCCAGGGCTGGGCGCGGTACATCTCGGGGTAGGGCCCGCGGGTGAAGGGCGGCCGCCCGGGTAGGCCCGCGCCCTCGCGCGCGGCGGGGGGCAGATCCTCGGCGGTGTAGACCGGGCGCAGCGGCAGGCCGGATACAGTTCGCCAACGGGGGGGCGTCATTGCCTCGCTCCTCGCGGTACTCTAACGAACGTTCGTGAAGTAGGAATGATTATAAGATACGTCAGGAATATATCGCTGTCAAGGCTCGCCTTGGCACGTTACCTGCTTTCCTGAGAGCGGGTCGCAGCTGACCCTCAACGAAAGGAGCCTCCTATGGCCGGCGAATGGGATGTAATCAAGGGTATGTGGAAGCAGATCAAGGGTGATGCCCGGGCCGAGTGGGGCAAGCTCACCGACGACGACTGGGATCAGATCGCGGGCAATCGCGACAAGCTGGTCGGGCGGCTCCAGGAGGAGTACGGCTGGCAGAAGAACGAGGCTGAGCACAAGGTCGACAGCTGGTTCAGCCGCTATAGCAAGGGCAACCGCGAGCGCTCGATCGAGTCGTAGGCCGGTCGCAATTCCAACCTGGCCGGTTGGGCTTGCGGGGCGGAGTTTCTCTCTGCGCCTGACGCCAGGGATGCCATAACGGCGTCCCTGGCGTTTCTGCGCCCGGGCGTGGGCCGCCGTCCTCTGGTACAATAGCAGGGCCCCCCTCGGCACAACGACATGCGGAGGAACCCCCATGACTCTGACCCATGGCTTCGAGCTGCTGCGCGATGAGCAGATCGCCGAGCTCAACACCCGCGCCCGCATCTACCGGCACGCGCAGACCGGCGCCGAGCTGCTCTCGCTCGAGAGCGACGACGAGAATAAGTGCTTCGGCGTGACGTTCCGCACGCCCCCCACCGACCATACGGGTATCGCCCACATCCTCGAGCACTCGGTGCTCTGCGGCTCGCGCAAGTATCCGGTGAAGAAGCCCTTCTTCGAGCTGGTCAAGAGCTCGGTGAAGACCTTCCTCAACGCCATGACCTACCCCGATAAGACCACCTACCCGGTGGCCTCGACCAACCTCACCGACTTCTACAACCTGGTCGATGTCTATCTCGACTCGGTCTTCTTCCCGCGCATCACCCCCGAGATCCTGCAGCAGGAGGGGTGGCACTACGAGCTGCTCGAGAAGGACGCCCCCCTGACTTTCAAGGGCGTGGTCTTCAACGAGATGAAGGGCCAGTACTCCTCGCCCGACTATCTGCTCTACCGCGCCGCCCAGGCCGCGCTCTTCCCCGACAGCACCTACGGGGTCAGCTCGGGCGGCGACCCCAAATACATCCCCGACCTGACCTACGAGGCCTTCACCACCTTCTGGAAGACCCTCTACCACCCCTCAAACGCGCGCATCTTCTTCTATGGCGACGACGACCCCGAGCGGCGTCTGCTGATCCTCGACGAGTATCTGTCGCAGTTCGAGCGGGCCGAGAGCCCCTCGCAGATCGCGCCGCAGGCCCGCTTCGCGGCCCCGCGCGCCGTCGAGCAGACCTACACCGCCCCCGCCGACGGCGGCGCCCGCAAGGGCATGGTCACGGTCAGCTGGCTGATCGGCGAAGAGCAGGACATGACCAGGGTCCTCGCCCTCGATATCCTCAGCTTTATCCTGATCGGCACCTCGGCCGCGCCGCTCTACAAGGCCCTGATGGACTCGCGCCTCGGCGAGAGCCTGACCGGCGGCGGCTACAACGACGGCCAGCTCCAGCACACCTTCTCGGTCGGCCTCAAGGGCATCGACCCCGCCGACGCCGAGCAGGTCGAGCAGCTGGTGCTGAGCACCCTGCAGCGCCTGGCCGACGAGGGCATCGATGTCGAGCAGATCGAGTCGGCCCTCAACACGGTCGAGTTCTCGCTGCGCGAGAATAACACCGGCTCGTTCCCCCGCGGCCTCAGCCTGATGCTGCGCAGCATGGGCACCTGGCTCTACGACGGCGACCCCCTGGCCCCCTTGCGCTTCGAGACGCCCCTGGCCGCGATCAGGGGCGCCGTCGAGCGCGGCGACCGTCTCTTCGAGGACCTGATCCGCGAGACCTTGCTCGCCAATCCGCACCGCGTGCGCACCCTGCTGCGCCCCGACTCAGAACAGGCCGAGCGCGAAGCCGCCGAGGAGCAGGCCCGCCTCGCCGAGGCCCGCGCCGGCATGAGCGAGGCCGACCTCGAGCGGATCATCGCCGAGACCGAGGCCCTCAAGCGCCTGCAGGAGGAGCCGGATAATCCCGACGACCTGGCGAAGATTCCTACGCTGAAGATCGCCGACCTCGACCGCCAGAGCAAGACCATCCCCACTGAGGAGCGCACAGCCGGCGGGGCGCCGCTGCTCTTCCACGACCTCTTCACCAACGGGATCGTCTATCTCGACCTGGCCTTCGACCTGCGGGCCCTGCCGACGCCCCTGCTGCCCTACGTGCCGCTCTTCGCCCGGGCCCTCACCGAGATGGGCACCGCCAACGAAGACTTCGTCAAGCTGGTCCAGCGCATCGGCCGCGACACGGGCGGCGTCTGGGCCTCGCCGATGACGGCCGCCCACCTGCAGACGGGCGACTACCTCGGCCGCTTCCTGGTGCGCGGCAAGGCCACTTTGGCCCAGGCCCCCAAGCTGCTGTCGATCATGCGCGACATCCTGCTGACGGTGCGCCTCGACGATCAGGAGCGCTTCCGCCAGATCGTGACCCGCATGAAGGCCGGCAAGGAGTCGTCGCTGGTCCCCAGCGGCAACGCCTACGCCCGCCGGCGCGTCGCGGCCCGCCTCGACGCCTCAGACTGGGCCGAAGAGGAGATGGGCGGGATCAGCGCGCTGTTCTTCCTGCGCGAGCTCGAGAAGCGCGTCGCCAGCGACTGGCCGGGGGTCCTGGCCCAGCTCGAGCAGGTGCGCAGCCACCTGGTCAACCGCGGCGCTCTGCTGACGAACCTGACCCTCGACGAGGCCGGCTACAAGGCCTTCGCCCCGGCCCTCGACGAGTTCGTCGCCGAGTTGCCCACGGCCGACTACACGCCGGCCACCTGGCATGTGGCCGAGTCGGCCGCCGACGAGGGCCTGATCATCCCGGCCAAGGTCAACTATGTGGCCAAGGCGGTCAGCCTGCGGGCCGCCGGGGTGGCCGTGGGCGGCGCCGTCAGTGCGGTGACCCGCTTCCTGAACATCTCGTACTACCTCGAGAAGATCCGCGTCCAGGGCGGGGCCTATGGCGCAGGCGCAGGCTACGACCGCTCGACCGGGATCTTCGCCGCCACCTCGTACCGCGACCCGAACCTGCTGCGCACGCTGGCGGTCTATGACGGCGCCGCCGACTATCTGCGCAGCGTTACCCTCGACCCGGTCACCGTCGAGCGCAGCATCATCGGCACGGTCGGCGATACCGACGGCTACCAGCTGCCCGACGCCAAGGGCTACACCGCGTTCCATCGCCGGCTCACCGGGGTCAGCGACGAGTGGCGCCAGCATATCCGCGAGCAGCTGCTCGACGCCAGCGCCGCCGACTTCCGCGCCTTCGCCGAGGCGATCGAGGTTGCCCGCGAGCAGGGCATCGTCGCCGTGGTCGGCTCCGAGGAGGCGATCAACGCCGCCAACAAAGAGCAGCCCGGCCTGCTATCGCCGGTCAAGGTGCTGTAGCCCCCGGAGCCAATTGTGACCCGTGAGCGTGATGAGCGATACCCGACCGACGCCTTCGGGCTGCCCGAGGGGCTGCTGGCGGCGATCGTCGGCGGGCTGCTGCTGGTGGGGGCCTTCGCCTTCGCCAGCAGCGCCACCCCCATGCCCCCCGCCGAGCGCTGGGCGGCCCTGACCACCTTCACCCTGCTGGCGGCCGGGGTGGCGCTGCCCGGCTGCGCGGCCCTCTACGACGGCCTGGGCAGCGTGATCCGCCGCGATGTGCGGGCGGGCTTCGCCCTGCTGGCGCTGGTCCCCGCCCTCTATACGGCCTACGCGCTGGCCGTGGGCGAGCTGAACCTCTCCGGGTTCGCCTCGGCCTGCTTCGTCGCCGGCGTGCCCGCCATGGCCTTCGGTCTGGCCCGCCAGAGCCGGCGGCCCACCCTCTTCGATGGGGTCGCCCTGGCCTACCTCGCCGTCTCGCTCTGGCTCGGCCTGCTACCCGGCCTGACGCTCCCCCAGCAGGGCGGGCTGGTCGGCTTCTTCCAGCTGGCCTCCGTGCCCCTGCTGCTGCTGCTCTTCGCCCTGCGAGGCTGGGCCGGAGTGGGCTACACCTGGCACCTGAGTGCCCGCGAGCTGCGCGACGCCTTGCTGGCCGGGCTGGCCGCGACGGCGGTCGTCGTCGTGGTGGCTCTGGCCACGGGGCAGCTAGGGCTGGCGCTCGCGCCCACGGCGGGCGGCGTGATCGTAGCCGCCGTCGGGGCCTACTTCTTCACGGCCCTGCCCGCCGAACTGCTGCTGCGCGGGGGCATCCAGAACGGGCTCGCCCGCGCCCTCGTCGACACCATGGGCTCCACTGCGCCCTGGGTCGCCCTGGCCGCCGCAGCGCTGCTCTGGGCCGCGCTGGGGATGCTGCGGGGCGGCTGGGCCGGCGCGCTCGGCGGGGCGGCCGTCGGCCTCGCCGGGGGGTGGACCTACATGCGCACCGGTAAGGTCACCGCCGCCGCTGTCAGCCACATGCTCGCCGCCCTGACCACGGCCCTGCTCAACCCTAGCTCTGCGTAGCGGAAGTTCGCGTGGAGTCGGGGACGAAAGACCAAGGACGCGTACTCCCTACTCCAGCCGTGCATCCTTGTGCCAGGAGAGACCACATGACCGCCGAGCGTGCGGCTACGCCGCAGACCATCGCTACCGACGACCGTCGCGAGCAGATCGGCTGGTACTTCTACGACTGGGCTAACTCGGCCTTCACGACCACGGTGGTCACGGTCTTTCTCGGCCCTTACCTGACCACGGTGGCCAGGGCCGCCGCCGACGCCAATGGCATGGTCTACCCGCTCGGCATCCCCGTGGCGGCGGGCTCGTTCTTCCCCTACATGGTCTCGCTCTCGGTGCTGCTGCAGGTCTTCTTCCTGCCCATCCTGGGCGCGATCGCCGACTACTCGCGGGCCAAGAAGTTCTTGCTGGGCCTCTTCGCCTATATCGGCGCCTTCGCGACGATGGGGATGTACTTCATCCAGGGCGACCGCTACCTGCTGGGCGGCGCGCTCTTCCTGATCGCCAACCTGGCCTTCGGGGCCTCGATCGTCTTCTACAACGCCTTCCTGCCGGAGATCGCCAGCCCCGACCGGCGCGACGCCGTCTCGTCGCAGGGCTGGGCCTTCGGCTACCTCGGCGGCGGGCTGCTGCTGCTGGTCAACCTGCTGCTCTTCAATAGCCGCGAGTCCCTCGGCATCCCCACCGATGTGGCGGTGCGCATCAGCCTGGTCTCGGCCGGGCTCTGGTGGGCCGGCTTCACGCTCATCCCGTTGCTGGCCCTGAAACGGCGCCAGGCGCCCCGCTCGTTGCCTCCCGGCGAGCGCTACCTGACCGCGGGCTTCAAGCAGCTCGGCCACACCTTCAGGCAGATGCGCAACTATCCGCAGACGCTGATCTTCCTGGCGGCCTACCTGCTCTACAACGACGGTATCCAGGCCGTGATCTCGCTCGCCTCGGTCTTCGGCGCCGAGGAGCTCGGCCTCGAGCAGGGCACCCTGATCTCGGCCATCCTGATGGTGCAGTTCGTGGCCTTCTTCGGGGCCCTGGGCTTCGGCCGTCTCTCGCGCTGGATCGGGGCCAAGCGGGCGATCATGCTCAGCCTGCTGATCTGGACCGCCGTGGTGATCTACGGCTTCTTCATCCCCCCCGGGGTGCCGAGCCAGTTCTTCCTCCTGGCCGCGGTGATCGCCGTGGTCCTCGGCGGCAGCCAGGCCCTCAGCCGCTCGGTCTTCTCGCTGATGATCCCCCAGGGCCAAGAGGCCGAGTACTTCAGCATTTACGAGATCGGCGAGCGCGGCACGAGCTGGCTGGCGCCGCTCTTCTTCGGGCTGGCCTACCAGATCACCGGCAGCTACCGCATCGCCCTGGTCTCGCTGATGATCTTCTTCATCGCCGGCCTGCTCATCCTCACCAGGGTCAACATCAAGCGCGCCGCCGAAGAGGC
>CAZKTU010000160.1:0-15070 GCA_964555675.1 uncultured Oscillochloris sp.
CGGCGGGCGAAGTCGAGGGGCGCAGCCCCCGCGCCGGGTGGGTGTCGGGAGGGCCCAGGCCCTCCCGACATAGCAGAACTACGGCCGCCCGACGGCCGGGCGCGCCCCGGCGCTCGTGCCCGTCTTGGTGGCGCAGTCGCCGCCGACGGTGGTCATTCTGGCGGGCGCCTCGGTGTCGAAGCGCTGCAGCGCCGTGTCGGCCTGGGCCTGGGTGATGCGGCCGCTGGCGACCGACTGGTCGAGCTTCGTCTTGTAGGTGGCGCGGGCGCTGGCGATCACCTCGGCGGCAGTCTTGCCATTGGCCTCGGCCACCTGGGTCAGGGTCTTGCCGGCGACCAGCTCGGCGCGCACCTGCTCGACGGTCAGGCCGGTGACGGTGGCGGTGGCCTGGACGAGCCCGTGGCCGCCCCGCCCGCCCCCGCCGCCGCCGCGGTGCTCGGCCGGCGCGGCCGCCGCCGTGCCGCCGCCCAGGGCGACCGCCAGGGCCAGGGCGAACATCCCCGCAACGAGTTTCCAGATCATGTCACATCCTCCTGCTACAGCGGCGGGCACGCGCCCGCCGGGGTTCGACGCCCCCTGAGCGTACCCCGCCAGCCTGAGAGCGGGCGAAGAGCCGGCTGAGGATGTCTTAAGAGCCGATCGCCGCCGCCGGCAGGCGCACGGTGAAGACGCTGCCATGGCCCGGGCGGCTCTCGGCGGCGATGCTGCCGCTCTGGGCCTCCATGAGGGCGCGGGCGATCGAGAGGCCCAGCCCGGCCCCGCCCTCGCTGCGCGCGGCGTCGGCGCGGAAGAAGCGCTCGAAGATCTGCGGCAGCAGGGCCGGGTCGATGCCCTGCCCCTCGTCGCGCACCCGCAGCACCGCCTCGTCGCCCACGCGGCAGGCCGACACGCTCACCGGGGCGCCCCGCGGGGTGTGCTTCAGGGCGTTGTCCACCAGGATCAGCAGCACCTGCTTGAGCAGGTCGCGGTGCCCCACCGCCGCGAGCCCCGGCTCGACCTCGACCGCGATCGGTCGCTCGGGGTCGAGCAGCAGCCCCTGCCGGCGCACCTCCTCGACCAGGGGCGCCACGGGCAGCGCCGCCAGGGTCGGGCGCCAGCCGGCGTCCGAGCGGGCCAGGGCCAGCAGGTCGTTCACCAGGCGCATCATGCGCTCGGCCTCGTCGATCGTGTCGCCCAGCACCGCGCGCTGATCCTCGGGCGTGATCGGCGGCACCCGCCCCAGCAGCTCGAGGTTGCCGCGCACCGTGGTCAGCGGGGTGCGCAGCTCGTGCGAGGCGTCGGCCACGAAGCGGCGCTGGGTCTGCAGGGCCTGGGCCACCTGCCGGTAGCCGGCGTGCAGCTCGGTCAGCATGGCGTTGATCGTCGCCGCAAGACGGCCCACCTCGTCGCTCGGGCCGGCGTAGCTCACCCGCCGCGTCAGGTCGCGCTCGGCGCCGATCGCGGCCGCCTCCTGGGTGATGCGGTCGATCGGGCGCAGGGCCGCGCCCACCAGCAGCCACGAGGTGCCGAAGGCCAGCACGACGCCCACGATCGCCCCGGCGGCCAGGGCGGTCATCAGGGCGTTGACGGTGCGGTCGTACTCGTCGAGGGGGCGGGCGGCCTGCAGGATGCCGATCAGCTCGCCGCGCTGCAGCAGGGCCCGGCTGTGCACCAGCAGGCGCCCCTCGCCCAGATCGGCGCTCTCGGTCCAGGGCTGACGCGCGCGCACCGCCGCGAGCCCGGCGGGGCTCAGGGGTAGCTCCACCTCGCCGAGGCTGGGGCTGCGGTCGAGCACCCCGCCCTCCAGGTCGCGGGTCTGGAAGAGGGTCGTCGAGACGCTCTTGCCGGAGCCGCCGCGCCCGCCGTAGCCCCGCCCGTAGCCGCTCGCCTCCGAGCCGTCCAGGTCCTCGGGCCGGAACCAGGGCAGCGCGACCAGCTCGCGCGCATCGCCCTCGAGGGCCTCCTCGATGATCGTGAAGGTGGTGCGCGACACCGCAAAGTAGAGCGCCGCCGTGCCGAGCAGCAGCAGCGCGGCCAGGGTGGCCGTCGAAAGCAGGGTGAGGCGCAGACGCAGCGACACGGTCAGGCCTCCACGTCCTCGCGCAGCACATAGCCGACGCCGCGGACGGTCTGGATGAGGCGCGGCTCGCCGCCGGCCTCGGTCTTGGTGCGCAGGTAGCCGACATAGACCTCGAGCACATTGCCGTTGCCGCCGAAGTCGTAGCCCCAGACCTGCTCGAGGATCTGCTCGCGCCGCAGCACCTGGCGCGGGTGACGCAGGAACAGGCTCAGCAGCTCGTACTCTTTGGGGCTCAGACTGATCCGCCGCGAGCCGCGCCAGACCTCGTGGGCGCTCTGGTCGATCGCCAGGTCGCCATAGCGCAACGGGGCCGTGCCCGCGGGGGCCGAGGGGCCGCGACGCAGCAGGGCCCGCACGCGGGCCAGCAGCTCGACCGGCGCGAAGGGCTTGACCAGGTAGTCGTCGGCCCCCGCGTCGAGCCCGACCACCCGGTCGGCCACAGTGTCGCGGGCGGTGAGCATCAGCACTGGCGTGCCGTCGTCGCTGCGCAAAGCCCGCAGCACGCCCACCCCGTCGAGGCCCGGCAGCATCCAGTCGAGCACCACCAGGTCGGGGCGGCGCCCGCGCGCCAGGGCCAGGGCCTCGCGCCCATCGCCCGCCGTCAGCACCTGGTAGCCCTCGTAGCTGAGGGTCAGCCGCAGCATATCGACCAGCTTGCGGTCGTCGTCAACCACGAGAATCGTCGCCATGATGCTCCTGGTGTCTTAGCACACTGCTTGTGCTGAGGAACTACTTTCGGGAGGGCCATGCCCTCCCGCGCCCTCCCGCCGGCCTTTCCGCAACATTGTATACGGCGCGAATAAGAAATGCCTGAGGATCGCCGCCGGCTCATACTTTAGGCTGAGCAACCTTTCTTTCTCATCCGCGTCTCATACTTCGGAAGGAGCGACACTGGCCAGAAGGTGTAGCCCGGATCAAGACAGGAGCGACGGCGCGGATCAACCCTCGGCCCAATGTCGGCCGAGCGCCGAGCTGATATGCTGCTGACAGCGAGAGGGCACGCCGCAACAGAGGAGTTCACGATGTTCGGACGCTGGTTCAAGCGGAGCGGGAGCTCCACGGCTACGGGACAAGTGACCCCAGGCGCCAATCACCTGATCGACCTGCGCAACATCGTCAAGACCTACCAGAGCGCCGCGGGCAGCTTCACCGCCCTCAAGGGCGTCAACCTCACGGTCGATGCCGGCGAGTTCGTGGCCGTGATCGGCAAGTCCGGCTCGGGCAAGTCGACCATGATCAATATGGTCACCGGCATCGACCGGCCCAGCTCGGGCGAGGTGATCGTCGGCGGCACCCCGGTCCACACCCTCAGCGAGGGCCAGATGTCGGTCTGGCGCGGCAAGAACCTGGGCATTATCTTCCAGTTCTTCCAGCTGCTGCCCTCGCTGTCGGTCGTCGAGAATGTGATGCTGCCGATGGACTTCTGCCATATGTACAAGCCCAGCGAGCGCCGCGACCGGGCGATGATGCTGCTCGAACAGGTCGAGATGACCGACCAGGCCAACAAGCTGCCCTCGGCGATCTCGGGCGGCCAGCAGCAGCGCGTGGCGATCGCCCGCGCCCTGGCCAACGACCCGCCCATCCTGATCGCCGACGAGCCCACCGGCAACCTCGACAGCAAGACGGCCGTGGCGGTCTTCAAGCTCTTCGACGACCTGGTCAAGGCCGGCAAGACGATCGTGATGGTCACCCACGACAACGACCTGGCCCGCCGAGCCTCCCGCTCGGTGATCGTCTCGGACGGCGAGATCGTCAACGAGTACCTGGCCCGGGCCCTGCCCCGCCTCAGCCTCGACCAGCTGATCTCGGTCACCCGCCAGGTCGACCGGCTGACCTTCGAGCCCGGCGAGCCGATCGTGCGCAAGGGCGGCCACGCCGACTACTTCTATATCATCACCAAGGGCAAGGTCGAGGTGATCATCGACCAGCCCGGCGGCGGCGAGCTGATCGCCGAGGTCCTCGGCGAGGGCCAGTATTTCGGCGAGCTGGCCCTGCTCAACGACAAAGAGCGCCGCGCCACTGTGCGCGCCGCCCACGACAACGGCCAGGTCGAAGTCGTCGCCCTCGACCATAACGAGTTCCACGCCCTCATGGCCGACTCCGAGGCCACCCGCCTCGACGTCGCCCGCGTCGCCGAGCAGCGTCTGGCGGCCAGCGCCGCGTAAGGCGAGGTTCGTAACCGAGTTACGCTCTTCGCCGCTGCCCGCGGCTGGGGGGCACGGGGCCTCCGGCCCCGCGACGGGTGGATGTGGAGGGCCTGGCCCTCCACGCCTCCCTCACGATGGTAACGTAAAGCGCCGCAAGGTGAGACCTTGCCTCAAGGAGACCTCCCATGCTCGCACCGCGCTGGCGTAAAGTGCTCGGCGACCTGTGGAGTAATAAGACCCGCACCGCCCTGGTGGTGCTCTCGATCGCGATCGGCGTCTTCGCCATCGGCATGGTCACGGGCGGGCGCGAGATCCTCATCCGCGACCTGAACGGCGACTGGAACGCGACCAATCCGGCCAGCGCCTCGATTATCGCCGAGAATATCGACGAAGATCTCGTCCAGACCATCCGGCGCATGCCCGGCGTCGCCGAGGCCCAGGCCAGCCAGAGCGTCTCGCTGCGCGCCCAGACCCCCACGGGCGAGTGGAAAGACCTGCAGCTGCTGGTGGTCAAGGATGTCGAAGACCTGCGCATGTACGTCCCCACGCCCCTCAGCGGCAACTGGCCGCCCGAGCACCGCGAGATCGTGCTCGAGCGCTCGGCGGTGCCTTTCCTCAACACGAGCGAGGGCCAACCGATCCGCGTTGAGCTGCGCGACGGCGATCAGTTCACCTTCACGGTGAGCGGGACGGTCTACAACATCGGCAGCGGCTTCCCGACCTCGCTCTCGAGCATCGGCTACGGCTACATCAACGACGAGACGGCGGCCCTGCTCGGCCTGCCCGAGAACTACAACTCGGTCGATATCCTGGTCGCCGAGAACGCCTCGGACGAGGCCCATGTGCGCGCCGTGGCCGAGGAGGTCGAGGCCAAGATCGAGAACAGCGGGCGGGTCTCGGGCGGCATCTTCATCAGCAAGCCCGGCCTGCACCCGGCCGACGACTTCATCCAGGCCTTCACCCTGCTGCTCACCATCATCGGCTTCTTCGCGATGCTGCTCAGCGCCTTCCTGGTGATCAATACGATCGGGGCCCTGCTCACCCAGCAGATCCGCCAGATCGGCGTGATGAAGTCAATTGGCGCCCGCAACCGCGACATCGTGCAGCTCTACCTGGTCACGGTCCTGGCCTTCGGCCTACTCTCGCTGCTGGTGGCCATCCCGCTGGGCGTGCTGGGGGCCTGGGGCCTGGCCTCGTTCTTCGTGGCCCTGCTGAACTTCGACATCGCCACCGTCGCGCCCACCCCGACCGTGCTCGGCCTGCAGATCGCCGCCGGCCTGCTCATCCCCCTGCTGGCCGCCCTGGTGCCCATCCTCAGCGGCACCCGCGTGACCGTGCGCGAGGCCCTGGGCGGGCCCGGCCTGGGCAAGGGCCGCTTCGGCCGGGGCCGCTTCGACAAGCTGCTCGAGCGCATCCACTTCCTCTCGCGGCCGATGCTGCTCTCGCTGCGCAACACCTTCCGCCGCAAGGGGCGCCTGGCCCTGACCCTGACCACCCTGACTCTGGCCGGTGTGATCTTTATGGCCGTGATCAGCGAGCGCGCCAGCCTCAAGACCACCATCGACCAGGTGTTCGACCAGCTCAACACCGACGTCTTCGTCTACCTGAACGGCCCCTCGCGCACTACCGTGCTCGACAAGGTGGCCGCCGTGCCCGGTGTGACCAAGGTCGAGTACTGGAGCAGCTACAGCGGTCGCAACGTCGCCCCCGACGGTAGCGAGAGCACCGAGACCTACGCGATCAGCTCGGTGCCCGCCGACGGCAAGAGTATCAATGTGACCATGACCGAGGGCCGCTGGCTGCTGCCCGACGACTACGGCGCCGTGGTGCTCACCAGCAGCTACACCACCGACTACCCGGCGGTCAAGGTTGGCGACAGGGTGCAGCTCAAGGTCAACGGCAAGGACCTCAGCCTGACCGTGGTCGGCATCTCGCGCGCGCCCTTCCCCTTCTCGGCGATGTACGTCAACCTGCCCACCTTCAGCCGCCAGATGGGCGACGCCGGCCGGGCCAGCGAGGTCAAGCTGATCACCGATGTGCGCGACGCGGCCACCCAGAGCCGGGTCGCCGCCCAGGCGGGCGACCTGCTCAAGGCCGAGGGCGTGGAGGTGACCTTTACGCGCACCCTGACCGAGTTCAAGGCCCAGAGCAATATCAGCATCGACATGATCATCTTCTTCCTGCTGCTGATGGCCGTGCTGCTGGCGGCCGTGGGCGGCCTGGGCCTGATGGGCACCATGAGCATCAATGTGCTCGAGCGCACCCGCGAGATCGGCGTGATGCGCGCCATCGGCGCCAGCGACTGGGCCCTCCAGCGCATCGTGATCGCCGAGGGCATCCTGATCGGCCTGATCAGCTGGGCGATCGGGGCCATCCTGGCCGTGCCGGTGAGCTACGGCATGCACAAGGGCCTCGAGCGCATCTTCCAGGCCGAGGACTCATTCACCTTCATCTTCTCGCTGCCGGGCGTGCTGATGTGGCTCGGCATCGTGACCATCCTGGCGACCATCTCGAGCTCGCTGCCCGCCTGGAATGCCTCGCGGGTCACTGTCCGCGATGTTCTGGCCTACGAATAGCTGCCCCGTCACGACAGACAAGGAGTTCCCCCGCCATGCGGAAGATCTTTACGAGCACCGTCCTGAGCATTGTCCTCGCCGTCGGCCTGGCCGCCTGCGCCGCGCCCGCTCAGCCGAACGCCCAGACCGCGCCCACCACCCTGCCCGCGATCGAGGCCGACAGCGCCGTGATCGCCGAGGCCAAGGTTGTGCCCGCCAGCAGCGTCAACCTCAACTTCGAGTCGAGCGGGAGCGTGGCCGAGATCCTGGTCGCCGAGGGCGAGGCCGTCACCGCCGGCCAGCCCCTCGCCCGCCTCGACACCCGCGACCTGGCCCTGCAGGTCGAGCAGGCCCAGGTGAGCCTCGAGACCGCCAAGGCCGATTATGACAAGCTGCTCGAGGGCGCCACCCCCGAGCAGATCGCCGCCGCCCAGGCCGAGATCGCCAGGGCCCAGGGCAGCCTGCAGGCCACCCAGAGCAGTGTCTCCCAGGCCGACCTCGCGGCGGCCCGCGCCGAGCTCGAGAGCGCCCGCGCCGCCCTGGCCCAGCTCGAGGCCGGCGCAAAGAGCGTCGACCGCCAGTCGGCCCAGGCCAGCGTCGACCAGGCCCGCGCCAACCTGCAGAGCCAGCGCGACGCCCTGGCCCAGGCCAAGCTCAACGCCGAGCTGAGCCTCGAGCAGGCCGCCAACGCCCTGCGCAACGCCCAGGACGAATACAGCCGGATCATGTGGGACAACCGCGAGCTCGAGAAGCTGCCCGGCGACCTGCCCCAGGCGCGCAAGGACGCCGAGGCCGCCGCCCAGCGGGCCGTGGCCGATAACGAGACCGCCCTGCAGCAGGCCCAGCTGGCCGCCGAGCAGGCCCGCCAGGCCGAGATCAGCGGCATCCAGGCCGCCGAGGCCCAGCTGCGCGACGCCGAGGCCCGCCTCGACAAGCTGCTGCTGCCCGCCGACGCCGACGCCCTTGCCGCAGCCCGCGCCCAGGTCGCCGCGGCCCAGGCCCGCCTGGCCCAGCTGACCGGCGGCGAGCGCCAGGGCAATGTGGCGGCCGCCGAGGCCGGCGTGGCCGCCGCCGAGGCCCAGCTCGCCGAGATCCAGGCCGGCCCGACCGACGCCACCCTCGCCGCGGCGGCCGCCCGCATCAAGGGCGCCGAGGTCAGCCTCAAGCAGGCCCAGCTGGCCCTCGAGAAGGCCACCCTGGCCGCGCCAATCGCCGGCACCGTGGCCGAGCTCAACCTCAAGGTGGGCGAGGTCCCCGGGGCGACCGAGGCCGTGATCGTCCTGGCCGACCTCAGCAGCTGGGAGATCGAGACCGAGGACCTGACCGAGCTGAGTGTGGTCAAGGTGCGCGAGGGCGACCAGGTCAGCGTCACCTTCGACGCCCTGCCCGGCTTCGAGCTGCCCGGCACGGTCGCCGAGATCAACCCCCTGGGCAAGAACCGCCAGGGCGACATCGTCTACACCGTCGTCGTCACGCCCAACAGCTGGGACGAGCGCCTGCGCTGGAATATGACCGCCTCGGTGCGCATCGACAGCGCCGTCGCCTCGAACTAAATCAAACCAAAAGGTATCGGCCAGAGGCGTGGACAAGCAGAGCTTGTCCACGCCTTCTGTTTCGTGCAGCTCAAGCAGCGCTACAGGTCGATCAGCCCAGCTGAGGTGGGCTTCATCCAGGGTTAGCCTGGGGGAAGCGCGGCCCGAGGGGCTGGTAGAGCTCGAGCAGATTGCCGTCGGGGTCGCGGAAGAAGGCGATATGGGCCTGCGGCGCGTCGGGTGGAAAGGCCTTTGGGGCCACGTGGAAATGCACTCCGCGGGCCTCGAGCGTCGCCACGGTGGCAGCGAGGTCGTGCACCTCCAGGGCGAGGTGGTTCCAACCCTGGCCGCGCGGCTCGGCCGGCGCATCGCGGCCGACCAGCTCGATCACGGTGGCGCCCGCCTGCAAGAAGGCGATCTTGTAGCCGGGGAAACGGCCCACTTCGGGCAGGCCGAGGGATTGGGTGTAGAAGGCGAAGAGTTGGTCGAAGTCGCCCGTGACGAGCGCCACGTGGTGGACGCCGCTGAACAGCTCGCTCATGGTAGTCCTCTCAGTACTGCTGGTAAAACCAGGCCCGCAGCCGCGGAAAGAGCGTCTCGCTCAGGGCGCGCGACGGGCCTGAGACAAACGCATCGGGGTACATGTGGTTCAGCTCGGCCAGGCTGCGGTAGCCGAGCAGCAGCGGGGCGAGCAGCGGCGGGGGTAGCCGTAGGTCGGCCTGGGCGTCAGGGACTGGCGGCGCCACAGCGACCAGCCGGCCGTCCGCGAAGCGCAGAGCGAAGGCCTGACGGTACAGGCTGATCACGAAATCCCCCGTATGGCCGGCATAGTCACTGGCGGCCAGGCGTCGCTCGAAGACGGGGCCGAGCTTGCGCAGCAGGGCCGGCGGGTCGGGCAGGCGCACCTGCCAGGCGTAGGCCCGCCCATCGTAGCCCCCCAGACCGCGTGCCGCCGTGACCAGGGGCGTCTCGGCGGGCAGGTTCAGGCGCAGGTACGGCTTGCGGCGCTCGCGGGCCAGCTGCCGGATCTGGGCCAGCGCGGCCTGGGCGGCGGCGGGCCGCATCAGCGAGGCCTCGGCCACGATCAGCCCCTCGCCGAAGCCGTGGTGGGCGACGCGGAAATAGCCCGCCGGTGCTCCATCGTCGGCGCGGACCAGCCAGGTCTCGGCCCCGGTCTCGGTCGACAGACCCGGCCCGAGCATATAGCGCCAGACCACCTCGTCGCGCAGGGCGACCAGTTCTAGCGGAGCGAGCGCCTCGTCGTAGAGGCGGGCGAGGACGGGGAGATCGGCGAGAGCGGCCTGCCGGCAGCTGTAGCCGGCGGGCGCCATCTCGGGGGCCATATGCAGCTCGAGCCGCCACCAGGCCTCGAGGGGCACAGCGTACTCGTAGCCAAACTGGCGGTAGAAGTAGGGGATGCCCTGGATGTGGCTGAGGTCGAAGCCGCCCTCGCGCAGCAGCTCGTCGTAATAGCGATTGAGCGCCCGCTGCAGACCGCGGCCACGGTACTCCTCGAGCGTGCCGACCACACCCATCTCGGCCGAGCGCAGCTCGACCCCGCCCAGGCGGAAGCGCCAGGGCAGCAGGCAGAGCGAGGCCACAACGCGGCCTGTCGCCTGCTCCTCGACCAGCAGCCAACCTTCTGGGTATGCATGGGGGTGCTCGGCCATCCAGGCGCGCCAGGTCGACGCGGTGCCCTCGCCGTGGATCTGGGCGTCGAAGGCGGCGACCCGCTCGATATCGGCCCGGTCGGCCACGGCGCGCAGCCGCAGGCCCCCGCTCAGCTCGCGCGCACCTGCTCTGTCGGTCATTAGTGACTCTCCTTGCCTGCTCTCCTCGACCCCATTATGCCACGTCCCAGCGCGCCCCCCGCTGTACGGGGCAGCATGCTGCGCCCCGCCGCCACCCGCGCCCCAACCAGCCTCAGTATGCGAAGCATGGTATCCTGCCGGCAGCCCGGCAAACCATGCCTGATGACTCGTTCTTACGCTCGAAAGCGCCTGCGCGCTCGCGCTCCTACCCCAGTCTGGAGAGGCCACCCATGCCCACGCCGGAACTGCCCCCGCTGCCCCTCGCCCGCGACGGCGGCGCGCCGCCCCAGCGCATCTCGCCCACCGACGTGGCCCAGTATATTCGCCTCGAGCAGTGCCGGCGCTACCTGCGCCTGCGCCTCCACGAACGCGCCCACGGGGGCCGCTTCATGGAGCGCTACGGGGTCGCGCCCCAGTCCATCCCGCCCATCCTGACCCTCGCCGGGGCCAGCTTCGAGCAGCGGGTCGAGGCCCAGGCCATGGCCCATATCGGCCAGGGGGTCAACTGCCGCACGGCGGCCCAGGCCGGCGAGGACGAGTTCGTCGGCCCCGACCACAACGCCGTCGTCATCGCCCGGGCCCGCGCCCTCGCGCCCGGCGCCCGCACCCTCCTCGCCCAGCCCCGCCTGCGGGTCGCCATCGGCCCCTGGGAGCTGCGCGGCGACGCCGACCTGCTCCTGCTCGAGCGCGACCCGGCGGGGCAGCTCAGCATCCTCGTGGCCGACATGAAGAGCTCGACCGCGGCCAAGGTCGAGCACCGGCTCCAGGTGGCCTTCTACCACGAGATGCTCGCCGCCCTGCTGAGCGAGGCCGGCCTGCCCGCGGCCGCGATCGGCACCGCCATCCTCTACCGCGGCCCAAGCCTGGGCGTCGCCGCCCTGACGCCCGCCGAGCAGGCCCACCTGGCGGCCCAGCAGGCCGAGGCCGCCCAGATCTTCGGGGTCGCCGAGGCCTACCTCGAGCGGGTCGACGACCCCGAGGCCTATCGCGACGAGGTGCGGGCCCTGGTGACCGGCCCCGTCTCGGTGGCCGCCGCCGTGGCCGAGGCGCCCTTCGCCGAGCTGGCCTTCCACCTGACCTACAAGTGCGACGGCTGCCTCTACAACGAGTTCTGCATGCGCTGGGCCGCCGAGCACGACGACCTCTCGCTCATCCCCTACCTCAGCGACAGCGAGAAGAACATCCTGCTCGGGGCCGGGATCGCCACCACCCGCGAGCTCGCCACGCTCAAGGAGTTCGCCGACCCCGCCTCGCCCGAGCTGCGCACCCCGCCCGAGCAGGCCCCCATCGTCCACGCCCTGAGCAAGAGCCGCGCGGTCGGCCCGCGCCTCGACGAGCTGATCCACCGCGCCCGCCGCTACCGCAGCTGGAAGGGCGACGAGCTGCGCGCCCTCAGCTACATCCCCAGCAAGGGCTACGGCACCCTGCCCGCCGTGAGCGAGGAGCTGCACCCCAACCTGGTGCGGATCTACCTCGACGTGCAGCACGACTACCTGCACGACCGGGTCTACCTGCTGGGCGCCCTGGTGGCCGCCTGCGAGGGCGGGCACGAGCGCCCCGAGCGCCGCCGCAGCATCGTGCGGCTGGCCGAAGGCCCGCCCGCCGACCCGGCCCACGAGCGCGACCTGCTGCTCGCCTGGGTGGGCGAGACCATCCGCGCCGTCGTCGAGCTGGCCGCCCCCGGCGCCGAGGGCGCGCGCCAGGCGCCCATCCACCTGATCTTCGCCGACCAGTTCGCCCAGCGCCTGCTGCTCGACGCCCTGGCCCGCCACTTCGGCGGGGTCGTCGGGGCCACGCCGCTCTACGACTTCATCACCCAGCTCGCCGGCTTCGACTCGCCCGTGGCCACCCTGCTGGCCCACGAGCGCCGCGAGCTGAAGAACGACCCCCTGGTCTGCACCTCGCTCCAGGCCCTGGCCCGCCACAACGGCTTCGACTGGGGCGAGTACCGCGAGATCTTCCGGGTGCGCCTGTTCGACGAGTTCGGCAAGCTCGACGAGGACGGCGAGGGCGAGGGCGCCTGGTACACCAGCCGCGCCCGCTTCAGCAGCCAGATCCCCCTCGAGTACGCCTACGCCGCCTGGGGCCAGCTGCCCGCCCCGCCCGCGGCGGGCCGCGACGACCTGGCGGCCTACAGAAGGGCCACCCCCGCCCTGCTGGCCGGCTTCCAGGCCCGCCGGCTCGAGGCGATCGAGCACCTGGCCCGCGACTTCCGCGGCAACCGCCAGAGCGAAAAGGCGCCCTTCGCCCTGCCCGAGCTGGGGAGCTTCGAGCAGCGGGCCCGCGGCCTGGCCGACGCCCTGGGCGAGTTCCTCACCCTCGAGCGCCACAGCGTCCTGGCCGCCTGGCGGGCCGAGCGGCTGCCGCCGCCCGAGCGGCGCGTGCTGGCCGGGGTCAGCCTGATCGTGCGCTACGAGGAGGCCGACCAGTCGCCCGCGCTCCTGGCGACCCTGGCCGAGAACGAGCGCCGGCGGCAGCTCTTCGACCAGTACCGCGCCGAGCACCAGGCCCGCAGCCCGGGCAAGCAGTTCCGCCGCAGCTCGGCCCAGAAGCTCGCCAGCGACCCGCTGCCCCTGCCTGGCCCGCTGCGCCTGCGCATCGACCTGGAGGGTGTGGACTGCGACCTGGCGACCGCCCTCGACCTGACCGGCTTCGCGCCGGGCGAGCGGGTGCTGATCGCGCCGCGCTGGGGCGAGGACGAGCGCCTGCCGCCGGAGCAGCGCACGCCCTTCACCCCGACCGCCAGGCAGCTACTCTACGCGCCACGGGCCGAGCTCGGGGCGATCGACCCGGCGGGCTTCGTCGAGCTGACCCTCGCAGAGAGCGGCTTCGGCGGCGACGGGCGCTACAGCTTCGGCTATAGCCCGAAGCCCCTGGTGCCGGGGCGGCGCTACAGCATCGAGAGCGAGCCGAACGACCTCTACGGCAAACGCTGCGCCGAGATCGTCGAGGGGCTGCGGGCCGGCGCGCCGAACGCCCTCTACAGCCGCCTGGCCGACCCGACGGGCGAGCGGGTCCTCTGGCCCGCGGCCGCGGCCGCCGCGCAGCGCCGCTTCGCCGAGGGGCTCGACGCGCTGCTGGCGGCCGGGGTTCTGCACCCCTTCGACGCCAACCAGCGGGCCTATATCGCGGGCTATGGCGACGCGGCGACCCTGCTGGTCCAGGGCCCGCCCGGCACCGGCAAGAGCTACTCGACCGCCTTCGCGCTGCTGGCCCGGCTGCAGGGCGCCCAGGCCGTCGGCATGAGCTTCAGGGCCCTGCTGAGCTGCAAAACCCACGCGGCCACCGAAGTGCTGCTCGAGAAGATCGCCGAAGTGCAGGGCCGCCTGCGCGCCGTACGCGCGACTCACCCCGCGCTGTTCGACGCCTACTTCGACCCCGCCATCCTCGACGCGCCCCTCTTCCGCGTACACCCCAAGGCCGGCGGGACGGAACGGCCCGAGGCGATCCGCGTCCTCGGCCAGGACGACAGCGCCCTGAGCGTGCTCCAGGGGCAGCGGGTCTGCTTCGCCGCGATCACCCCCTTCGCCACGGCGCGCCTCTGCAAGACCAAAGACGGCGCCTTCGGGCAGGCCTTCTGCGACTGCCTGGTGCTCGACGAGGCCTCGCAGATGAACCTGCCCGAGGCCATGATGGCGGCCCTGCCCCTGCGCGAGGACGGCCAGCTGATCATCGTGGGCGACCACCGCCAGATGCCGCCGATCGTCAAGCACGGCTGGGCCGACGAGCGCCGGCGCACCTTCCAGGAGTATCGGGCCTACGCCTCGCTCTTCGAGAGCATGCTCCTGCGCGAGCCACCCCCGCCCATGGTCAAGTTCGCCGAGAGCTTCCGGCTCCACCGCGATATCGCCGGCTTCCTGCGCGAGGCGATCTACGCCCAGGACGGCATCGCCTACCACTCGCGGCAGACCGCGACCCTGGCGCCCGTCGCCCACGGCGACCCCTTCCTCGACGCCGTGCTGGCCCCCGCCCATCCCCTGGTGGTGGTGGTCCACGAAGAGGCCCGCAGCCAGGTGCTCAACCTGTACGAGCTGGGGCTGGTCCAGCCCATCCTCGCCGCCCTGGCGGGAGGCCACCACCTCGACGCGACCCACGGGCTGGGCGTGGTGGTGCCGCACCGGGCTCAGCGGGCGGCGCTCAAAGCGGCGCTGCCGGGGCTGATGGCGGCCCTGCTCGACGGGGGGCTCGACGAGTCGGCGGTGGACACGGTCGAGCGCTTCCAGGGTGGCGAGCGCACGGCCATCCTGGTCAGCGCCACCGAGAGCGACCGCGACTACCTGCGGGCGGCCGGCGACTTCCTGCTCGACCCGCGGCGGCTCAACGTCGCCCTGAGCCGGGCCAAGCGCAAGCTGATCCTGGTCGCCTCGCGCTCGGTCTTCACCGTCTTCAACACCGACGAAGAGAGCTTCGCCCACGCCCAGCTCTGGAAGCGGCTGCTCCACCGCACCTGCACCGTGCCCCTCTGGCAGGGGCAGCGCGACGGGGTCGCCGTGGAGGTTTGGGGCAACGCGCCGCCGAGCGAGGGCGGGTGAGGCGCTACTCCTCCTCGCGGGCGAACAGCTGATCGAGGGCGCTCTGGGTGACCGCGCGATAGACGGCGCGCAGCTCGTCGCCGATGCCGGCGGGCGGATCGCCGTAGCGGCGCAGAATGGCCGCCTCGAGCTCGGGGGCGGCGAGCTGTGGGGCGAACAGCGCGAGCTCGGCGCCAGGCTCGTCGAAGCCGGCCAGCAACTCGGCCAGGGGTGGCGCCTGCTCCACGCTCGGTGCCGGGGGCTCGTCGCCGCTCTCAGCGGCGCTCTCGGCCCGCCTCGCCGAGAGCTCCTGGATCACCTGGGCCTTGCTCCGGCCGCGCAGCTCGAAAAGCAAAAACGGGTCCTCGTCGAAGCGCTCGCCGAGCAGGTAGTGCACAGCGGCGAGATCCGCGCTGTTACCGCTCGGCGTACCATACCAGCATACACACGGGTAA
>CAZKTU010000161.1:0-12166 GCA_964555675.1 uncultured Oscillochloris sp.
TCGACGAAGGCGCCGAAGGGCGCGATACCGCTGACCGTCCCCTCGAGGATCTGGCCGGTCTCGAGGCCCTGCATCTTCTGGGTGCGCTGGGCGCGGCGCAGGCTCAGGCTAATGCGGGTACCCTCGGGGTCGACCTCGAGCACCTTGAACTGGAAGCGATCGCCGACCTTGACGGCGTCCTCGGGCTTCTCGACGCGGCCCTCGGCCAGCTCGCTGACGTGGATGAGGCCGTCCTTGCCGACGCCGATATCGGCGAAGGCCCCGAAGGGGGCGTAGCCGGTGATCACGCCGTCGACCACATCGCCGACCCGCATCGCCGACAGACGATCCTTATCGATCTCGGCGCGCTTGGGGCGACCACCGCCGCCGCCGCCGCTGCCGCCGCGGCTGGCGCGCGCACCCTCGCCGCGCTCCTTCTCACCGCTGCCCGAGCGCATGGTCAGGCTGATGCGGCGAGCGTCCGGGTCGACGCTCTTGATGCGCACCTTGACCGTATCGCCGATCTGCACCACATCGGACGGGGTGTCGATGCGGGTGTCGCTCATCTCGGAGATATGGACGAGGCCGTCGCGGCCCACGCCAATATCGACGAAGACGCCATAGAGCGCGATCGAGGTGACGCGACCCTCGAGCTCCATCCCGGGCTGCAGGTCCTTGAGCTTGCGCGGGCGCGAGCCATCCTCGGCGACGGGCGTGAAGCTGGCGCCCTCGGCCTCGGCCTTCGCCTCGCCCTCGGCGGGCGGGTTGACGAGGCCGAGCCGGGGGGCGGCGGCCTCCTCGGGGGCGGCCTCGGCGCCAGGAGTCTCCTCAGGGGAGACCTCGGCGGCCGGGGCCTCGTCGGTGGCGGCGACAACGGCGGCGATCGGCGCAGCCGGCGTCTCGGGGGCGGCCTCGGGGGCGGCCTCCTCGGCGGGCTGCTCGGGGGCGGCGTCAGCGGGCTCAGGCTCCGCCGCCTGGGCGACGGGCTCTTCAGCCGCCGGCTCAGGGGTAGGCTGGGCCGCGGGCTCAGCCTGCGCCGTGAGCTCCGGCGTGGCCGCCGCGTCCTGAGCCGCCGGAGCGTCCGCTGCGTCGAGCAGCGTGTCAAGCAGCTCGCTCTCGGCGGACTCGTTCCTACGTACCTGGTCGGTCATCTCCTCCATCCCTCCTGTGTTGCGGTCTCTGATTACTGCTGCATCTGGCGGCGCACTGCCTGTACCAGGCCATCGTCACTCAGATCTTCGAGCCGATAGTATGACCCCTTGAGGTGCTCGGCCAGCCGGCGTGAGAGCCCGCGCTCGAAGCTCGGGTGCTCGGTGTCGATCACGATCGCGCGGATATCGCGCCCCGCGATCAGGTCAGCGATCTGGTAGGCTTCCTGCTGGGGAGGCAGGCTGCTGATCGCCACATTGGCCTGGCCATCGGTGAGCAGCACCATAAGAGGAAGGATCTCCTCGTCTTGGCGCCGCGCCTTCTCAAGGAGCTCAAACGCTGTGAGCATACCTCGTGCCAGCGGCGTTTTGCCGCCGGTAGGCATCGTCTGGAGCCGCTTCTGAGCCAGCTCGACGCTGTTGGTGAGCGGCAGCAGCACCCGCGCGTAGTCGCGCTGGAAGCTGACGAGCCCCACCCGGTCGCGACGCTGGTAGGCGTCGCGCAGCAGCGAGAGGACAGCGGCCTTGGTCGCCTGCATGCGCTCCTCGGCGGCCATACTCCAGCTGGCGTCTACGACAAAGCAGACGGCGTTGCGCGTGCGCCGCACCCGCACCTTCTGGCGCAGGTCGCTCCGCTGGAGCAGCACCTTCGGGCGGCGCCGGTGCGGCACGGCGATGGTGTGGGCCAGCTCGTCGCGGCGCTTGCGCTGATAGACCGCGGCCTCGCGCAGGGTGGCGTCGAGGGCCAAGTCGGTCACCCGGGCGACGCGCTGACTCTTGATATAGCGACCTTGCTTACGGGTTGTACGGGTGCGGGTGCGCTTGCCGGGCGAGCGGCGCTGCTGGCGGTCGCCCTGGCCCTCGAGGCGCCGGGTGCGAAACATCTGGTCGGCATCAAACTGCTTGCCGCCCGTGTTCTTGTCGTTGGGCTGACCGCTCTGGTCAGCGTTGCCGGGGCTGCCAATCGGGGTCACCTGGCCGCCGCTGCTGTTCTCATCGCCACCCTCGCCGCTCTCGCTCGTATCGCCTACATCAGCCTTTTTTTTTACATCCTCGCTCGCGGCGCTGTCGGCGGACTTGCCGCTACGCTCGAGAATTGCGGCAACACGTTGTTCGTCGAGCTTGATCTCGGCGAAGGGCTGGCGCCGCATACGGTGCGGCAAGGCCAACTCGGCGGCGATGCGGATATCCTCGACGGCCAGGCGGGTGCGCCCGCTCCAGGCGGCGTGGGTGCGCGCCGTCTCGAGAATGGTCAGGTCGGCGCGGTGGCCGTCGACCCCGAGCTCGATGCACAGGCTGGCCACGGCGGCCATGTCCGAGCCGTCCATGGTCACGATGGAGAGCAACTCGCGGGCGGCGACGATGCGCGCGGCGAGCTCGTCCTCGGCGGGGCGCCAGGCGGCCATGAAGGCCTGGGGGTCGCCCTCGTAGCCGAGGCGGCGCTCGATCACCGCGACGCGCGAGGCGACATCGGTGAGGCCCGCGACCTCGACGGCGAGGCCGAAGCGGTCGAGGAGCTGGGGCCGCAGCTCGCCCTCTTCGGGGTTCATGGTGCCGACCAGGATAAAGCGCGAGGGGTGCGAAATACTCACGCCCTCGCGTTCAACCGTATTAACCCCCATCGCGGCGGCGTCGAGCAGGAGATCAACGAGGTGATCGTCGAGCAGGTTGACCTCATCGACATACAGCAGGCCCCGGTTGACCTGGGCGAGCAGCCCCGGCTCGAAGCGGCGCTGGCCCTCGGTGATGGCGTGCTCGAGGTCGAGCGAGCCCACCACGCGATCCTCGGAGGCCGAGACGGGCAACTCGACAAGGCGCGTGGCGCGAGCATGGGTCGGCAGCGGCCCGAGGGCGGCGCGACCCTGACAGCTGGCGCAGAGGCCGGCCGGACGATCGGCCTGACAGGAGTAGGGGCAGCCGTCGACGACGGCGATCGTGGGCAGGAGGCGGGCGAGACCGCGGACGGCTGTCGACTTGGCAGTGCCCTTTTCGCCGCGGATGAGGACCCCGCCGACGCGCGAGTTGATCGCGTTGAGGATAAGGGCGCGCTTCAGCCGCTCTTGGCCGACGATCGCGGTGAATGGATAGACTGGGCGCAGAACCGAGGTGCTCACAACAATAAAAATCTTCCAGCTCACTGGGAGCCAGAAGTCCTAGCAGCAGCGCCGGTATCGAGCTCGTGGACGAACCATACCAACGACGTTCAACCGCCCGACGTACCTAGCCGCCCGAATTGTTTACACGCCGACGCTCAGGGGTGTCAGCTCACGGCGGTGCTTATTGTCGCACACACACGCGAAAAAGTCAAATACTCATCAGCTCACTATCAGGAATGCCGCCCGGGCCGGCTATGGTATAAGAAGTGGTAGAGAGCGGAGCGCCATCAGACGCCCCGCCCCCGCGGCGGTCTATGCTATAATCAGGCGCCGAGACGTGTCTGGGAGCTTTGGCGCCCCTGACGATACGTGTGCGCTCGCCGAGGGCCTTACCCTCACCTTACCCCCTGTTTGGGCTGTCGACCGGAGCAGAACGTGGGCTTTAACCCAATCAACTCGCTGTTTGGCGCCTTTAGCCGCGACCTGGGCATCGACCTGGGCACGGCGAACACCCTCGTGCATGTGCGCGGCAAAGGCATCGTGATCAGCGAGCCATCGGTGGTCGCGATTGACGCGAAGACCAAGCAGGTCCACGCCGTCGGCGCCGAGGCCAAGGCGATGGTCGGCAAGACGCCGGCGAATATTGTGGCCGTACGCCCGCTCAAAGACGGCGTGATCGCCGACTTCGACGTGGTCGAAAAGATGCTGGCCTACTTCATCAAGAAGGCCCACGCCTACTCGGCTGTGCGGCTGATGGACCCGCGCCCTCGGGTGGTGGTGGGCGTCCCCTCGGGCGTGACCGAGGTCGAGCGCCGCGCCGCCCGCGACGCCACGCTCAACGCGAAGGCCCGCGAGGCCTACGTGGTCGAAGAGCCGATGGCCGCCGCAATTGGGGCCGGCCTGCCCGTCGACGAGCCAATCGGCAGTATGATCGTCGATGTGGGCGGCGGAACGACCGAGGTGGCGGTGATCTCGCTCGGCGGGATCGTGATCAACCACTCGATCCGCACCGCCGGCGACGAGATCGACGAGGCGATTATGCAGTTCGCCCGCCGCGAGTACAACCTCTTGATCGGCGAGCGCATGGCCGAGCGGGCCAAGATCGCCGCGGGCTCGGCCTACCCCCTCGAGGAGGAGATCAAGGTCGTGCTGCGCGGCCGCGACCTGCTCACCGGCCTGCCCAAGGCGGTGGAGGTCAGTTCGGTCGAGATCCGCGAGGGCATCTCGGGCCCGGTCAATGCGATCATCCAGGAGGTGCGCCTGGCCCTCGAGGAGACGCCCCCCGAGCTGGTGGCCGATATTATGGAGCACGGCATCACCCTCGCCGGGGGCGGCTCGCTGCTCCACGGCCTCGACAAGCGCATCTCGGCCGAGACCAAGATGCCGGTCCATATTGCCGAGGACCCGCTCTCGTGCGTGGCCCGCGGCGCGGGCAAGATGGTCGAGAATTTCGAGAATAAGGTCTACCAGGATATCCTGACCCGTACCCAGAACCTCCGGCGAGCCAGGCTCTAGCCGGGCGCCGGGGCTGAGCACGCTCAGCCGCGAGGCCCCAGGCCCAGCGACACCCTATGCGCGACTTCCTCGACGAACGACCGATCAAACTACGGCGCGAGCGCTCGTCATCTCCGGCGAGCGGTCGGCCGTTTTTGCTTGCGGTGGTCCTCTGCCTGGCGGCGGGGCTGCTGCTGATCCTCGACCGTCAGGGCCTGCTGGCCCCCGCGCGGGCCACCCTCGACCTGGCCGTCGCCCCCGTGGCCGGCCGCCTGACCGCCCTGCGGGACGGCGTCGACGAGCTGGCCGCGGCCCCACGGGGCGAGGCGGCCCTGCAGGCGCGCATCGAAGAGCTCGAGCGCGAGAACAGCCATCTGAACAACGAGCTGCTGCGCCTGGAGCGAGCCCAGGTCGAGAATGTCTTCTTGCGCCAGCAGCTCGAGATCCAGCGCGAGCGGCCGTGGCGGCTGCTCGGGGCCGAGGTGACGGTACGTTCGCCCGACGCCGGCCGGCGCGTGATGCTGCTGGCCCGCGGCGCCGATGACGGCCTGCGCCCGGGCATGGCGGTCCTCGGCCAGTTGCCCGGCGGCCCCGCCGCCCTGGTCGGCATCGTCGAGTCGGCGGGCCCGCGCACCGCAGAGGTGCTGCTGATCACCGACATCGGCAGCCAGATCAGCGGCCGAGTCATCCACGAGAGCCGGGCCGCCGTGGGCCTGGTGCAGGGCCAGTGGCAGCGCGGCTCGCGCCTGCGCCTCGAGCAGATCGACCGCGCGGCCCCGATCGCCGCCGGCGACCCCGTGGTCACGGCCGGGCTCACAGCGGCCCTCAACCTGCCCCTCGACCTCGCCGCCGTGCCCGCCGACATCCCGATCGGCAGCGTCGAGCTGGTCGGCGCGAGCGAGCAATACCAGCACGCCGAGCTACGACCATTCGTCGACCCAGATCAGGTGAGCTACGTTTGGGTGATTCTCAGCCAAGACGACTAGAGGAGGCCCTCGCCCAGGAGGCCGGCCGCATCCTCGCCCTCGCCGCCCTGGCCATCGTCCAGGTCACGCTGCTCGCCACCCCCCTCGGCTTCTCGGCGCCCCTGGTGCTGGTGGCGGTCATCTGCCGAACCCTGATCGGCATGGGCTCGGCCTTCCCCGACCTCGGCCTCAGTCGGGCTTTGCGCTGGGCCCTGTATGGCGGCCTGACCCTCGACCTGCTGACCGGGACGCCCCTGGGCACCCACGCCCTGGCCCTGCTGCTCGCCGCCCTGGCTGTGGCCCTGGCGACCCGCCGCTTGCGGGTAGAGCGGCCGGCGGTGCCCCTGATGGCGGTCCTGCTCGCGGCCCTGATCTATGAGGCGACCCTGGCCCTGCTGACCCAGCCCGGCCCGATCGAGTGGCTCAGCTACGCCCAGGTGGTGATCCTGCCCGCAGTGCTCGTGGCCCTGATCCCGGCCCTGCCGATCTTTTTCCTGCTCCGCTGGATCCTGCGGAGCCAGCTCTAGGTAGATCTTATGCCACGCTTAATCGCGCTGCGGGCGCTGCTGCTGCTTTTTGTCACAGTCATGGTGGGGCGACTCTACCAGCTGCAGCTGGTCGAGAGCGACAGCAAGCGCTTCGGCAGCACCCCCGAGGAGGTCTTCAGGCGCAACCTGACCGTACCCCCGCGGCGCGGCGAGGTCTTCGCGGCCGACGGCGAGACCCTGCTGGCCGAGAGTGTGCCGATCTACAACCTGGCCGTGGTGCCCGGGCGGCTGCCCGACGCCGGCGCCGAGCCCGAGCGCCGCGCCGAGGTGCTGGCCCGCCTCGGGCAGGTCGCCGGGCTCACTTCGACCCTCACCGTCGATCCGGCAAGTGCCCTGAGCGAGCGCCCGCAGCTGCGCCTGGCCCTGCAGCGGCTCGGCCCGACCGCCACCATCGCGGCCGGGTCGCCCCTCACGGTCACGGTCGCGCCGGCCCTGACCCTCGAGGCCCTCGCCCTGAGCCAGACCTATAGCGACGTGGTGACCCTGGGCAGCCCGATCGAGGCCCTGGTGCCGCGCGAGAGCGTACGCGGCTACCAGACCGTGGTGGTCAAGGAGGGCATCGACCCCGACCTGGCCCTCGCGATCAACGAGAACGCCAACTACTTGCCGGGCGTGCAGGTGGTCGAGAGCTACAGGCGTCGCTATCCGGCCAGCGGCGAGGTCGCCTCGCTCTCGCATATGCTCGGCTACATCGGCCGGATCACCGAGTGCGAGCTCACGGCGGAGAACCCGGCCAGCTCGTGGCTGGGCGGCCTGATCGAGGTGGCGAGCCACGCGGGGCGCTGCGGGCTCATCCCGAAGGTGATCGACCCCGCCAGTATCGGCCTGCCGCCCTACCAGGTCGACGATCGGATCGGCAAGGACGGCCTCGAGGCGGCCTACGAGGCCGAGCTGCGCGGGCGCATGGGCCTGCAGACGCTGCTGGTGGACGCGTTGCAGCGGCCGGTCAGCCCGCCCGACGAGCTGCGGCCGGTCGAGAACGGCCACAACCTGGTGCTGACCATCGACACAGCCTTCCAGAGCGAGGTCGAGCGGATCGTCCGGCGCTGGGTGGCCGAGGGCGAGGCCCGCCGCCTGAACTCGCCGGACGAGTATAAACGCAACTACGCCCCGATCGTGGCCGGCGCGGCCGTGGTGATCGACCCGCGGGACGGGCGGGTGCTGGCCATGGTCTCGCTGCCGACCTACGACAACAACGTCTGGGTCGACCCGACGCGCCGCGGCGAGCTGGCCGCGCTGCTGAGCAGGGAAGACCCGGCCGAGCTGGCCGAGCTGCTGCGGCTAGCGCCCCTGACCAACAGAGCCATCGCCGGGCAGTACCCGCCAGGCTCGACCCTGAAGCAGTTCGTGGGCGCCGCCGCCCTGCAGAAAGGCGTGATCGCGGCCGACACCAAGCTGCGCGACCCCGGCCTGCTCAAGCTGATCGAGCGCAGCGGGGCGCTCTTCGAGCTGCCCAACTCGGTGCGCAACCGCGACAATGGCGAGCTGACGGTCGCCGACGCGCTCAGGCTCTCGTCGAACGTCTTCTTCGCCTCGGTGGCGGGCGGCAACGACCAGGCCACCAACCTCGACGAGACGGCGCTGCGCATCGGCGGGCTACAGATCGAGGGCCTGGTCGAGGGGCTCGAGTGGTTCCACCTGGGACGCAAGACCACCATCGACCTGGCGGGCGAGGCCACGGGCTTGGTGCCGACCAAGACCTGGAAGGCTCAGGCCAAGCGCGAGGCCTGGACGACGGGCGATACGTACAATACGGCGATCGGCCAGGGCGACTTGCTGGTGACCCCGCTGCAGCTGGCGGTCGCGGCCGGGGGCGTGGCGACTGACGGCGCGGTGTACCGACCCCACGTGGTAGCGCGCATCACCGACGGCGGCGGCAACACGGTGCGCGAGCTGGCCCCCGAGCTGCTCAGCCGCGCGCCGGTAGACCCGGCCAACCTGCAGGTGATCCGCCAGGGCATGCGCGAGTCGGTGATCAACGGCCTGAATATCGCGGCCCGCCCCGAGTGCTCGGGCCTGGAGATCGCCGGCAAGACGGGCACGGCCGAGTTCGGCCCGCTGATCGAGCGGCCCGACAAGCGCCTGATACGCCAGAGCCACGCCTGGTTCGTAGGCTTCGCGCCCTACGAGAACCCCGAGGTAGTGGTGGCGGTGCTGATCGAAGGCGTGGGCGACCTGAACGACGGCTCGTCCACCATGACCGTGCCGGCGGTGACCCAGATCATGCAGGCCTACTTCAAGGTGACGCCGCCGGCGGACGCGCCGCGCACCTGCCCGGTGATGCCGGCAGACCCCCTGCCCGCGCCGCCGGCCACCACCGGACAGGCCACCCCCTGAGTGCAGCGAGGGCGTACGCGGCGCACGGCCCGCGCCTGTGCTATAATTCATCAACTTTCTCGTTCAACTCAGGCGACAGGTTCATGAGCGACCTGATCAGCATCAAGGGCGGGCGCGACGGCCTGCGGATGCGCTTCGATGATGTGGCCGAGTGGGGCGAGCTAATCGCCCAGCTCGAGCGACAGCTGGCCCAGAACCAGGCCTTCTTCAGCGGCGCGCGGCTGACGATCGATCTCGGCGACCGCGCCGTGAGCGAGGTCGAGCTGGCGGGCGTGCTCGAGCTGATGCAGCAGCACGGCGTCGCCGCCGAGGCCCTCAGCGCGAGCGCCCGCGAGACGCGCAACGCCGCGCGGGCGGCGGGCCTGACGGCGCGACCCCTGCCGCGCTACAGCGAGCCGGCCCCCGGGGCCGGCCAGGCGGCCCCCGAGAGCGAGGCGCTGCTGCTGACGCGGACGGTGCGCTCGGGGCAGGTGGTGCGCCACAGCGGCCACATCACGCTCATCGGGGACGTGAACCCCGGGGGCGAGCTGATCGCCGGGGGCAGCGTGGTGGTCTGGGGGCGGGTGCGAGGCTTCGTACACGCCGGGGCCCTCGGCAATGGCGAGGCAGTCGTCTGTGCGATCGAGCTGCGGCCGACCCAACTGCGGATCGCCAACCAGATCGCCGCCGGGCCGAAGGGTGGGGGGCCGCACACCCCCGAGGTGGCCCGTATCGAGGGCGGGCAGATCGTCCTCGAGCCCTGGGAGTCGTACAAGAAGTAGGGGTAGAGCCCGGGCTACGCCCTAACGGAGTTGCTATGGCGCGCGTGATCACCATCACCTCTGGCAAGGGCGGCGTGGGTAAAACCACCACCACGGCCAACCTCGGCACAGCCCTTGCGATGCGCGGCAGCCGCGTCGTCGTCATCGACGCCGATATCGGCCTGCGCAACCTCGACGTGGTGATGGGCCTCGAGAACCGCATCGTCTACGACCTGGTCGATGTGGTCGAGGGCCGCGCCCGTCTGCGCCAGGCTCTGATCAAGGACAAGCGCCTGCCCGAGCTGTGCCTGCTGCCCGCCGCCCAGACCCGCGACAAAGATGCGGTCAGCCCCGAGCAGATGATCGACCTGACCAACCAGCTACGCGGCGAGTTCGACTTCATCCTGATCGATAGCCCCGCGGGCATCGAGGGCGGCTTCCGCAACGCTATCGCCGGCGCCGACGAGGTGGTGATCGTCACCACCCCCGAGGTCTCGGCCGTGCGCGACGCCGACCGCATCGTGGGCCTGGTCGAGGCCGCCGAGAAGGGCCCGCCCAGCCTGATCGTCAACCGCATCAAGACGCGCCTGGTCAGCAGGGGCGAGATGCTCTCGGTCGACGATGTGCTCGAGCTGCTGGCGATCAACCTGATCGGCGTCGTTCCCGACGACGAGACGATCGTCACCTCGACCAACAGGGGCGAGGCCGCCGTCTATGACCAGAGCTCGCTGGCCGGCAAGGCCTTCTTGAATATCGCCCGGCGGCTCCACGGCGAGGAGGTGCCCTTCCTGGCCCTGCAGGACCAGCAAGGGGTGATCGAGCGGCTGATGAGCATGTTCGGGCGGCGCCGCGCATAGCGAAAGGACCCGGCCGTGGGCTTTCTTGACAATCTCTTTGGGCGGCGCGAGCGCAGCGGCACGGTGGCGAAAGAGCGCCTGGCCGCGGTGCTGGTCGACGACCGCTACAAGCTCACCCCCGAGATGAAAGAGCAGATGAAGATCGACATCGCCGCGGTGCTGTCGCGCTATCTGCCCTCGGTCGACCCCGAGCAGATCGAGGTCGCAATCATGCGCGGCGAGTCGAGCGATACGCTCAAGGCTGATATCCCGCTCAAGCGCGGGCGCGCCGACGATCTATAGGGCGCCCCCGCAGCGGCACGGTCGCGGTATAATGGGCGATACGGTCCGGCAGTGCTGCCGGCCGGTCGCCCTTTGAGTCTGGCCCGTACGGCGAAGGGGCCGAGAGGGAACGCGTATGTCCACGGAGCAGCGACCGATTCGTTTCTCGCCCCAGTACAAGCTCATCGCGGTAGCCCTGATAGTCGTCTTGACGCTCTGGTTCCTCCTGGCCGTCAAGCATATGCTGACCCCGTTTGTCGCGGCGATCATCACGGCCTACCTGTTCAACCCGCTGGTGGCCTGGCTCTACCGCCGCACGGGCGTCGGGAGGGTGCTCTGGATCGCCGTGCTCTATGTGCTGGCCTTCCTGGTGCTGTATGGCCTGGGCACGCTGATCTGGCCGCGGGTAGCCCAGCAGTCGCGCGACCTGGCCTCGACGGCGCCGGTGATCGCGGTACAGATCCAGAACTTCTTCCGCGGCCGCGAGCAGATCGAGTTCGCCGGCCTGATCATCGACCTGGCCCCGATCGAAGAGCAGCTGATCAGCGTGGTCAGCGACCTGAGCCGACGCGCCAGCGAGAGCGTGCCGCACCTGGTGGTCTCGGCTCTCGAGACGGTGCTCTTCGCCCTGGCCTACTTGATCGTCACCTTTTACCTGCTGCTCCAGGGCGGCCAACTCAAGCGCTGGGCCCAGAACCTCGTCCCCCCACCTTACCGAGCCGAGATCGGCGCACTTGGCACCCAGATCGATCAGGTCTGCGGCGCCTACATTCGCGGCCAGCTGATCCTGGTGGTGCTGATGGCCGTCCTGCTCTACATCCCGCTCTCGATCCTGCAGGTGCCCAACGCCCTGGTGATCGCAATCGTCTCGGGCGTGCTCGAGATTGTCCCGATCATCGGGCCCTGGTCGGCCGCCGGCATCGCCATGTCGGTCGCACTCTTCCAGCCCGTGACCCCCTTCGGTCTGTCGAACCTGGGCCTGGCGGCGGTGCTCGGCCTGATCTACCTGGTGCTGCGCATGATCGAGGAGAATATCATCCTGCCCCAGGTGATGGGCCCGCTGGTGACCCTGCACCCGGCCGTGGTGATCTTCGCCCTGCTGGCCGGGGGCGCCCTGTTGGGGCCCTTCGGCCTGTTCATCTCGATCCCGGTGGCGGCGGTGGTGCGCATCGTGCTGGCCTACCTCTACCGCAAGCTCACCGACCAGCCTGAGCCCCCCGCCGCTCCACCCGAGGCCCGCGAGCCCGCCGAGGCCGAGAAGTCGCACAAGGGCGCGGCCAGCAGGACGCGGCGCGCCTCGCACTGATAAGAAGACTATGCTTGCATTTTCTCATGACCCCGACGCGGGTACGATCTATGTCTACTTCACCGAGCTCGAGGCCGGTCAGGCCGTCGATACGCTCGAATACCCGGCCCACCTGCTGCTCGACGCCGCGGGCCAGATCTTCGGCCTGCGCCTCGAGCTCGACGACGAGCTGACCCTGGCCCAGCTCGAGCTGGCCCTCGACGGCGACTACGAGCGCCTCAATATGGAGAGCGGGCGCCTGACGATCAGGATCGCCGACGAGGCCCCCGCCCGCAGCGTCGCCCTCGCCGAGACGGCCATCCTCGACCTCGACGGCGACGAGACGGTGCTGGGCGTCGAGCTGCCTGTCCCCGCAGAGCTGCGCACCCCCGCGGCCCTGGCCCGCCTCGCCCCGCTCATGGTCGCCCTCGAGGACGAGCCCGCCGCCGCCGATGG
>CAZKTU010000161.1:12266-14985 GCA_964555675.1 uncultured Oscillochloris sp.
CGCTGCGCCCAGACCTCGGCCAGAGCCGAGCGACGTCAGGCGCCAGCCTGAGCCGAGCCAGGGCACGCTCAACGTCACCCGGTCTGGCTTCGTGGCCCTGGTGGGCAAGCCGAACGTCGGCAAGAGCACCCTGCTCAATGCGCTGCTGGGACAGAAAGTGGCGATCGTCTCGCCGCGGCCCCAGACGACGCGCGTGCCGATGCGGGGCATCCTGAGCCGGCCGGGGGCCCAGATCATCTTCGTCGACACCCCGGGCATCCACCAGCCCAACCACGCCCTCGGCAAACTCATGGTCGACCTGGCGGAGAGGACCCTGCCCAACGCCGATGTGATCGGCTTCATGGTCGATATCGGCCAGCCGCCCTCGCAGCTCGACCGGCGCATCGCCGCACAGGTCCAGCGAGCCCGCGGCAAGAAGCTGCTCATCCTCAACAAAGTGGACGTCAAGCCGCGCGACGGGCGTAGCCACCTCGAGGAATACCGCACCCTGGGCACGTGGGAGCTCGAGCTGGCTATCTCGGCCCGGCGGCGTCTGGGGCTGACCACCCTGCTGGACGAGATTGTGGCCCGCCTGCCCGAGGGCCCGCTGCTCTACCCCGAAGAGCAGGTGACCGACCAGAGCGAGCAGCAGCTGGCCGCGGAGTTCGTGCGCGAGAAGGTGCTCTACCACACTCAGCACGAGGTGCCCCACGCGGTGGCGGTCGAGGTCGAGGAGTGGGAGGAGCGCGAGCAGGCGATCTTCATCCGCATGACGATCAATGTCGAGCGCGACGGCCAGAAGGCCATTCTGATCGGCGCGGGCGGGGCCATGCTGAAGAAGATCGGCACGGCGGCCCGCCACGAGATCGAGCGCCTGGTGGGGCGCCAGATCTTCCTCGAGCTGTGGGTCAAGGTGCGCCCCAACTGGCGCGACGACCCCTCGGCCCTGGGCTGGCTCGGCTACAGGGCCAAAGACTTCCAGTAGACGCAACAAAACGCGTTCTCTAGACGTAGATCAGGTGTGCGCATCCCCGGCTTGCCGGGGTGCGACGGCTGTGCTACGCTGGAGGCGAAACGCCCTCCGGCTGACCCGCTCATCCTGACCGGCCCGTGCGGACAGGGTCAGGGCCGCGGAGAGACGCTTGATGGCTCAGTATGCTCGCGAGGCCGGGGCGCCCCAGCCCCTCGCCACCCCTGTCTGGAGCTCTATGGCCGAGGTCACGCAGATCCTCTGCCCGAAGTGTCACAAGCAGAACCTGCGCCGGGCGCGCTACTGCCAGCACTGCGGCCACGACATCGTGCTCAACAACGATGACCCGAGCGACCAGCGACGCTATGTGATCACGCGGGTGATCAAGCAGGGCGGCCAGGGCGCGGTCTACGAGGGCATCGACGAAGCGGGCAGGATCTATGCGATCAAAGAGATGCTCGATAAGTTCACCGACCCGCGCGAGCGGGCCGAGGCGATCGAGCGCTTCAACGACGAGGCTGAGATGCTGCAGAGCCTCAGCCACCCGCGGATCCCGAAGGTCTACAGCCACTTCCGCGACGAGGGCCGCCACTACCTGACCATGGAGTTCGTGCGCGGCGAGGACCTCGAAGAGATCGCCGAGCGCGAGGGCCTGATCGACGAGGCGCGCGTCCTCGCCTGGGCCGAGCAGATCTGCGATGTGCTGGTCCACCTGCACGGCAAGAACCTGATCTACCGCGACATGAAGCCCTCGAACGTGATGATTGATCGCGGCGACGGCGGGATCAAGGTGGTCGACTTCGGGATCACCCGGCTGTTCAAGCCGACCGAGCGGGGCACGCAGATCGGCACCCCCGGCTACGCCCCGCCCGAGCAGTACCAGGGCCTCGCCACACCCCAGTCGGACGTCTACGCCCTCGGGGCGACCCTGCACCACCTGCTGACCGGGCGCGACCCGACCGAGCAGATGCCCTTCTCGTTCCCGCGGGCCGATAGTATCCCCGGCGTGACGGTCTCGAAGCGCACGGCCGACGCCCTCGAGCGGGCGCTCCAGAAGGTGCCGCAGGACCGCTTCGCCACGGTGAGCGAGTTCTGGGCGGCCCTCGGGCCCGAGCGCGCGCCCCAGCCGGGCCAGGTCCGGCGCGCGCCCGCCACGGTGCTCATCCCGCAGCCGGCCGCCCCCCAGGTGAGCGTCCCCCCGGCCATCGCCCCCGGCGCCCCGGCGACGCCGCGCCCGCCGGCCGCACAGCCTGCCCCGAGTCCGGTCGCCCCGCAGGCCCAGCCCGCGGCGCGCCCCGCCCCGCCCAAGGTGCAGCCGCGGCGCGGCTTTCTGGCCGGCGTTGGCGCGTTGCTGAGCGCCCTCGTACGCTGGGTGCTGACGATCGCCCTACTCGGCGCACTTGGGCTTGGTGCTTATGTCTACCTTCAGCGGCCCGCCTGGGCCGAGCCGTATGTTGGCTCGCTCTTCGAGCGCTTGCCCGAAGGCCTGCCGGGTGCGCCGACGAGCGGGCCGCCCGCCGTGCCGGTGCCGTCTGGGCCAGTGCAGTTCGGCTTGCAGGTGACAGTGCCCTCGGGCTCGGACCAGGCCACGATCAGACAGGCCTTCCTCGAGGCCTTTACCGCCCGCGCCCAGGCCGAATACGGCCCCACGGCCCGGGTCAACACCAACGTACCGCCGAGCTACGTAGGCGGCGCGCCGACCCTCAGCGGCGACAGCGGCGGCCAGGCGACCTACACGGCCACGGTGCAGGGGTATGTCTTTAAGGCTGA
>CAZKTU010000162.1:0-14961 GCA_964555675.1 uncultured Oscillochloris sp.
GTGCCGGGACTATCGCCGTCGCCGATCCCATAGGGGAGTGCTCGATGCTCGAACTGATCACCGCGGTGCTCGGCCAGTTTCTCGGCGGCCTGGTGGGGGCGGGCTTCGAGGGCGCCGCCGCCGAGGCCAAGCTGCGCCGCGCTCTGGCGGGGGCGGTCGCCCGCGCCGAGGCCCGCTTCCGCGCCGAGCATGGCGCCCGCGACCCCGAGCTCGTGGCGGCCCTGCTCGCCCGCCCGCGCCTCGCCGATACGCCGGCCGTCCGCGATGCCCTGAGCGACCTGCTCGCTCGCCCGCACCTCAGCCGCGAGCAGCACATGGCCACCCTGCGCCGCTCGTTCGCCGACGTGCTGCCCGAGGAGGCCGACCGCGCGCGGGTCGATGCCGCCGTCGCGGCCTTCCTGAGCTGCCTCGGCGACGAAGTCCTGGGGATCACCCAGCTCCAGCCGCTCTATACGCTGCTCTTCCAGAAGGCCGGCGCCGAGCGGCTCGCGCGGGTCGAGGCGCGTCTGGACGAGCTCGATCGCCCGGCGGAGGGGGCCGCGCCGCAGCAGCCGGCGGCCCGCCCCGCCCTTGGGGCGCCGCCCGTGCGGCACAACCTGCCCCGCCCCGACTACGGGCGCTTCATCGGCCGCGAGGAGGCCCTGGGCTGGATCACCGAACGCCTCGACGACCCGGCGGGCCCCCAACTCGTCGCCATCGTCGGCATCGGCGGCCTCGGCAAGAGCGCCCTGGCCATTGCCGTCGGCCACGCCTACAACACGCGCGGCAGGGTCGCGCCGGGCCCGCGCTTCGACGCGATCATCTGGCTCTCGGCGAAGGAGACCGCCCTGACGGCCGAGGGGCCGGCGAGCGCCGCGCCCCCCGGCCTGGTCTTCAACGACCTGGCGGCGGTCTACGCCGCCATCGCCCAGGTCCTCGACCTGCCGGGGCTGAAGGCCGCCCCCCTCGCCGAGCAGAGCCGTCTGGTGCAGGCGGCCCTCGCCGCCCAGCCCGGCCTGCTGATCATCGACAACTACGAGACGATCAACGATCCGCAGGTCGACGCCTTTCTGCGGGCCCTGCCGCCCTCGACCCGCGCCCTGATCACCTCGCGTACGGCCCGCGACGACTGGCGCTCGCTCGGCCAGGTGCTGCCTCTGGGCGCCCTCGAGCCGGCCGAGGCCCTGGCCCTGATCGACAGCGAGGCCGCCGCTCGCGGCCTCAGCCTGGACCCGGCCCAGCGCAGCCGCCTGGCAGAGCTCGCCGGCGGGCTGCCGCTGCCGATCAAACTCTGCCTGGCCCGCCTCGACGGCGGCGAACCGTTCGCCTACCTGGCCGGCTGGATCGGGGCCGCCACCGGCGACATGCCGGACTACTGTGTGCGCGGCCAGATCGAGCTGGCCCGCAGCCTCAACCCGATGGCGTGGCGCATGCTGCTGGCGTGCGCGTGCTTCGAGCAGCGCGCCGGCGCGCCCAGGGCCGCCCTCGACCAGATCGCCGGTGCCCTCGGCGCCGAGGGTGACGCGGCCCTCAGCCGGCTGCGCAAACTCTCGCTGATCAACCTCGATCGCCACGGGCGCCTCTGGATGCTGCCGATCGTGCAGCGCTACGCACTGGCGGCCCTCGAGAGCGAGACGGTCGGCCCCGAGCTGCGGGCGGCCTGGCTGGCCTGGGCCCGCGACTTCGCCCGCGAGGTCGGCGCGCCCCTCGACCTGCAGATCGAGCAGGCCCCCATGGCCATCGCCGAATACCCGGCCCTGCGCCTGGCGATCGACTGGTGTCAGCAGAGCGGGCGTCACGGCGAGCTGATCGAGCTGGTCGAGGGCTGCTGGTTCATCGCCGAGCTGCTGGGGCGCTTCGACGAGCTCGAGTCGATGATGGTCGCCGCCCAGGCCGCGGCCGAGGCCGTGGGCGACGAGCGCGCCAGGGCCCTCGCGCTGCGCCAGCAGGCCTGGGCCCAGCGCATCCGCGGCGAGTCCCTGGCGACCATGGAGGCCGAGATCGCCCAGGCCGAGGCCCTGGCCGCGGCGGCCGGCGATCAGCGGCTCCAGGCCGATATCTGGTACGTGGGCGCCGACCTGGCCATGCAGCGCGGCGACCTGGCGGGCGCGCGGGCCCTCGCCCTGCGCATCGTCGACCTGGGCGAGCAGAGCGCCGACGCGCGCCTGCGCTCCCTCGGCGCCTACCGCATGGCCAAGGTCGCCCTCGGCGGCGAGGGGCCTGCGGCGGCCCTCGACTGGCTCGAGCAGGCCGAGCAGGCCGCCGCCGCCCTCGGCTGGCGCCGGCAGCTAGCCTGGGTGGCCTACAGGCGCGGCATCACCCTGAACGCGGCCGGCCGCTTTGCGGAGGCCGAGGCCGCCCTCAGGCAGAGCCTGAGCGAGGCGCGCGTCTGGGGCGAGGCGCGCTTCGTGGCCTATGGGATGCAGCGCCTCGTCGAGGTCTACGCCAACCAGGGCCTGCACGCGCAGGCCTGGCCCCTGGCCGAAGAGGTCCGCGCGCAGTTCGACCGCCTCGCGATCGAGCGGCCCCAGTTCACCGCGCTGCATCGCCGCCTCCAGGCGACCCGGCTGCTCAACGACCTGCTGGCCGAGCCAGCATAGGGTTGCCTTCGCCACAGGCGATTTGCAGGATGGCCGGCGGGAGGGCTCGGGAGGGCCTGGCCCTCCCGGAAACCTCCACTCAGCACAATCAGTGTGGTGAGATACTAGCCGCGCAGGATCTCCATCGCGGCGTTGCGGCCGTTGACGGCGATCACGCTGCCGCCGGGGTGAGTGCAGGCCCCGCAGAGGTAGACGCCCTCCATCGGGGTCTTGTAGCGCAGGCGCTGATCCCACATATACTGCGGCAGACAATCGCCCTGGAAGATATGGCCGCCGGTCAGGCCGACCTTCTGCTCGATATCGGGCGGGCCCAGGACCTCGACGTCGAGCACCACCTCGGGGAAATTGCTCACGAAGCGGGCGATGCTGGCCACGCCCAGGTCGCGCACCTCGTCGCGGCGGCTGTCCCAGTCGCCGTGGGCGAACTGGTTGGGCACATACTGGGCGAAGACGCTCATGGTGTGCAGGCCGCCGGGCGCCACCTCGGGGTCGTGCACCGTCTGGAAGTAGAGCTCGGTCCACAGGCGCTCGGGCAGCTCGCCGCGCCGGGCGGCCTCGAAGGCGGCCCGCCACTGCGGCTTGGTCAGCGGCGTATTGATCTGGCCGGCGTGGTGGGGCTCGTAGGTGCCCGGGCGGGCGGTGAAGTTAGGCAGCTCGCGCAGGAGCATGTTGAGCTTGACCGTCACCCCGGTGATCGGCTGAGCCTCGACCTGGGCGGCCCAGCCGCTGTCGGCGTTGGCGCCCACCAGGCGGCGAGTGACGCGCGGGTCGGCATTGCTCACCACCACGGGCGCGTAGATGGCCGTGCCGTCCTCGAGGCGCACGCCCTCGCCGGGGATGATCTGGGCGACGGGCACGCCGGCGGCCACGGTTGCGCCGGCCTCGCGGGCGATGTCGCAGAGGATGAACGAGACCCGGCCCATGCCGCCGCGCACATAGCCCCAGGTGCCGAGCTGCCCGTCGAGGCGGCCCGACGAGTGGTGGAAGTGGATGAAGGCGGTGCCCGGGTCGAAGGGGCTGGCGTTGGTGCCGATCACGCCCTGGCCGAGGTAGGCGATCTGCAGGCGCTCGTCCTCGAGGTAGCGCTCGACGAACTCGACCATGCTCCAGTCGAAGAGCAGGCCGCGCAGCTCGGGGTCGCCCCCGATGCGCGCCTCGAGCTCGGCCCGCGAGGGTGGGCCGCCGATCCAGAGGTCGCCCGCGCCGGCGGGGCGGATGGCCTCGCGCAGGCGGCTCATGACACTCTGCATGGCCCGCCAGCCCTTTACGTCGCGGGGGGAGAGCTGGCGGATCTCCGCCTCGCAGCGGGCGTCGTCCTCCCAGAGCTGCACGCTCGTGCCGTCCTCGAAGGGCACGAACAGGCCGGCGGTGGCGGGCGTCCAGGCGAAGCCGTGCTCGCGCATGCCCAGCTCGTCGACCACCAGGGGGTGCAGCAGGCCGACCAGGTAGGCGCAGGGGGACATCTTCACGCCGCCCCACAGCTCCTCCATGGTGCAGGCGCCGCCGACGCGCTCGCGGGCCTCGAGCACCAATACCTGCTTGCCCGCGCGCGCCAGGTAGGCCGCACAGGTCAGCCCGTTGTGGCCGGCCCCGACGACAATCGCATCCCAGCGGCGGGCGGCCAGTTCGCTCATGGGGGCGGGCAAGCCGATCTTGCCGAGGACATCGGTGGCCGAGGTGGTCATGGCGCGCTCCTCTCTCTACAGACGACGTTGGCTGGAGGGCCTATTATAACCCCGCCTTCGCTCACCCCGTGTTCTTCAGGCCCGCCGCGATGCCATTAATTGACATAAGTACTGCCGTCTCGAGCTCCTCCTGCTCCGCCTCGTCAGGGGCGGCGCGCAGGCGGCGCAGCAGCTCGATCTGGATATAGCTCAGGGGGTCCACATAGGGGTTGCGCTGGCGGATCGCTTTCTGCAGCACGGGCTGGGCGTCGAGGATGTCGTCGATCTCGGCGACGCGACAGATCGTGCGCACAGTGGCCTCATACTCGGCCCCGACGGTGCCGAAGGTGGTCTCGGCGATCTCCTGGTCGCCCACCAGCTCGGCGTAGCGGCGGGCGATGCCGAGGTCGGCCTTGGCGATGATCAGCTGGGCGTTGTCGAGCAGCGTTTTGAAGAAGGGCCACTCGCGGTACATGCGCCGCAGCAGGGCGAGCCGCTCGGTCGAGAGGGCGCCTGGCCCCGCGCCATGGCCGGCGAAGGCGAGCAGCGCGCTGCCCAGGCCATACCACCCGGGCAGGGTGTGGCGGCTCTGCATCCAGCTGAAGACCCACGGAATGGCGCGCAGATCCTCGATCCGGTCGCTCTTGCGGCGCGAGGCGGGCCGCGAGCCGATGCGCAGGCGGCTGATCTCGCTGATCGGCGTCGCCTCGCGGAAGTAGGCCAGGAACTGCGGGTTCTCGTAGACCATGCCCCTGTAGGCATCGCGCCCGGCCGCCGCGATCTGCTCCATGGCCTCGATCCAGGCCTGGTCGGGGTGGCGCAGCGCCTCGGGGAAGCCGGCCCTCAGCACCGCGTTGACCACCTGCTCGAGGTGGCGGGTAGCTGTGTGCGGGTCGAGGTAGCGGTCCGAGATCATCTCGCCCTGGTCGGTCATCTTGATCTGGCCGCGCAGGGTGCCCGGTGGCTGCGAGAGGATGGCCTGCCCCGCCGGGCCGCCGCCGCGCCCGACGGCCCCGCCGCGCCCGTGGAAGAGGCGCAGACGCACCCCGTAGCGGTCGGCCACCTCGGTCAGCTCAACCTGGGCCCTATAGAGGGCCCAGTTGGCCGAGACGAAGCCGCCCTCTTTGTTGCTGTCCGAGTAGCCGAGCATGATCTCCTGGGTCTGGCCGCGCAGCCGCAGGTGCTCGCTATAGACCGGCATAGCCAGGAGCTCGGCCATCAGGCGCGGGGCATTCACGAGGTCCTCGCCGGTCTCGAAGAGCGGCACGACATTCATGCGGCTATACTCGTCCGGCTTGTAGAGCCCCACCTCGCGGCAGAAGAGCAGCACGGCGAGCACGTCGCTCTCGCTGGCCGTGGTGCTGATGATATAGTTCTCGATGATCTCGGGGTCGAGCTGCTCGAGCATGGCCGCGACCACGCGGAAAGTCTGCACGGTCTCGGCCGTCTCCTCGCTGTAGGTCGACAGCCGGGCGGTGGTCAGGGGGCGCGGGCTGGCGATCTCGCGGGCCAGGAGCGCGACCTTCTCGTCCTCGGCGAGCCCCGCGTAGTCTGCGCACACCCCGGCCAGGCGAAAGATCTCGTCGAGGGCGCTCAGGTGGCGGCCGCTGTGCTGGCGGATGTCGAGGGTCGCGGTGTGCAGACGGAAGATCGCCACTTTGGCCATGACATCGCGCAGGACCCCATCGGCCACCAATTCGCCGCCATTGGCCCAGAGGCTGGCGTAGATCACCCGCAGGTCGTCCAGCAGCTCGGCGCTGCGGTAGTAGACCGTGGGCGGCGGCGTAGGCGCCGGGTCGACGCCCCAGCGTGGATCGTGGGAGAGGCTATAGGCGAGGGTGCGCTCGAGGCGCGCCCGGATCAGCTCGACCAGCTGGCGATAGGGTTCGCGCCCGTGGTGCGGGCTGATCGCGGCCGCGCTCTCGGGGAAGAGGGCCGCGTAGTGGACGATGCGCTCGCGCACGGCCGGGCTCACCTGGGTCTGGGTGAGGGACTGGCTGAGGTCGGTGAAGAGCTCGTCCATACAGCCGATCAGATGGCGCAGCATCGAGCTGCGCATGCGCCTGACCGTGTCGAGGGTCACCTCGGCGGTGACGAAGGGGTTGCCGTCGCGGTCGCCGCCCATCCAGCTGCCGAAGCGCAGCAGGGGCGGCAGCGACCAGGGGTGCTCGGGGTAGTGCTCGGCCAGGGCCTGGGCCGTGGCGCGGTGGATCTGGGGCAGTAGATCGTAGAGGGTGGTCTGGAAGTAGAACAGGCCGTTCTCGACCTCGTCGAGCACCGAGGGCTTCTGGATGCGCACGTCGTCGCTCTGCCAGAGGCCGACGATCTCGCGCTCGATGCGCGAGAGGACCTCGCCGCGCTGGCTCGGGGCCAGCAGGCGCTCGCCGAGACTGAGGTCGAGCAGGCCGTCGAAGATGCGGCGCAGCTTGATCAGGGTGGTGCGGCGGCGCGACTCGGTGGGGTGGGCGGTGAGCACGGGCATGATCAGGGCCCCGTCGAGCCAGCGCTGCAGTGCCGCGGGCGGCACCCCGTAGGCCCGCAGCTCGGCGACGGCCGCGCCGATGCTCTCGGCGCGGGGCGCGGGGGCGGCCCGCAGGTCGCGCTCGCGCAGCACGCGCAGCCGCTCGACGCCCTCGGCCAGATTGACCAGCCCGAAGTAGAGGGTGAAGGCCTTGATCAGGCCGTGGAGCTCGCCGATGGACAGGTCGCCCACCAGCTCTTGCAGGCGACGGGCCAGCTCGGGGGCCTCGCCGGCCCGCCCGCCCTCGCCGCCGGCCCGCAGCTCCTTGGCCATGAGCCGCACCCGCTCTTCGAGGGCGAAGGCCGTGGCGCCGCTCTGATCGGTCAGCACGCGCCCCAGGGCATTGCCCAGGGCGCGGATGTTGGTTGAGAGGGGGTCGCGCTCTACGCTCATGAGATCCTTCTTGGCAATGGAACTACAGCGCTGTAGAGGCGTAACCTGAGGCGCGCGAGGGCGATGCCCCGCGCAGACTGCCTTACTCGCCGCCTTCGGCGATCAGCCCTTCGACGTGGGCATTGTCGTTGAGCCGCATGAGGCGCCAGCCGTTGCGGCCCATGCGCAGCTCGGTGATTGAACCATTGTCAAGCCACATGCGCCCGAAGTTGCCGAGATCGAGGCCGATCACGTGGCAGAGCAGGGCGCGGATGGTGCCGCCGTGAGAGACGGCGACCAGCACCTCGCCATGGGCGTGGCGCTCCTGGATCTGATTGAGCGCCACCAGGGCCCGGGCCTGGAGCTGGGCGTAGCTCTCGCCGCCGAGGCGCACTGTGCGGGCGGGGTCGCGCTTGTACTCGGCCATGTGGTCGGGGAAGCGCCGGTACAGCTCCTCGGGGGTGTGCCCCTCCCACTGGCCGACGTCGATCTCGCGCAGCTCGGGCATGGCCACCGGGGTGAGCTTCAGGGCCGCGCCGATCACCTCGGCGGTCTGCCAGGCCCGCCTGACATCGCTGCTATAGAGGGTCGTGGCCTCGTAGCGCGCCAGGCGCTCGGCGCAGCGGCGCGCCTGCTCGAAACCCCGCTCGTTCAGCGGCACATTGGCCTGGCCCTGGTACTGAAGGGTCACGTTCCATGGAGTCTCGCCGTGGCGCACCAGCAGAAGGCGCATAAGGCTCCGCTCGCTTCACTTCGCCGATAGTTCGCCCCGCGATTATACCAGAGTCCCGGCCCAGGCAGACGGTTGGAAAGGCGGGAGGGTTCGGGAGGGCATGGCCCTCCCGAAAACATCCACGTTAACCCAGGGCGGCGTCAGCCGCCGCAAACCCCGCGGCGACAATACTCTCGACGTCGATCTGGAACGCGCGATAGAGGGCGTCGCGGGCGCCCGACTGGCCGAAGGCGTCGACCCCGAGGGGCCAGACGGGGGCCCCGTTGACGCTGCCCAGCCAGGCCAGTGCGTGGGAGGCGCCGTCGTGGACCGTAACAATCGGGGCCCGGGCCTCGTCGGGCGGGATGAGCCAGGCCAGGGGCTCGCCGGCCCGCCAGCCCTCGTAGAGCCGGCGCGCGCTGGTCAGGTTCAGCACATTGGCCGCCACACCCTCGCGCCGCAGGTAGGCCGCCGCCGCCACAGCCTCGGGGATGAGCGCGCCCGCCGCCGCGATCTGCACCACCGGGGCCTGCGGGTGGTCGGCGTGGTCGTGCCGGTCGACCAGCCTGTAGCCGCCCAGCAGCGTCTGGCGGCGCAGCTCGGCGAGGCCCAGGCGGGCCAGGGCCGGCTCGAGCAGGGCCTGGTCGATCGGCCTGGTCGAGAGGCGCAGGTAGGTGGCCCGCCCCCGCTCGCGGTCGCAGCACTGGCGCAGCCCCTCGAGCAGGGCCCAGGCCAGCTCGCGCGCGAAGCAGGGCTCGAAGCTCAGCAGGTTGGGCAGCTCGATCCCCAGCGAGGGCGTGACCGTCGACTGGTGGGCGCCGCCCTCGGGCGAGAGGGTGATGCCCGAGGGCGTGCCGGCGACGATGAACTTCGCCCCCGAGTAGAGCCCATAGATCAGCGCGTCGAGCCCGCGGCAGACGAAGGGGTCGTAGACTGTGCCGATCGGCAGCAGCGGCTCGCCGACCAGTTCGTGCGAGAGGCCCAGCATGCCCAGCAGCATGAACAGGTTCATCTCCGAGATGCCCAGCTCGATATGCTGGCCCGTCGGGCCGCGCTTCCAGCGCAGCAGCCGGTAGACCTCGGCGCTCTCGAAGTCGGGCTCGTCGCGCGGGGCGAAGACGCCCGTCTTATTGATCCAGCCCGCCAGGTTGGTCGAGACCGAGACATCCGGCGAGGTGGTCACGATGCGCTCGCGCAGCCCCGCGACCTCGGCCAGGCGCATCAGGGCGCGCCCGAAGGTCTCCTGGGTGCTGGTCTGGCCCGTGGTCGGCACATCCAGCTCGGCGGGGACGGCGGCGGCGAGGGCGCTGACGGTCGGCGAGGCCTGCTCTGCCGTCGCGGGGCCGCCGTACAGGCGCGCGGCGGCGGCGGCGCAGAGCCGGCCCTCGGGCGAGGCTGGGTCGAACGCGGCCCACTCGTCGTCGGCGGGGGCGCCGAGTTGCTCGCGCAGGGCGGCCATCTGCTCGGCGCTGAGCAGCTGCGAGTGGTTGAGCGGGTGGCCGGCGGTCGGCAGGCCCCAGCCCTTGATCGTATAGGCGAAGATGATCGTCGGGCGCCGGGGCGCGGCGTCGGCCTCGGCCAAGGTGGCCAGCAGCTCCTCCAGGTCGTGCCCGCCCAGGTTGGCCAGCACGGCGGGCAGCTCGGCGTCAGAGACGCTCGCGATCGCGCGGGCCACCGCCGGGTCGCCGCCGACCAGGCGCGGGCGCAGCTCGGGGCCGGGCAGGCGGATCAGGGCCTGGTACTCCTCGTTGCGCATCTCGTCGATGCGGTGGCGCAGGGCTGCCCCGCCGCGCCGCTGGAAGAGGGCCTGCAGACGCCGGCCGTACTTGGCCTCGAGCACGCGCCAGCCACTCTCGGCGAAGAGCCGCTTGAGGTGCGCGGCCCTGATGCCGGGGACGACCCGGTCGAGGCTCTGGCGGTTGAGGTCGACGATCCAGAGCAGGTTCTCGAGGCCGTCGAGGGCCGGGTCGAGAATGGCCTCCCAGACGTTGCCCTCGTCGAGCTCGGCGTCGCCCACCAGGGCCACGAAGCGGCGCGTGTCGGGCGCGCCGAAGTGGGCCGCCGCGTAGCGCCCGGCCAGGGCCGCAAAGGCCGGGGCCACGGCGCCCAGGCCCACCGAGCCGGTCGAGAAGTCCACCGGGTCGGGGTCCTTCGTGCGCGATGGGTAGGCCTGCAGGCCGCCGAACTCGCGCAGGGTCGTCAGGTACGGGCGGGGGAGCTGGCCGAGCAAATACTGGATGGCGTGCAAGACGGGCGAGGCGTGGGGCTTGACCGAGACGCGGTCGCCGGCCTTGAGGTAGTGAAAATAGAGCGCGGTCAGGATGGTGACCATCGAGGCCGAAGAGGCCTGGTGGCCGCCGACCTTGGTGCCGTCGGGGTTGGGGCGCACATGGTTGGCGTGGTGGACCATCAGGGCCGCCAGCCAGAGCACCCGCCGCTGGAGGCGGTCGAGGCTGGCGAAGTCGGGCCCATTATCCCCCTCGCCCAGGGCGGCCCGGCCGTTCAGCTCGGACGCCTGGCGACGCTGCCGGGTGCTGGTCATGACCTGTCCATTCATCATGCTGCGGGTGCGTAGGTTCATTATACGCTATGGGGCCTCGCCGGGCTGTGGCGCGCCGCCCCGACCGGGAGTACAATAGAGACGGATGGCGCCGCCGTGATGCGCCCCTTGCCAGGAGGTCCTATGCAGCCCGAGTGGAGCGGCAACCCCGAGGTCGGCCCGACGTTTCTGCTGATCGGTATCGCCGGCCTGCTCGCCTTCCTGTTCCTTGTGACGGTCTTTGCCTTCTACTGGTAGGCCCGGTCGCGCCTCGGCCCACAGGTCGAGGCACTTCTTTAGTCACCGGGTGCAGGCATGAGTTGTCAGGCGGCAGCGGCCGCAGGCGGCGGCGCCTGCTGGTGCTCGCTCGTAGGCAGCGGCCACCAAACGTCGTCGGCATGGCAGGTATTACGCTCGGTGACGACCGTGTTCTCGGCCCGTGTCTCACCCACGCTGGCCATCGCGCAGCTCGCCCATGGGTCAATACTCTTCCACCGCAAGCTCCACGCGCAACCCAAGGAAGCGCCCGTAAGTTTCCGCTGCGGGCGGTAGCCCGGGCGGCAGCCCGCTCTCCGACGGTTCAAATGGGCGCACCGCAAGCTCGATGCGCCCGGTCTTCAGCGTGCGCCGCCATGTGCCGATCACGCGCCCGTCGACGACCACGATCGGTTGAAAGATGCCGTTGGCGCCCGGGTTGACGTGCCCGCTAAAAGCGGGGTCAAGGGAGGCGCCACGGTCGCGGTAGGCGATCAGGAATTCGTCGAACGGCGGCAACAGGAATGGTCGCCCCTGCTCCCCCGGTAGCGCCGCCGCCTCGTCGTAGTAGTATGTTTGGCCCGCAACCTGGGCCACGGCCAACTCGTCGGAGACGGCAGCCAGCCCTGCGCGCGCATCGGCGACGGTGAGCCCTGACCACCAGCAGAAGTCGTGGATGGTCGCCGGACCGTGGCTGGTGAAGTAGCGTCGGGTCAGTGTAGCCAGGGCCTCGTCACGCGAGAGCGCTGGCGTGGCGGGCACCCACTCGTCAAGCAGGGCGAAGGTCGGCTGTTTGCCGGCGTGGGCGCCGAAGCAGAGCAGCCCAGCCTGGGCCAGTTGCCCGAGGATGTGGATGCCCCGCTGCCCTGCCGTGGAGATGCCCGCGTCCTCCAGGAGTGCGAAGAGTGCAGAGCGGGTGAGCTGCCTGCCGCCCTCCAGCGCGGCGGTGAGCACGCGCTCACTCGCGGTGAGGGTGGCGCCGTCCAGGCCGAGTTGCCGGAGGCGGCCTTGGGTGCGCTGGACGACGCGCGGGGTGAGCAGAGCGAGCATCCAGCGGATGTCGGCGGGGGCCACCAGGTGGATGGTGCCGCGCATCGGCCAGGTGCGCACAATGCGGCCCGTCGCGAGGGCCTCCGCCACCGCCTGCTCGCTGGCGCCAGTGGTCCGCGCGCCGACGGCCCAGAGGGCGCCCAGGTAATCCTGGGCCTGGATCGCCCCCATCCAGCGCACCACCTCGGCGGGATCATCGCCGAGCGGACGCGCGACTCGCTGACTGGCCAGCCGCCCCAGGCCGATCTCTGTCTGCTCCATAATACCTCTGCCCCGTGGGCAACCCTCTTCGCCACAATGACTCGTGAACCGTTCGGCGACCGTCCTCTTCAGGGTACCGCGGAATGGGGACAGGAGCTGTCCGCGTGGCCGTCATGTGCAAAAAGCCGGAGAGCGAGACAGCCTCCTGCCTCACTCCCCGGCTCCTTCGAAGGCCCCTACGCCGCCGCGCTGAAGTCGCGCATCACCTGCGGTGCGGCGGTGTCGAACCCCACCACATCGAGCATACCGCCGTCGTTTGGGTCGGCGATGGTGAAGTTGTTGGCCAGCATGCCGACGACGATCAGCTTCGCCGGAATGCCGGTTCGCTCGCGGTAGCGCCGCAGCGCCTCAGCCGGGTGAACCTGGCCGAACCAGGTCTCGCTGTCGGTGTAGACCACGAAGGTGTCCACCGCCACCCGCTGCTCGAGCGCCCACAGCATGGGGAGCGCGCAGTCGGTGCCGCCGAACGGCAGGTCGCTGGTCAGCTTGACGACATCGTCGAGCCGCTGGCGAGCCGTGAGCTTGAGCGGCACGAGCTTGTGGCTGAAGGCGATCGTGTGGACCGCGGGCTCGGTGCGGGCCGTGACCAGGCTCATCGCGGCCGCGCCCACCCGCGGGGTGAGGCCCGGCACGCCCGCGATCGCGCCGCAGGCCATCGAGCCCGAGACGTCGAGGGCCAGCAGGTGGCGCGTGCCCGCCGGCTCCACCGCGCCGAAGGCCAGCTCGAAAGCGTCGTTCAGCGCGTCGATCACCGCCGGGACCGGGGTCCAGGTCGCGCTGCTGCGCTGGCCGTGGCCGGCGGCGTAGGTCATCAGGGCCGCCAGCACCTTCACCGGGTGCAGGCGCGCCCGGCGCAGCGCCTGGCCGTCGCGCAGCCGGCTCGTCACCGTGGCCGTCGCCGCGCTCAGCGGGGCGAGCAGGCCGACGCGAGTCATGGTGGCCAGATTGCGCACCATGGCCTCCATGGGCATGCGCTCGAGCAGCGCCGCCCACACCTCCGGGCTGCCCAGGTGCTGGGTGGGCACGGCCTCGCGGGGCAGGTCGAAACCGGCGATCAGCTGAGCCGCCGCGCTGGCGCTCTCAGCGCGCTGCAGCCGCTCGAAGGCCCACAGCTGGCGCAGCGCCGGGTCGGGATGCGCCTCGGCGCCCACCTCCGGCCAGCCCTTCACAATCCAGCCGAGCACGGCGTTGCGCTGCGCGTCGTCGGTCTGGGCGTGCGACAGGCGCAGCAGGTCACGCAGCGCCCAGCCGTCGCGCTGGCGGTACTTGATCGCCTGGAGCACCAGGCGCTCGGTCGGCTGATCGAGGAACCAGGCGCCGACCGCCCGGCGCAGGCCGCGGCCCCAGCCGCGCAGCTCCTGAGCGTAGGCGACGAAGTGCAGCAGGTGGGTGCCCGTGCGGGCCACCTGGGGCAGCGCGCTCAGGGCGGCGCGACGGGTGTCGAGGTCAGCTGCGGTCGCGCTCATCGCCAGGGCGAAGAGGGCCGGGTCGTTCTTGGGCGCCCGACCCGCCGCGCTCACAGCCACGATCTCGGCGACTGCGCGGGCGCCGTCCTCGGCGATGCAGCGGGCCACGGCCAGGGCGTTCTCGCGGGTCAGGGCCCGCTCGCCGGTGTAGTAGCTGCCGCCCTCGCTGCCGAGGATGAGGAAGCGGCGGAGGCGCGCCCAGTCGTCCACGGGGTAGCTGTAGCCGCCGGCGCTGTTCGCCACCTGGCCGGCGAGGGGCTCGGTCTGGGGCGTGGGGCCAAGGAGCTTGCGCAGGTACTGCATCGGCGGCCTCCTTTCTTTACAGAGTCAAGGGTGCGACGGCAGGAGTTAAACCTGCCCTTCTCCGCTGCAAGAGTTGAACTTGCTGATCCCGAGAACCATCCCTCATCGGCCCGCGAGCGGACGAGGTGCGAGGAACGGAAGCGGAGCGTGCTGTCGCTACACTACATCGCATGGTTGGCGCCGGGGCGGGAATTGAACCCGCGACCACCCCGTCTTGAGCGGTAACCATCCCTCTTCGGCCCGGGCTCGGGCAAGGTATGAAGGACGGTGTAAGGTGCTCTACCACTGAGCTACCCGGCGCACGGACGTCGGACAAGGGGGTGCGGGAGGGGTCTGGAAATAACCCTCCCACTCCGGCCCGACGTGATCAGGTCTATCACGATCCTCAGCGTGGTTGGAGGCGGCAAACCGCGCCCCAATCGGTTCAGCAGAAGCCGTACTGGCTCCAGACGGCGCGGGCGGACAGGTCGAGCTTGCGGGCCAGCGGAAGCGCAAGCGGGCGTGGCGTCGAGCGCAGTGCCATCCCGGCCTGCTCGGGCGTGCGATCGGCCTTGCGGGCGTTGCACCCGCGGCAAGCGGCGACGACATTCTCCCAGCTGGTCTGGCCGCCCTGTGCCCGCGGCACGATGTGGTCGAGGGTCAGCTCGGCGCGCCCAGGCCGGCCGCCGCAGTACTGGCAGCTCTCGCCATCACGTATCAGGACAAGGGTACGGCTAACCTGGGGCCGGCGCATCCGCCGCGTGTGGGCGTAGCGCAGCAGCCGTACGACGAGCGGCGTGGCGATCACCTCGCGGGCCGAGCGGAGCAGGTGAGTGCCGGTCTCGACGACCTCGGCCTTGTGGGTGGTGAGGAGGCGCATCGCCCGCTTGAGCGTGACGACCGCCAGCGGCTCGTAGGTGGTGTTGAGAACCAGCACCTGCATGACGATCTCCTTGGTGGCCAAGCACGCTGGAGTTGAACCATGGCAAGAAGGATGAGGGATGAAGGGTGAAGGATGAAAGCCGGGCACGACAACGTGTTCATCCTTCATCCTTCATCCTTTGCTCGATGGGGTGTCGCACGGGTACTGCCCCCGTTGCCTCCTGGTTCACAGCCAGGCGCCTCGCTTTTCGGCTTCCGACACCACGGTGGTTGGAGGAGCTGGACTCGAACCAGCACAGCGAGGTCCAAAGGCTCGCGTCCTCCCCTTAGACGATCCTCCATCCTGGCGCCGCCGGCGTGAGTCGAACACGCACCGGG
>CAZKTU010000163.1:0-14948 GCA_964555675.1 uncultured Oscillochloris sp.
CCTGTGTGACCTTCAACAACCACGACGAGTCGACCAAGAGCTACGCCTACGGCAAGGCCCACGAGGAGCCGCTGCACGACCTGACCTTCATCCCGCACTACGAGGAGATGAGCCTCGAGCTGGCCGAGGGCGAGGTGCGCGACGTGCGCCTCCACGACGGCCCGGTGATCCGCCTGCGCAAACTCGGGGCCGACCACGACCCCGCCGACCGGCTGGCGGCCCTGACCCTGCTCGAGCGAGCGCGGGCGGCCGGCGAGTTCATCACCGGCCTGCTCTACCTCAGCGAGGCCCGTCCGACCCTGGCCGAGACCCTGGGCCTGGCCGACGGCCCCCTGGCCGAGCTGCCCGCCGAGCGGCTACGCCCCGCGCCCGCCACCCTCGCGGCGGTCAATCGCGAGTTTATGTGAGGAGGTGCCTGTGAAGATCACGATCGAGTTCTGCATCAAGTGAAACTACACCCAGCGTGCCGCCAGTCTGGCGGAGGAGCTGGTGAGCGCCCTGCGGGTCGCGGGCACGTCCCCGATCAAAGAGGTGCGCCTGATCACCTCGGACGGCGGGCGCTTCGAGGTCTCGATCGACGACGTGCTGGTCTTCTCGAAGCTGGCCTCGCGCCGGCACCCGCAGCTCGATGAGATTGTCGCCCTGGTCAGGCAGCGCCTCGGTCCGTGAGCCGGGGCGGTCTCAGGGCACGCTGCTACAGCCCAACGACCCCGTTGGGGGCGTACGGCGTCAGGGGCAGCAGGTCGGGGTCGCTCAGGTTGAGCCGGGCCGGCTGGGGCGAGAGCAGCATGGGCACGCCGAGGGCGCGCAGCCATTCGTCGTCGTCGGCGGCCTCGGCGGGCCTGGGGCCGGCCCTGTCGGTGATCACGGCCAGCTCGCAGCGCTCGAAGGGCAGGCCGCGCCGCAGGATGGCGCCCGTGGACAGGCCGACCACGATGGCCTCGGCCGCGGGGTCGGCGAGGAGGGCCCGCACCTCGTCGAAGCCGGCCCCGTCGAGGACCCGCGCCTGCACGCCGGTCTCGGCCAGCTGGGCGGCATAGTGGGCCACGGCGGCGGCTCGCCCCCGCTCGCCGGTGACGGCGACCACCGGGATGGCGCCCAGACGCTCCCAAGGCGGGGCGGGGCGCGCGGCCCCGCGCTCGCGCAGCGCAGCCGGCGTCAGGCGCCACCCCCGCGCGCCGTAGCCGAGCTGCACCGCCCCATCGGCGTCGGCGAAGGCGGGGAGGCCGCGCTGGCGCGCCTCGGCGATCAGTTGCAGGGCGGCCACGGGGGTGGCCTCGGCCCTGCGGCGGGCCTGGAGTTCGGCCAGGGGTCCGTCGGGGTCCCACTCCTCGTCGCCCAGGATCTCGGCGTTCATGCCCGCGGCCACATACGCGCAGAGGGCCGCGCCGACGGCGGGGGCCTCGGTGCTGAAGAGGGCCGAGACGAGCTGGCCGGCGCCGGCGGGGCGGGCCTCGACGGTGAGGTGGGCCAGGCCCAGGCCGATGGACTGGGCGCCGTCCTTGAGGGCCGCCCGCAGGCGCGCCGAGCGGTCGCGGTCACACAGGGCCCGCATCAGCACGCCCGGGGCGGGCCCGAAGATGTGCGGGCCGTCGTAGGCGAAGAGCTGCACAATATGGATCGGCGTCATAGCCGCCATGATACCAGATGAGCGACGCGAGCGAGCTACACGCCCCCCACCTGGCCCTGCTGCGGGCCGCCCTCGCCGCGGCGAGCCCGCCGGGCGCCCGCGTGGCCGCCGACCTGGGGTGCGGCGCGGGCGCCAAGACGCCCTGGCTGGCCGCGTGCTGCGCGCCCGGGGCCCTGGTGCTGGGGCTGGACCTCGACCGGGCCGCCCTGAGGCGCGCCCGCGCCGGCAGCGCCGCGGGGGCGTGGCTGGCCGCCGACGCCCAGAGGCTGCCGCTGCGCGCCGGCGTCCTCGACCTGATCTGGTGCGTGGCCGCCCTCGGGCTGTTCGCCGACCAGGGGCTGGCGCTGCGCGAGGCGGCCGCGGCCCTGGCCCCCGGCGGGGCCCTGGTGGTGGCGACAGCGAGCGAGCGCTGGGTCAGGCCGCGGCGCTGGGCGCCCGGGGCTGTCGCGGGGCTGCGCGGCGCATCCGCGGCGCCGGCCGACGACCTGGGGGCCGACCTGGGCGCAGCGCTGGAGGCCGCGGGGCTGCGCCAGGCGAGCCTGGCGGCCTACCTGCTCGACCCGCCCGGCCTCGACCCGGCGGCGGCGCAGCTGCCCCTGGCCGAGCTCGCCCCGGCCGAGCCCCTGGAGGTGGGCGAGCCCGAGCCCCTGCCGGTGCTGCTGGTGGCCGTGGGGCGCCGAGGGTAGATGCGCCGTCGGTGCGGTATACTGTGCGCACACTCACAGGCAACATGGAGGGACTATGGCCGGCGAGAACGAGGCGGGCGTGGTCTGGTACGAGGGGCTGGGCTTCGATATCGGGGCGCGGGTGCTGATCGTGGGCGAGGCCGAGCGCGCCGAGGCGCAGGCGTCGGCGGGCGCCGTCGTCGGCTTCGACGCCAGCGGGCCGCGCCCGGGCGAGAGCTTCATCAGAGTGCTGGTGCAGCCGGACGGGCGCGGCCCGGCGATCGTGGCCCTGCCGCCGGCGGCCCTGGCCCCCGAGAGCAGCTCAGAGCTCGCCGGGCTGGCCCGCACGGTCATGGCCGGCCTCCAGCAGCAGGTTCACCCCAAGAGCTTCGTGTCTCTGCTGGAGTGGCTGGCGGGCGAGAAGGGGCGGGCCCTGGCGGCCGACCCCGACATTCGCAGGCAGCGGGTCCGCGTGGGCAGCCTGACAATGCCGGGCCTGGTCTTCCCCGAGCTGGTCGAGTTGGCCGCCGAGCGGCTCGCCGCGCGCTAGGCTTTCACACCACGAGGCAGGCGTGGAGGGCCTGGCCCTCCACCTCCATCCCTTGCTGGGCCAGAGGCCACGTACCTCGCCGCTACGAAGCGTGTCTCAGGCGGGCAGGTGGGTCACGCGGTCGCCCACGCGGACGACGCCCTCGCTGAGGACGCGGGCGTAGAGGCGGCTCCAGCCGGGGTGGAGCTTCTGCGAGATGCGCTTGAACGAGCCCTCGACGAAGGACGCTTCGATATTGCTGCAGGGCGCCGCGAAGCCGGTGATCTCGAGCTCGATCCACTCGCCGATCAAGAGGCGGTCGCCCACGCGCAGGTGCGACCAGTCGAGGCCGGCCACGGTGAGGTTCTCGCCCGTGGCGCCGGCGCTGATCGGGTGGCCCTCGGCGCGCAGGGCGGCGATGCGCTCGGCGGCGTAGAGCGAGACGGCCCGCTCGGGGCCGCCGTGGAAGCGGCGGTCGCGCTGCTTGTCGCCGGCGACGCCCTGGGTGGTCACCTCGGCGCTGGGGACGGCATACTTGGGGACGCCGCCCCGCGGGTTGACATTAATCTGGGCCACCTGCCCTATCTCTGCTGTCGACACGCCTGCGCTCCTCTGGTCGGGCTGCTCAGCCCAAGGCTACTGCTGCGAGCCCGCGCCCCCGGCGGGGGCGAGGCCGAGCTCCTCGACGGCCGCCAGGATCTGGGGGTCGTCGTCGGGCGGGAAGAGCCACCACTCGGCGTCGACGTAGCGGTCGGGGATGACCCCTCGGCCCTCGATCAGGGTGCCGTCGGGCAGCTTGTAGGCGACCTGGGCGATCAGCAGGCGCGAGCCGTCGTCGAAGGAGTAGCTGTAGAGGTTCTCGGTGTTGCCGGCGCTGGGCAGGCCCACGACGCGAGCCCGCCCGAGGACCTGCATCCCGGCGGCGAACATCTCGGCGGCGCTGGCCGAGTCGGGGCCGACCAGGACGGCCACTGGCACATCGGCCAGGCCCGGAATGGTCTGCCCGCCGGGGATGGCCTGCTCTTCGTTGATGCTGCGGCCGCTGGTGCTGCCGATGCTGCCCCCGTCGTGGAAGAGGGCGATGGTGTTGCGCATCAGGTGGACGTAGCCGCCCGAGTTGCTGCGCACATCAAGAACCAGGCCAAGGAGCGGCCCCTCGCCCAGCAGAGCCTCGACTGCGCTGCGCACCTCTTTATCGAGGTCCTCGACATAGAAGCTGGGGATCTCGATCACGCCGACCGCCGTATCGGGCAGCCTGCGGGCCCGCACCTGGTTGAAGGCGTCGAGGGCTACGGGCTCGCGGATGACCACCACCTCGCGGGGGGCGTCCGAGCCGCTGCGCACCGTCAGGGTGACGGGGGTGCCCGGCTCGCCGCGGACGGCCCCGATTGGGCCGGCGGGGCCGAAGGCGGCGCTGTCGAGGAAGCCGATCCCGTTGATCGCCACGATCACATCGCGGGGCTGGAGGCCGGCGCGGGCGGCGGGGCCGTCAGGCACCAGGCCGGTGATCAGGCCGCCGTCGGCGACGTTGCGGATCTGGGCGCCGATGCCGCCGTAGCGCAGGTCGCCCTTGAACTCGGCCTGCTGCTCGGCGACCTCCTGGGGCGACTCGAAGCGCGAGTGGTCGTCGCCGAGGCGCGCCACCAGCTCGCGCATCAGGCCGTAGAAGGCGGCCGGGTCGGTCGCCGCAGCGATGCGGGGCGCGAACTCGTCTCTGACGGCCTGCCAATCGACGCCCCTGTAGTCCTCGTAGACATAGTTGTCGCGCACAATCGCCCAGACGCGCTCGAAGATCTCCTGGCGCTCGGAGTCGCCGACTGCGGGCAGGGTGGGCGTGGGCGCGAGCGGCTCGAAGGTGGCCGTGGGCGGCGCGGGCGAGGGGCTGGGGGCGAGGGTGGGGCTAGGGGCGAGGGTGGGCTCGGTCGTGGGGCTGGGGGCGAAGGTGGGCGGCGCAGGGCTGGGGCTGGGGACGCTCGCCGCGGCGGGGCGTGGGGTGGCCGATGGCGCCGGCGTGGCACTCGGCGCGAGGGCGGCCGACCAGGGCAGGTTGGCACAGGCGGCGAGGACGAAGGCGGTGATACACAGCACGAGGCTGCGACGAAGCTGCTTCATTGGAGGTGAATGGGGTAGTTGCCCGGGTATCGATGCAGACATGATACCATTCATTCGTAGCGTGTGATTACCAATTGGCATAGATTCTGCTAAGAAAGAAAGTTTCGGCCGCCATGAGCACCCTGCCAGACCTGCAGCTCGCCCTGCGCCCCGAGATCGTCGAGTTCGGCTGGGGCCACCCTGCGCCCGAGCTCCTGCCGGTGGACGCGATCGCCGCGGCCTCGGCCGAGGCCCTGAGCCTGTACGGGCGCTCGGCCCTGGCCTACGGGGCCGAGCAGGGCCCCGGGCGCCTGATCGAGGCCGTGCGCGCGCGTCTGGGGCGCCTGGAGGGCGTGACGCCGCCCGCGGAGGCGCTGATGATCACTGGCGGCAACTCACAGGCCCTCGACATGCTCTGCGCCCAGCTCAGCCGCCCCGGCGACGTGGTCCTGGTCGAGGCGCCGACCTATCACCTGGCCCTGCGCATCTTTCGGGATCGCAAGCTGCGTCTGGTGGCCGTCCCCGGCGACGCCCAAGGCATGCAGGTCGAGCAGGCCGCGGCCAAACTCGCCGCGCTGCGCGCGCGGGGCGAGCGGGTGGCCTTTCTGTATATTGTCGCCAGCTTCGGCAATCCGAGCGGGCTGAGCCTCGCGCCCGAGCGGCGCCAGGCCCTGGCGGATCTGGCCCGGAGCGAGGGGCTGCCGGTGCTCGAGGACGAGGCCTACGGCGAGCTCTGGTACGAGACGCCGCCGCCCCCGCCCGTCTACAACCTGCTGCCGGGGGGGCCGATCACGCGCCTGGGCAGCTATGCCAAGGTCATGGCGCCGGGCCTACGCCTGGGCTGGATGCTGGCCGACCCGGCCCTGGTACAGCGCTGCGTCGGCTCGGGCCTGCTCGACAGCGGGGGGTGCGTGAACCACTACACCGCCCACGTCGTGGCCAGCATGGTCGCGGGCGGCCATCTGGACAGCCACCTGGAGCGCATCCGTGCCGCCTGGCGCGAGCGCCGTGATGCGCTGTTGGAGGCCATGGCCCAACATCTGCCGGCGGGCTGTGTGTGGAGCGCGCCCCAGGGCGGCTACTTCGTCTGGGTGGCCCTGCCGCCGGGCCTGGACGCGGCGGCCCTGTTGCCCGCCGCCGAGGCCGCGGGGGTCAGCTACCTGCCTGGCGAGCGCTTCTTCGCCGAGGGGGGCGGCCAGGGCTTCCTGCGCCTCTCGTTCAGCCTGCTGGCGCCCGCCGAGCTCGCCGAGGGGGTGCGGCGCCTGGGGGCGGTGATGAGGCGGGCCCTGGTGGTATAATAGCGGGCATAGGCGCGTGACGAGCCGCCGCTGGGGTAACGCCCAGAGGAACTTCCCGACTCCTCGCCCACCTACGGGTGGAAGGCCGCCCCGCGAAACCGCAAGCGGGGGCGCGGCCGGGGAGACCCGACCGCGACGCAAGACGGCAACAGAGAGCAAACCCGCCGATGGCCCGCAAGGGCTCAGGTGAGGGGTGAAAGGGTGGCGTAAGAGGTCCACCGGCGCCGGCAGCGATGTCGGCGGCCAGGCGACTGCGCCGGCCGAGGGGGAGCAAGGTGCGTGGGGCGGGCTCATCGGTGGGAGTGTGGGCGCAAGCCCGCGCGCTTGTACCACCCCGCACGCTCGCACCGCAGCCCCGAGGGCAAACCGGGTAACACCCGGCGCGCCACGAGGGGCCTCCGCCACAGCGGAGAGAGAGATGGCGGCATAGAACAGAATCGGGGGTACCGTTACGCGCCCCTTCTGTTTCGCCAGAGGCGGCCCCACCCGGGGCCGCCTCTGTGCTTGTGCGCCCAACCCCGCCGAGGAGCTCGGACGCTCTACCAGGCCGCGCGCTCGCCGAGGGCGGCCTCGCCGGGCGGGGCCTCGGCGAGCCGCTCGGGCTCGGCCCGCTCGCTGACCCCCAGCTCGACGGTGAAGGTGGACCCCGCGCCCAGGACGCTGGTGACGCTGATCGAGCCGCCCATCAGCTCGACCAGGCGCCGGCTGATGGCCAGGCCGAGCCCCGTGCCGCCGACGCGCCGGCCGGGCTGCTCGACCCGGCGGAACTCCTGGAAAATCAGCCCCAGATGCTCGGGCGCGATGCCCACCCCCGTATCCTCGACCAGCAGGCGCAGCCGCGAGCCGTGGCGAGTGGCGCGCACGGCCACCCGCCCGCTCTCGGTGAATTTGATCGCGTTGCCCAGCAGATTGCTCAGCACCTGTTCGAGGCGCACCTGGTTGCCCCAGACCAGGGGCAGGCCGGCGGGGATGTCGAGCTCGAAGTCCAGGCCGCGCTCGGCGATCTGGGGGCGCAGCTGGCCGACCACGTTGGCCACCGCGTGCAGCACGTCGACGGGGGTCAGCTCGACGCGCAGGTGGCCGGCCTCGGAGCGTGAGAAGTCGAGGATGTCGTTGATCATGCGCAGCAGGGTCGAGCTGGAGAGGCGCATGAAGCTGAGGGGCTCGACGAAGCGCTCGGGCGGGCTGCCGTAGATGCCGCGCTGCAGCATCTCGACGTAGCCGATGATCGAGGTGAGGGGCGTGCGCAGCTCGTGGCTGACGCTGGCCAGGAACGAGGCCTTGAGCTGCTCGGCCTGGCGGGCCTCGTCGTAGAGGCGGGCGCGCACGACGGCGTCGGTGATCAGCTCGCCGATCGTCTCGGCCACGCGCGCGATCGCGGGGCTGGTGGGGGCGACCTCGAGGCTGCCCAGAGCCAGGAGGCCGAGGGGCGCTCGCTGGTGGTAGAGGGGGATGACCAGGAGGCGGCGCAGCCCTTCGGCGGCGATGCCGACGCCGAGGGGCGTCGCGGCGATGGCGGGATCCTCGAGATCGAGCAGTTGGGTGTAGCCCGCCTGCAGAATGGCGACCAGGGCCTTGCCCGCGGGGCCGCCGATCGGCACGCCCTCGAGGCTGGTGCCGCCCCCGTCGATCATGATGTCGGCGACGCCGCGCAGGCGGGCCCCGTCGGGGTCGAGCAGGGCGACGGACACGCGCTCCCAGATCCCGGCGGCGGCGATGGTCTGGGCGGCGGCCCGCACTAGGCCCTCGGCGTCGGCGGCGGTGTTGGCCGCGCGGGCGACCCGGTTGATCAGGCTCAGCTCGGCCAGGTGCTGCGACTGGGCCTGCTCGGCGCGGGCCCGCTCGCTCACGTCGCGCAGCAGCAGCAGGGCCCCCGACACAGCCCCGTTGGCGGCCAGAAGCGGGCGCGAGCGCACCTCGACGGTGTACTGGCCGCCCGGCCCATCGTAGGTGACGAGGTGCGTGTGGGCCGTCGAGAGGCTGCTGAGCACCGGCCGCATGGCCATGCCGAGGGGCGAGGCCACCAGAAGCGCGGCGAGGGGTCGCCCGAACGAGGACCCCTTTGCGACGCCGAGCAGATCCGCGGCCTCGCGGTTGATCTCGACCACGGTGTGCTGGTTGTCGAGGGCGATCATGCCGTCGGGCAGGGCCAGGAGCACCTCGCGCTCGACCAGGGGGCTGAGGTCGACGACGCGGAAGTGGATGGTCGCGTAGAACGAGAGCAGGGCGCCGACAAAGAGCAAGATTGGCGTCGGGTCGTCGTCCCAGGGCGGGCGCAGGCCGGCCAGATAGGCCAGATTGCCGGCCATCGGCAGCAGCGAGGCGGACAGCATGATCCAGGCCTGCCGGCGGTCGCTCGGGGGCGCCACGAAGGCGGCGTACGAGAGCAGGCAGACACAGATGATGTAGCAGCCGTAGGCGTAGATCGAGTGGGCCCAGAAGGCCGGCCCCCAGGTCACCGCCAGCCACATGAAGCCCTTGCTCGTATCCGGGACGACGCTGGTCCACCAGAGATGGTGCAGGCTATTGGTCAGCGCGATGATGAAGAAGATGCCGGCGGGCAGGAAGAGGGCGATGATCGGGCCGAGGCGCTTGCGCCAGCGCTGGCCGGTGTACGAGAGGGAGACCAGCAGCCAGGCCGGCAGGATGGTTACGATGCCGCCCACGTGAAGCAGGGACCAGAAGACAGTGCCCTCGAAGGTCTTGTCGAGGATGGCCAGGACGAGACAGACGCACCAGTAGGTGATCGCCGCGAAGAGCAGCGTGAAGGGCCGCCCGCTGCGGTAGTAGCGCCGCTGCCACGCGTAGAAGGTCGCCAGCGCCGAGCCTGCGGCGAGCGCCAGGTAAAGCAAGACGTATGGCAGTGCTGCCATGGCGGCCGCCCCCATGCAGGTAGCTCGAAGGTCTATGGATACGAACGGGCGGTGGATCTCAATTCACCAAAGAGGAGGCCTCGCTCATGGATGAACGCACCTGGCGTATAATCAGCGCTGCTGCCGCTGGATAAGGGGGGCCGATGCCGATACTCTCGTTCGCCGCCGTGGCCGCGGCGCTGCTGCTCTGGGCCTACTGGCGCGACTGGGTCCGCCTGCGGCGACGACCGCGGCTCGGGCCGCCGGGCCCGCCCCCGGCGCGCCCTCCCCTGGTCTCGATCCTCATCCCCGCCCGCGACGAAGAGGGGCCGATCGGGCGCTGCGTGGCGGGCGCCCTGGCCCAGCACCACCCGTCCGTCGAGGTGATTGTGGTCGACGACGGCTCGACCGACGGTACGGCGGCGGTCCTGGCCGGGCTGGCCGACCCGCGGCTGCGCGTGCTGCGCGGGCGGCCGCTGCCCCCGGGGTGGGTCGGCAAGTGCAACGCCTGCCAGCAGCTCGGCGAGGCGGCCAGGGGCGAGTGGCTGCTCTTTCTCGACGCGGATACGGCGCCCCAGCCAGATCTGGTCGCGGCGCTGCTCGGCCACGCCGGGGCGCGAGGCCTCGATCTGGTGACGGTCTGGCCCTTCCTCGAGCTGGGCAGCTTCTGGGAGCGGGCGGTGCTGCCGCCGTTCCGCGCCCTGATCGGCGCGCTCTTCCCCTTCGAGCGGCTGGAGCGCCCCGACGTGCGCCCCGAGGAGGTGCTGGCCAACGGCCAGTGCATCCTGGTGCGGCGCGAGGCCTACGAGGCTGTTGGCGGCCACGGGGCCGTGCGCGACGAGGTGCTGGAGGATGTGCGGCTGGCCCAGGCGATCCGGCGGGCGGGTTACCGCGTGGGTGGCGGCGACGCGCTCGACCAGATCAGGGTGCGCATGTACACGAGCGGGCGCGAGGTTGTCGCGGGGCTCAGCAAGAACGCGGCGGCCGGCTACAGCAGCGGCGGCCTGCGCTCGCTCGCCGTGGCGGGGCGCCTGGCGGCCATGGCTTACGGGCCCCTATGGCTGCTCGCCGTGGGCGCGGGCCTGATGCTCAGTGGCGCGGGCGCGACCGGCCGGCCCGTGGCGGCCCTGGGGGCGCTGACCCTGGGGGCGGGTCTGGCGCTGTGGGGCGCGATCTACAGGCGGCTCTACGCCCTCAGCCCGCTCTATGGGCTGCTCTGGCCCCTCGGGCTGATGGCCTATCTGCTGATCGCTCTGGGGGGCATGTGGCGGGTGCGGAGCGGGCGGGGGGTAGAGTGGAAGGGGCGGCGCTACGCCGGGTGAGACCGGGCGGGGAGGGGTGCGGCCCTAGCGGAGGAGGGTCCGGGAGGGCAAGGCCCTCCCGGAACAGCCGACCACACAATCAGTGTGGTGCGATCCTAAGCGTCGTCGTCGCCCTCGCGGGGCTTGCGGATGAGCTCGGGCTCGGCCGGGGTCTCGGAGGCGGGCTCCTCCTCGACGGGGCGCAGCTGCGCGAGGGAGAGCAGCACGGCGTCGGCGTCGGTGAGGATGCGGTACTTGCCGTCGATCTTGACGTCGCGGACGTGGATGCTCTTGTCCATCTCGTCGAGGCCGCTGACGTCGACCTCGATGTGCTGGGGCAGCTCGGCGGGCAGGGCCTCGACGAGCACCACGCTGAGGGCGTGGTTGAGCAGGGCGTCGCCGCGGGCGGCGAGGGGCGACTCGCCGACGGTTACGATCGGCACCTCGACCTGGATGGCGACCTTGAGGTCGACAACCTTGAAGTCGATGTGGATGATGCCGCGGCTCAGGGGGTGGCGCTGCACCTCTTGGATGAAGACCGAGGTCTGGGTGCCGTCGATCATCAGGTCGATCAGTGAGGTGCGGCCGGCCCTGCGGTACAGGGTGTTGAAGACCCGGTCGTCGAGCTGGACGCTGACGGGCTCGTAGCCCTTGCCGTAGACGGTGGCGGGGATCAGGCCCTGCTTGCGCAGGCTCTTGACCTTCTTGCCGGTGACGGTACGCCTGGCGGCGTCGATCGTGTGCTGAACGGCCATAACTGCTGTTCCTCATCTCGCGCGCGCCCGCGGCCCGCGCAATACTCCCACAGCGTGCAGAGCAATGACCGGCGTGGGCTGCCGGCCATCGACGCGCCAGTATACCACAAAGGCCCCGGGCGCTCAAATCGCCCGGCCCCGAAGACTTGACAGGGCGCCGGGGCCGGTGTATAGTCTGCCGCAGAATAGTCAGGATTGACTAAAGGGGGCTTGATGGACGCCAAGGGCCAGGGTGCGGGGCGGCTGCTTACGGTGCTGTTTCTGGGGGTGCTGATGGGCGCCCTCGACATCGCGATCGTCGGGCCGGCCCTGCCGGCGCTGCGGGCCGCCTTCGGGGTGGACGACCGCAGCCTGGCCTGGGTGTTCACGATCTATGTCTTCTTCAACCTGGTGGGCGCGCCGCTGATGGCCAAGCTGAGCGACCGCCTCGGCCGCCGGCCGATCTATCTGCTGGCCGTGAGCCTCTTCGCGGCGGGCTCGGCCCTATGCGCCGCGGCGCCCTCGTTCGGGGTGCTGCTGGCGGGCCGGGCCCTGCAGGGTCTGGCGGCGGGCGGGATCTTCCCGGTGGCCTCGGCGGTGGTGGGCGATGTGTTCCCGCCCGAGCGCAAGGGCTTCGCCCTGGGCATGATCGGGGCCGTGTGGGGCCTGGCCTTCTTGATCGGCCCGCTGCTGGGGGCCTTGCTGCTGCAGCTGGGGTGGCAGTGGATCTTCCTGGCCAATCTGCCGCCCGCGGCCCTGGTGCTGGCCCTGGGCTTCAGCGCCCTGCCGACCACCAGGGCCGCCGAGAGCGGGCCCTTCGATGTGCTCGGGCTGCTCCTGCTGAGCCTGCTGCTCGGCGGCCTGACGCTCGGGGCGAGCAACCTCGACGCGGGCGATCTGCTGGGCAGCCTGGCCTCGCCCCTGGTGTGGCCGTTCCTGCTGCTCGCCCTCGGCGCGACGCCGGCCTTCCTCTGGGCCGAGGCCCGGGCGGCCGACCCCCTGGTGCGGCCCAGCCTGCTGCGCACGCGCCAGCTGGCCCTGGCCAATGGGATCACGGCGGGGGCCGGGCTGGGCGAGGGCGTACTGGTCTTTATGCCCTCCCTGGCCGTCGCGGCCTTCGGGGTGAGCGCGAGCACGGCGAGCTTCATGACCCTGCCGGTGGTGCTGGCGATGGGCCTGGGCTCGCCCCTGGCGGGCCGGCTGCTCGATAAGGTCGGGCCGCGCGCCGTGCTGATCGGCGGGAGCGTGCTGCTGGCCGGCGGGATGCTGCTGATGGGGCTGCTGGCGGGCCAGCTCTGGGCTTTCTACGGGGCCAGCGTGCTGGTCGGCCTGGGCCTGGCCTGCCTGCTCGGCGCGCCGGTGCGCTACATCATGCTCACCGAGGCCCCCGAGGAGGATCGGGCGGCCGCCCAGGGCGCGGTGACGGTCTTCACCGGCGTGGGCCAGCTGATGAGCGGGGCCATGGTCGGCGCTGTCGCCGCCAGCGGGGGCGGCGGGCTGGCCGGCTACGGGGCGGCCTTCGTGGTGAGCGGGGCCGTGGCCCTGCTGCTGGTGCCGATGGCCCTGGGCCTGCGCCCGCGCGAGGCGGGCCTGGCGCAGGGGGCGACGGCCCAGGCTTAGTGTAACGCCAATCTGCGCGGTTGGGCTTGCGGGGCGCCGTTGACGCTCGGCGGCGCGACGGGTATACTCGGCGGCATGTCGAGCAGCCAGCAGTCCGCGTCCGGCGAGGAGGCGCAGATGGGCGGTCGGGCGGAGAGCGAACAGGAGGCCGTGCCCCGTGATGGCGCTCGGGGGCCCGAGTCGCCCCCGGATCCGCCCTCGGGGACGCGGGTGCGCCCGAACATGCAGGAGCCTGTAGAGCTGCCTCGCGCAGCCGCGCCGCCCGCCGCAACGGCACTTCCCCAGATTGGCCGGGCGGTGGGGCTGCTGGCTACGGCCATGGTGGTCGCGCCGCTGGCGCAGCTGGCCCTGGGGCGGGGGCTGGTCGCGGCCGGCGTCCTCGGCTACCTCCTCGCGGTCGGGCTGGCGGCCCTCGGGGCGCGCGGGCATGCCCCGGCGGCGGCCCTGCCCGGGCAGGCGATGCGGCTCCTGGGGCGCGAGTGGCGGCTCTGGCTGACGGGGGCGGCGCTGCTGCTGGGGGGTGTGGCCTTCAGCGCGAGCGGGGGCAATCGCTATACGCCGGCCAATGTGCTGCCGTGGCTGGCGGCCGTGGGCTGCTTCCTGGCGGCGCACCTCGACTACAGGCGTCTGGGGGCCGCCCCGCCGTGGCGGGCCTGGCTCACCCGCGAGCGGGCCCTGGCTTTGGCCGTGCTGGTGGCTATTCTGGCCCTGGGCGCGGCCTTTCGCTTCGCCGCCCTGGGCGATAACCCGCGCGACATGAACAGCGACCAGGCCGAGAAGCTGCTCGACGTGGGCGAGGTGCTGGCGGGGACGAACTACATCTTCTTCGAGCGCAATACGGGGCGCGAGCCGTGGCAGTTCTACTGGACGGCGGGGCTGATCCGGCTGTTCGACCTGCGGCCCGACTATCTGGCGCTGAAGCTGGGCACCTCGCTGATCGGCTGGCTGATGCTGCCGGCGGTGTTTCTGCTGGGCCGTGAAGTGTTGGGGACGCGGGCGGCGCTGCTGGCGACGCTCTTCGCAGCCGTGGCGAGCTGGGGGGTGATCACGGCCCGCTTCGGGCTGCGCTACCCGCTGGCACCCTGCGCGACGGCCTGGACGCTCTTCTTCCTGGTGCGGGGGCTGCGGCGCGACAGCCGCAACAGCCTGCTGCTGGCCGGGGTGTGGATGGGGATCGGGCTGCAGGGCTACACGGCTTACCGCTTTATGGTGGTGGTGGCGCCGCTGCTCGGCCTGGCCTGGCTCTGGTGGCTGCTGGCCCGGGGGCGCGCCGAGCGGGCCCGGCGCGTGGTCTGGGACGCGGCCCTCGCGGCGGTGGTGGCGGCCCTGGTGATGCTGCCGCTGATCCGCTATGGGCTCGAGCGGCCCGAGCAGCTGCTCTACCGGGCGGCGACGCGGCTGACCGACGCCGAGCAGGCCATCGCGGGCAATCCGGGCCTGATCTTCCTCGACAATCTCAAGAACGTCCTGCTGATGTTCAACTATACCTGGGATGTGGTCTGGGTGGCCAATCTGCCCGACAGGCCGGCGATGGACCTGGTGCTGGGGTCGCTGCTGGTGGTGGGCGCGGCGGTGTGTCTGGCCCTGAGCTGGCGCAGCGGCAACCCCTGGCCGGCCCTCACCCTTCTGGCGGGCGTGCTGCTGCTGATTCCCTCGGCGTTGAGCATCGCCTTCCCGGGCGAGAACCCGAGCGTGGTGCGCACGGGCGGGGCCCTGCCGGCCCTGATGGTGGTCTGCGCGGCTGCGCCGGGAATGATCCTGGAGCTGCTGCGCGGCCTGGGGCGGCGGCGCCTCTACCTGGGCGGGCTGGCCGGCGCGGCGGCCCTGGGGCTGCTGGTGACGGGGCTGAACCAGCGGCGGGTCTTCGTCGACTACCCGGCGCAGTATTGCCCGCGGGCCCAGAACGCCTCGGATATCGCGCGCGAGCTGCTGGCCTGGGAGGCGGCGGGGGGCGAGCGCGGGGCGGCCTGGATCGTGGGCTACCCCCACTGGGTCGACTCGCGGGCGGTGGGCGTCTGGATCGGCGAGATCAGCTTCCCGAACACGGTGATGGGCCCGGACGGGGTGCGCGCGGTCGAGCTTGGGGGGCGGCCGGGGTGGTTCGTGCTCAACCGCGAGGACCAGGCCGCGCTGCGGGCGCTCTACGAGCGCTACCCCGAGGGCCGCGAGCGCCTGGTCGAGGGGTCGCTGTGCGACGGGCGCGAGTTTCTGGTCTTCGAGACGCGGCC
>CAZKTU010000164.1:0-1105 GCA_964555675.1 uncultured Oscillochloris sp.
TGACGCCGTTCTCGCTGGAGGACCTGGGGCTGAGCCCTGAGGAGATCGCCCAGCTCGAGAGCGCGAACCAGGGCGAGCAGCCTTCGGCCGTCACGGGCGAGACGATCGTGCCCGGCTGGTCGCAGGGCGAGGAGCCCGAGCTGACGCCGTTTGCCCCCGACGATACGAGCAGTGTGGCCGAGGGGGCGATGGCCGAAGTCGAGCCCTTCTCGCTCGACGATCTGGATTTCGGCGACCAGGGCGGCGGGACGACCGCCGCCGGGATCGACGAGGGGATCGACGAGACGGTCGGGATCGGGGTTGAGCCCTTCTCGCTGGACGACTTCGACTTCGATAGCGGCGGGGGCGGGACGAGCGAGGCCGGCATTGACGAGTCGGTCGGCGCGGACGTCCAGCCGTTCTCCCTTGACGACCTGGGCCTGGGCGAGCCCGAGGCTATCGACCCCTCGCGGGAGCTTGGGGTCACGGCGGAGGAGCTGGCGGGCCTCGATCTGGGCGACTTTGAGACCCTGATCGGCGACGCGAGCCCGACGACGCCCATGGTCTCGGAGGACCCGATGGCCGCCCTCGAGCGGCTGATGACGCTCGGTCGGAAGCAGGGCTATGTGGACCTGACCGACATTATCAGCGTCGTCTCGGACCCTGAGGCCGAGGCTGACCGGATCGAGGAGATGGGCTGGGCGCTGCATAACGCCGGCATCCAGATCCGCGACGGCGACGAGGTGATCGATATGGAGGGCGAGGCCGAGGAGCTCGCCGAGGAGCCCGGCGACGAGGCCGTGCCGACGCCGCCGGCGGTCTTCGAGGGCGAACCCGACCTGACCCCATTCTCGCTGAACGAGCTTGGCCTGAGCGACGAAGAGATCGCGGCGCTGGGCCTTGGCGACGTGGCCGCGCCCGAGAACAGGCTCGATGGCCCGGCAGAGCCGACACCCGCGCCGGAGGCGGAGCCGGAGCTGACACCGTTCTCGCTAGAGGACCTGGGGCTATCGGCGGAGGAGATCGCGCTGCTCGAGGGAGCGGCGGCGGCCGAGCCTGAGCCGCCTGCGGCGGAGGCGGAGCCGGAGCTGACACCGTTCTCGCTAGAGGACCTGGGGCTATCGGC
>CAZKTU010000164.1:1205-14780 GCA_964555675.1 uncultured Oscillochloris sp.
GGAGGAGATCGCGCTGCTCGAGGGAGCGGCGGCGGCCGAGCCTGAGACCGCGGCCGAGGCGGGCGGCGACGACCCGTTCGACTTCGGCTCGACCGAGGCCCAGACAGTTGAGAAGGTAACCAAGCGCACCGAGCCGCGGGTCGAGGAGCCGCCGCCGCCGGTCGATCCTGCCGATGCGGCCTTCCAGGCCGAGCCCCTGGACAAGCTGGACGACATCTGGGACCAGCCGACGAGCACGGAGGCGCCGCCGGCGCCCGTGGAGGCCGTCGTAGCGCCGAAGCCGGAGGAGAAGGCCGCGCCCGCGCGAGTGGTGCTGCCGCCGCTTGCCGAGCGCCGCCGGGAACCGCCGCCGCGGACGGAGCCTACGCGCAGCGCGGAGGGCGAGCGGAGCCTGAGCCGCGACGAGGAGCGCTACGCCCGTCGCGAGGCGGCGGCGCGACGGAGTCGCGACGACGAGCGCTCCTCACGCCGCGACCGGCGCGAGGCGGCGATCTGGCGCGACGCGCCGATCGAGGCGGACACGCTGTCGCGGCCGGCAGTGCAAGAGTTCGCAGGCTTCGTACCCACCGGCGACCCCATGCTGGACGACTACCTCGGCCAGTTGGACGGCGAGCCCGACAACTATGGGCTGGCGCTGGCGATCGGGCGGCTCTGCGCCCAGACCGGGCGGCCCGCGATCATGGCCCTGGCCTTCAAGCGCCTGGTCCGGGCGGGCGAGGGGGTCGAACAGCTTACAGAAGAGCTCGAGGGGCTGATCGGGACGACCGACGACCCGAGCGTCAAGCAGCAGCTCTACAGGCTGCTGGGCGACGCCTACTCGAAGCAGGGCCGCTACCGCGAGGCGATGAGCGCCTACGGTACAACCTTTGGGCGGTGAAGGCGCAGTGGCGAAGCTCTTCGCCCAGACACCGTCGCTCTTCGGCCAACATAGTCTTACAAGAGGTCAGCGTATGCGTCGAATCGTTGAAGACCTGATTCGCGTCGAGGGGGTCATTGGTAGCCTCCTTGTCGGCAAGGACGGACTCGTCGTGGCCAGCACCCTGCTCGACGAGGAGGACGCCGAGATCCTCGGCGCCATGTCGGCGGCGGTCTTCGGCGAGATCGATAAGGCGACCAAACGCATCGGCGTGGGGACGCTCGTCGACTCGATCATTGACGCAAAGGACGGCTCGATCCTGCTGCTGGAGGCGAAGGAGCTGATCCTAGTCGTGATTACGCAGCGGAGCGTCAACCTGGGCCTGGTAAAGATGGAGATGCGCCGCGCGGCCAAGCGCATCGGCGAGGCCGTGCCGATCTAGGCGCAGCGCGCGGGCGGGCGACAGCAGACAGGGGCAGCGGGCAGGGGCGGATGCCGTGTATGGTATACTGCCTGCTGCTGGCTGCCTACTGTCTATTTTTTTGAGGAGCATATGGAGCGCGCACTAATCATCCTCAAGCCTGACGCCGTACAGCGTGGTCTTGTCGGGCCGATCCTCTCGCGGCTGGAGCAGCGGGGCCTGAAGCTGCAGGGGCTCAAACTGATGAAGGTGGACGAGGCCCTGGCCCGCCGCCACTACGCCGAGCACGAGGGCAAAGGCTTCTTTCCCGGCCTGGTCAGCTATATCACCTCGGCCCCGGTCGTGGTGGCGGTAGTTGCCGGCAAGCCCGGGACGGTCGAGCTGATCCGCACCATGGTGGGCGCCACCAACCCGGCCAAGGCCGCCCCCGGCACCATCCGCGGCGACTTCGGGGTCGAGATTGGCCGCAACCTGATCCACGCCTCCGACTCGCCCGATAGCGGCGAGCGCGAGACGGCGATCTTCTTCACCTCCGACGAGCTGATCACCGAGTGGAGCCGGGCCAACGATCCCTGGATCTACGAGTAGGAGGGTGTCCGAGCTTCTCGGACGGTAGAAAACGTTTTATGCGGGGAGGGCAAGCCTCCCCGCGCCCCTCCAGGAGCGATGAGAGAGTTATGCGGGGAGGGCAAGCCTCCCCGCGCCCCTCGGGGCAGTAGCAAGCGTACTCAGGTTTGAGGCATGGAGTCACGGCGCTGGCGCGAGTATAACTGGCCGCTGCTGGTCTGCGTGATAGTGCTGCTGGTGATCAGCGCCCTGGCGGTGTATAGCGCCACACTCACGGCCGTGACCGTCAATGGCGTGGCCCTGCGGGGCATCTACCCGGGGCACCTGATCAACATGGCCATCGGCCTTGGGGCCATGGTCGCCGTGACCCTGTTCGACTACCAGTTGCTCTCGAGCCTGGCCCGGCCGCTCTACCTGTTCGCCGTAGCGCTGCTGCTGGCGGTGCTGGTGATCGGGCGGATCAGCGAGGGCGCCCAGAGCTGGATCGCCCTGGGCACGCGCACCTTCCAGCCCTCGGAGCTGGCCAAGCTGGCGCTGATTATCACCCTGGCGGCCTACTGGCACCGCTTCGAGGGCCAAGCGAGCAGCTGGCCGGTGCAGATCGGCGCCCTGGCCTTGACGGCCGTGCCCGCCGTGCTGGTGCTGGTGCAGCCGGATCTGGGCAGCGCAATCGTGATCGGCGCGATCTGGCTGGTGATGGCGTGGGGCGCGGGCATCAAATTCAGCCAGCTGGCGGCCCTGGCGTTGCTGGCCCTGCCGGCGCTGTATGTGGCCTGGAGCTCTGACGCGCTGCTCGACGACTATCAGAAGCGGCGCCTGCTGAGCTTCTACTTTCTGCTTACCGACCCGGCGAAGGCCGACTTCAACGACAGCTACAATGTGGTCCAGGCCCTCAGCGCGATCGGGCAGGGCGGCTGGTTCGGGGCGGGCCTGACGCGCGGGCTCTTCAGCCAGGGCAACTATGTGCCGGTCCAGCACACCGACTTCATCTTCGCGGTGATCGGCGAGGAGATGGGCTTCCTGGGCGGGGTGGTGCTGATCACCTTCCAGGCCCTGCTGCTCTGGCAGTCTCTGAGCATCGCCGGCCAGGCCCGCGACAGCTTCGGGCGGCTGATCGCCCTGGGGATCTTCGCGCTGCTGCTCTGTCACGTGCTGGTCAACGTCGGCATGAACCTTAGCCTGCTGCCCGTGACTGGCCTGCCCCTGCCGTTCGTCTCGCACGGCGGAAGCTTCATGATCACCGTGCTGGCCGCGGTCGGGCTGTTGCAGAGCGTGGCGCTGCGACGCCGCCGGCTGGTCTTCTAGGCCCGGAGCAGGGCCTCGACCTCGGCGACGGTGGGGAGGCTGCCGCGCCCGCCGAGGCTGCGGCAGCTAAGGGCGGCCGCGGCGCTGGCGTAGCGGATGGCGGGGCGGATGGGGTCGCCGCGCAGCAGGGCGTAGAGTAGGGCCCCGTGAAAGACATCGCCCGCGCCGGTGGTGTCGACGGGCTCGACCGCGAAGGCCGGGGTGTGGAAGAGCTCGCCCTGGTGGGCGCACCAGCTGCCCCTTGAGCCGCAGGTGACCAGGGCGAGGCGCCCGTAGCGGCTGTGGAGGGCCTGGGCGGCCTCGTCGGGCTCGGCGAGGCCCGTCGCCTCGCGCCCGAAGCGCTCGGAGACGACCATAAAGTCGCAGTGGGGCAGCAGCTCGAGGGTGCTCTCGCGCACGCGCTCGGCGTCGATCATCACGAGGCCCCCGCTCGCGCGCATCCAGCGGGCCGCGGTGAGGGCGGCGTCGGGGATGTGGGTGTCGATCAGCAGGGCGCGGGCGGCGGCGATCTGCGCGCGGTCGAGGGAGAGGCCGCTCAGGACGGCGGGGTCGTTGTGCCACCAGACGGTGCGACGGTCGCGCCCGGGCTCGGCCAGGACGAAGGCCACGTGGGAGCCGCCGGGGCGCACGACCACCCCCTCGACATCGACGCCGGCCTCGCGCATGCCGGCGAGGATGCGGGCTCCATAGACATCGTCGCCGACGGCGCCCACGAGGGCGGCCCGCCCGCCCATACGAGCGATGGCGGCCAGGGCGGTCGCGACCGGCCCGCCGCCCATCTCGACCCAGCGCCCAAGGGGCTGCTTGATGCCGAACTGCGGCTCGGCCGCGGCCACGCCGATCATATCCAGCGAGGCGATACCGACCCCCACGACATCGTAGCGCATGGTTGTGCCTTTTCCGCTGCTCTCGTCGTCTTACACTCCAGGATTATAGGCCACTCGGCCTGGAGAGTGGCCATTTCTTGACCCGGCGCGACTATTTCCTTGGCGAAAAAAATGGTATGGTCTAACTCACCCACAGTGAGGGGCGCAGCAAAACATTGTAGCGAGCACTGGAGCAGATGGCTATGTTGCGTGAACTCCCTGTCGAGTTCAGCCCCGCCGCCGCGACGCCTCTGGACGCGCAGATTGGCGAGGCCCTGGTCGGCGCGCAGGTCGGGCTGGCCCTGGTAGACCGCGAGCTGCGCTACAGGTGGGCGGTGAATCTCTGGGCCCCACAGGGTCGCGAGCAGATCGGCGCAACCGATGGCGAGCTGTATGGCGCGGCAGGCGAGCAGATGATGGCCCTCAAGGCGCGGGCCCTGGCGAGCGAGTGCGAGCAGCGCGATCAGCTGCTGCTGCTGGTCGACGGCGTCGAGCGCCGCTTCGAACTGACGGCGACCCCGCGCCGTGATGCCTCCGGCGCCGTGGCGGGCCTGCTCTGCGTGATGATCGCGCGCGGAGCGCCGAGCGCCGCCGACGACCCGCCCGGCCAGGCGAGCGATAGGCAGCCGAGTGGCGCGCAGGACGCCGACCCCACGATGCTGCAGCGCCTCGAGCGCGAGGTCGCCGAGCGCCGGCAGGCCGAGGAGCGGCTGGCCAGGCTCAATGATGACCTGCAGCAGTCGCGGGACCTCATGAGGACGATCTTCGACGGCATCGACGACGGCCTGCTGCTGCTCGACCGGCTGGGGATGGTCCGGGCCGCCAACCAGGGCTTCGCCGCCCTGTGGGGCCTCGGGGCCGGCGAGCTGATCGGCCTGCAACTCAGGTCGATGAGCGTCCCGCCAGAGACAGCCTTCCCGCATGAGCTGATCCAGGCCAGCCTGGCAGACGGCCTGGCCCGGGGCGAGCGCGTGCGCTTCGTCTTGCCGGATGGCAGGGCGCGCATCTTCGACCTGCACACGTTGCCGCTGGCCATCGAGGGGCGCTACCTCGGGCAGCTCGTGGTGCACCTGCGCGATGTCTCCGAGCAGGTGAAGCTCGAGGCCAAGATGATCGAGTCTGAGCGCTTCATGGCCAACCAGCACCTGGCGGCGGCGGTGGCCCACGAGGTGAATACGCCGCTGCAGGCGATCGAGAGCTGCCTGCACCTGGCCGGGAAGCTGGGCGATGCCGAGCAGCGCGGCCGCTACCTGCGCCTGGCCCGCGAGGAGATCCAGCGCGTCGGCCACATCCTGCGGCAACTGCTCGACCTGTACCGCCCGACCCAGGGCGCGATGTCGGCGCTGCTGCTGAACGACCTGGTCGAGCGAGCGCTGCTGCTGGTGGGGAGCAGCCTGGCGAGCAATGGCGTGCGGGTGGAGCAGGAGCTCGCCGACGAGCTGCCGGCCATCGTCGGGCGCGCCGAGGAGCTGACTCAGGTGCTGCTCAACCTGATCTTCAACGCGATGCACGCCATGGGGCGCGGCGGCCGGCTCAATATCAAGACGAGCTGCGGGCGGCACCCGGAGCTTGGGCCGAGCGTCGTGCTGACCGTGAGCGACAATGGCCCGGGGGTGGCGGCCGCGGCCCTGGAGCGCATCTTCGAGCCTTTCTTCACGACAAAGCCCGAGGGGCACGGGCTTGGGCTGGCCGTCAGCCAGCGGATTGTGGCCGCCCACGGCGGGACCATCACGGTGAGCAGCGCGCCGGGCGAGGGGGCCAGCTTCTGTGTGACGCTTCCGCTAGGCTATCAGGGCGCTACGCTCGACGCGAGTGGGCCTATCGGTTGAGCGCGGGTCTGGGAATAGCCTGGAGCAAGGGCGGGCGTATGTTGAAAGAAACCCACGTGCTGGTGGTCGAGGACGACGAGCAGACGCGTGAGTTGCTGGCCAACGTGCTGAGCGAAGAGGGCTACCAGGTGAGCGTCGCGGGCGACAACGCGACGGCCCTCGCCCTTGTGGCAGGCGACGGTATCGACGTAGTGCTCTCGGATATCAAGCTGCGCGAGGAGAGCGGGATCGCCCTGCTGGCTGAGGTGCGGGCGCGCCCCATGCCGCCCGAGGTGATCCTGCTGACGGGCTACGCCTCGCTGGATACCTCGATCGCCGCCCTGCGGACGCGCGCCTTCGACTACCTGCGCAAGCCGGTGGCGACGGCCGAGCTGCTCGAGACGATCGGGCGGGCGGCGCAGCAGCGCAGCGACGCGCGCCGCAGGGCTGCGGCGATTCAGCTGCTGGCCGCCGAGGTCGAGCCGCCGGTCGCCGGGGCCGGGCGCGAGCAGGCCGGCGAGCGGCCCTCGAGCCTGGAGGGCGGGCGCTACCAGCAGCTCGGCAAGCTTCAGTTCGACTACTTCCGGCGCGCGGTGAGCCTCGCGGGGGCGCCGCTCTACCTGACGCCCATCGAGTACAACCTGCTCAGCTACCTGGCCGAGACGCCGGGCCGGGTGGTCGGAAGCGTCGCCCTGGTGCGGCGCACCCATGGCTACGAGGCCTCGGCGAGCGATGCCCAGGCCCTGCTGCGCGGCCACGTGCGCAACCTGCGCCGCAAGCTGCCCGAGGGCTACCTGGTGACGGTGCGGGGCAATGGCTACCTGCTGGTGGCGCCCATAGGCTAAGGCCCTCGCTAAAGACGGTACTGTACGCGCCGGTGATTCGTTTTGCCGCGGGCGGCGCGATCGGGTAGACTGAAGAGGCGCGGGTGGGTGTAACAGATCGACGGGCCGCCGGGACATGATCTCGGCGCGCCGCACGGCGACGCCCCGCGCCTTCCGGCACGCAGGCCCACTTCAGGAGGATCACCCTATGACTACCCCACAGAGCGAGCTCGCCACCCTGGGCGGCGGCTGCTTCTGGTGCCTCGAGGCCGTCTTCGACCAGCTCGACGGCGTCAGCGACGTCGTCTCAGGCTATATGGGCGGGCAGGTCGACAACCCGAGCTACAAGCAGATCTGCAACGGCGACACCGGCCACGCCGAGGTAGTGCAGCTGCGCTTCGACCCGGCGCGGATCAGCTTCCGCGAAGTGCTGGAGGTCTTCTTCAGCATCCACGACCCGACGACGCTCAACAGGCAGGGCAACGACGTCGGCACCCAGTACCGCTCGGCGATCTTCTTCCACTCGCCCGAGCAGCAGCAGACCGCCGCCGAGCTGATCGGCGAGCTGAACGAGCTCAGGGCCTGGCCGCGCCCGATCGTCACCGAGGTGACGCCGGCCAGCAAGCTCTATATCGCCGAGGACTACCACCAGGAGTACTTCGCGCGCAACGGCGGGCAGCCCTACTGCCAGTGGGTCGTGGCGCCGAAGGTGGCCAAGTTCCGCAAGCAGTTCTCGGCCCGCGTCAAGGGCGCCGCCCCTGTGGCATAGCCCTTGCTTCTCGTGGGAGGGCGCGAGCCGTAGCTCGCGCCCTCAGCCGTCACACGAGGAGCCGAAATGCCCGGCATCTTGATCGTCCACGCCTCGCTCGGGACTGGCCATGTCAGCGCTGCCGCGGCCCTCAGCGAGGCGTTTCGCCTGAGCGGGCGGGAAGTGGTGGTGGTCGACGTGCTCGACTACGCCAACCCGGTCTTGCGGGCGGCGCTCAACCAGTACTTCAAGCAGACCACGCAGCGCACCCCCCAGCTCTACAAGCTGCTCTACGACCAGAGCGACACCACCGACGCCGAGGAGGCCTTCAACGGCAATCGGCTGCTCACTATGCTCGAGCGCCCCTTTCTGAGCCAGTTCGAGCAGCTGGTGGCCGATCTGCGGCCCGAGGCGGTGATCTCGGTGCACCCGGTGCCGGGGCACATTCTGGCCCACAACAAGCAGCTCGGCCTGCTGTCCCAGCCCCTCTATGTGGTGGTCACAGACTATATGGCCCACAGCTCGTGGCTGGTGCCGGGGGTCGACCGCTACTTTGTGCCCAGCGAGTTCACCCGGCGCGGCCTGCTGCTGCGCGGGGTGGCCGCCGAGCGGATCGAGGTGACGGGCATCCCGGTGGGTCTGGAGATCGCTGAGCCGAAGGAGCCGGCGGCGATGCGCGAGCGCTACGAGCTGCCCCTCGACGTGCCGCTGATCAGCCTGTTCGGGGGCGGCATCGACGTCGAGCGGGTGCGCCTGATGGTGGCCCAGCTGCTCGAGGGGCGGACCACGGGCGTGCTGGTGGTGGTGGCCGGCCGCAACGAGCGTCTGGCCGAGGCCCTGGCCGACCTGGGCGACGGTCCGAGCATGGCCCTGCGGGTCTACGGCAAGATCGACCATGTGGACGACCTGGTGGCGGCGAGCGACCTGGTGATCAGCAAGGCGGGCGGGCTGATCGTCAGCGAGGTGCTGGCCCGCGGCACGCCCATGGTGATCATCGACCCCATCCCCGGGCAAGAGGAGTGGAACGCCGATGTGGTGGCGGGCGCGGGCGCGGGCATCCAGCTGCGCATGCCCGAGACGGTGCCGCCGGCGGCCCTGTACCTGCTGAGCCAGCCCGAGCGGCTCGAGCTGATGTGCCGGCAGGCGCGCATGATCGGGCGGCCGCGGGCGGCCCTCGACGTGGCCGAGCGGGTGGTGGCCGACCTCGGCGCGCTGCGCGAGGAGGCCGTGAGCGTGTGACCTGGGCGTCGCGGACGCGAGCCGTTGCGGGAGCACAGGCGGTGCGGAGGCCCCGGCCAGGTCGGTCGGGGCCTCGCTATAGGTCGCGGCGCAGGCCCGCGCTGCGCTACAAAAGATGGTATGCTTATGGCTCTGGGCGGCCCGCTCCGCCACCCCTTTGGCGCCTCAGCAGAGGAGTGTGAGCCATGGAGATTCGGGACAGGACCGATCACGATCCGGCGACCGAGATCCTGCTGGTGGACGCGTACATGCGCTGGGCGCTGCTGGCCGCCGAAGAGGTGGTGGGTAAGAACGGGCTCGCGGTGGTGCTACGCCAGGCCGGGCTCGAGCAGCTGATCGGCAACTACCCGCCCGAGCAGTTGAAGGTCACCACGGGGCTGACCCTGGCCCACTACGCCTCGCTGAACGCCGGCCTGCTCAACTTTTTCGGGCGGGCGGCCCGCAGCATGGCCCTGCGCATGGGTCGCAGCACGGCGCGCTACGCGATCGATCATCAGGGGGCCCTCTTCGGCACGGCGGCCCTGCTGGCCTCGAAGGTGCTGCCGGTCTCGACCCAGATCAAGATGGGGCTGTCGGCCATGCAGGCGGGTTTCCGCCGACTCTCGCAGAGCGTCGGCCAGGAGCGCCACTTCGCGCTCGAGGACCGGGGCGCGAGCTGGGCCTACCTCGACTACCAGTGCGCGATGAGCGCCGGCAAGGCGGCCGACGAGCCGATCGGCTGGATCCAGACCGGGGCCATTCAGGAGGCCCTGCACTGGCAGATCGGGCGCGACTTCGAGGTCGAGCAGGTGGCCTGCCGGAGCATGGGCGCCCCCGCCTCGATCTGGCTGATCAACAAAGAGCCGAAGGCCCCCGTCGCCTGAGCAGGGAGGAGCGAAGCACATGGCAGACCTTTCACCCGACCAGATCTACGATCTGCTGAACAGGCCCGGCCCCCTCTGGCTTGTGGGCGTGAACCTGAGCGGGGCGAACCTGAGCGGGGCGAACCTGAGCGGGGCGAACCTGAGCGAGGCCAACCTGAGTGGCACCAGGCTCAGCGACGCGAATCTGTACCGCGCCGATCTGAGCGTGACCGAGCTGGGCGGGGCCAACCTCTGCTGGGCCAACTTGCGCGAGGCGCGTCTGGGCTGGGCCCAGCTGGTGCGGGCCGACCTGAGCGACGCCGACCTGCGCAAGAGCGACCTGGCCTGGGCCAACCTGGAGCACGCTAACCTGACGGGGGCCAACCTGCGCGGCGCCAACCTGGGGGCGGCCGACTTCAGCGGGGCCAACCTCTACGGGGCCAACCTGAGCCTGTGCAACCTCTCGGGGGTCGACCTGCGCGACACGATCATGATCGGCGCGAATCTGACCGAGGCCCAGTTGCGCGAGGCCCAGCTGGTGACGCTGGCCGGGGCGAACCTGAGCGGGGCGAATCTGACCAGGGTGAGTCTGGGGGGCGCCTCGATGGCGGGCGTGAACCTGAGCGGGGCGACCCTGCTGGGCGCCAACCTGCGCGAGGCGACCCTGACGGACGCCAACTTTATCGGCGCGACGCTCTACGAGGCCAACCTGAGCGAGGCCGACCTGCGGGGCGCCGACCTGAGCGAGGCCAACCTGAGCGGGGTCTACCTGAGCGGAGCGAAGCTGGACGGGGCGATCATCACGCGGGCCAACCTGAGCCGGGCCAACCTGAGCGGCTGCAGCCTGCGGGGCGCCCAGCTGAGCGGGGCGAACCTGCGCGAGGCGAGCCTGGCCGACGCCGACCTGACCGACTGCGACCTCACGGATGTGGATCTGAGCGAGGTAGACCTCGCTGGGGCGCGGGGGCTGGTGCGCTGAAAGGGCCCTAGTCGGCCGCCACGCGGCGCTCCTCGGCGAAGAGGATGTCGTGGAGGAACTGGCCGGTGTGGGAGCCCTCGGCGCGGGCGACCTCTTCGGGGGTGCCCTGGGCGACCACGAAGCCGCCGCCGTCGCCGCCCTCGGGGCCCATATCGATCACCCAGTCGGCGGTCTTGATCACATCGAGGCTGTGTTCGATCACGATCACCGTGTTGCCGGCGTCGACCAGGCGGTGCAGCACGCGCAGCAGGTTCTGGACATCGGCGAAGTGCAGGCCGGTGGTCGGCTCGTCGAGGATGTAGATCGTGCGGCCGGTGGCGACGCGGGCCAGCTCTTTGGCGAGCTTGACGCGCTGGGCCTCGCCGCCCGAGAGGGTGGTGGCGGGCTGGCCGAGCTTGAGATAGTCGAGGCCGACGTCGTGGAGAGTCTGCAGGATGCGCTTGACGCGCGGCACCTTGTCGAAGAAGTCGAGGGCGGTCTGCACGTCCATATCGAGGACGTCGGCGATTGACTTGCCCTTGTACTTGACCTGCAGCGTCTCGCGGTTGTAGCGGCGGCCCTTGCACTCGCCGCAACGGACCCAGACATCGGCGAGGAACTGCATGTCGATCTTGATCTCGCCATTGCCCTCGCAGGTCTCGCAGCGGCCGCCCTTGACGTTGAAGCTGAAGCGTCCGGCCTCATAGCCGCGCAGCTTGGCCTCGGCGGTGGAGGCGAACAGCTCGCGCAGCAGGTCGAAGAGCTTGACATAGGTGGCCGGGTTCGAGCGCGGGGTGCGGCCGATCGGCTGCTGGTCGATGTCGATCACCTTGTCGAGGTGCTCGAGGCCGCCGAGGCGGGCGTGGGGGCCGGGCTTGAGCTGGGCCTTATTGAGCTTGTTGGCGAGGGCCGGGTAGAGGGTCTCGGTGATCAGCGAGGACTTGCCCGAGCCACTGACCCCGGTGACGGCGACGAAGGTGCCGAGGGGGAAGCGCACGCTGACATCGCGCAGATTGTTGAGGGTGACACCCTCGATGGCGAGCCAGGCCTCTTCGCCGGCGGCGACCCCATCGGCGGCGCGCAGGCGCGGGCGGCCGCGGCGCTGGGGGACCGAGTCGGCCAGCTTGTCGAGGTGCTGGGCGATGGCGGCGGCCAGGATGGGCTTGCGGCGGCGGGTGGGCACCTGGATCTCGAGGCGGCCGCTGAGATACTGGCCGGTGAGCGAGGCCGGGTGAGCCTCGACGACGGCGGGCGTGCCGGCGACCACCACCTCGCCGCCCTTGACCCCGGCGCCGGGGCCGAAGTCGACGATCCAATCGGCGGCCTGCATGGTCTCGAGGTCGTGCTCGACCACCACCAGGGTATTGCCGAGGTCGCGCAGGCGCAGCAGGCTATTGAGCAGCTTGCGGTTGTCGCGCTGGTGCAGGCCGATGCTGGGCTCGTCGAGGATGTACATCACGCCGACCAGGCCCGAGCCGATCTGCGAGGCCAGGCGGATGCGCTGGGCCTCGCCGCCCGAGAGGGTGGGGGCGGGGCGCTCGAGGCTGAGGTAGTGCAGGCCGACGTTGAGCAAGAAGCCGAGGCGCTCGCGGATCTCCTTGAGCACGTCGTCGACGATCTGCAGCTGCACCTCGTCGAGGGTGAGGGCGCCCGCGTCGCCCTGGCCCGCGAGCGACTGGACCCAGGCGTGGGCCTCGGTGATATTCTTGCGGCAGACCGTGCTGACATTGACGCCGGCCACGCGCACCGCCAGGCTCTCGGGCCTGAGGCGGTCGCCGTGGCAGGCGGGGCAGGGCTGCTCGCTCATATACTGGACATAGAACTCGCGGGCCGAGTCGCTGCCGGTCTGCATAAAGCGGCGGCGGATCTCGGCGGCCACCCCCTCCCAGGTGCGGAAGAACTCGCCGCGGCTGCCGCTGTCGCTCGACCAGGTGAAGCGGAGCTTCTCGCGGCCGCTGCCGAAGATGATCGCCTCGCGCTGGCGCTCGCTCAGCTGCTCCCAGGGGGTGTCGAGGCTGAAGCCGTAGTGGGCGGCGATCGAGACGAGGGCCTTGTAGGCCCACGAATCGGTCTTCTTGCGCAGCTCGCCCCAGTAGGGGAGGGCGCCCTGGTGCAGGGTGAGGGCCCCATTGGGCACCAGCAGGGCGGGGTCGACCTCGAGGCGTGTGCCGAGGCCGGCGCACTGCGGGCAGGCGCCCTGGGGGTTATTGAACGAGAACATCTGGGGGGCCAGCTCGGGGAAGGAGATGCCGCAGGTCGTGCAGGTATTGCTCTCGCTCATCAGCCACTCTTCGGCGGCGAGGGGCGAGGGGCGCAGGGCCTCGGCCTCGGGGGGGGCGTCCTGGGGCGCGGCCGCGGCGCGCGTCTTGCGGCGAGATTTGGGCGGGGCGACCTGGGGCTGGGCGTCGGCCTGATCGGCCTGGGCCTCGCGCTTCAGGCCCTCGGGGATGTTGATGATCACGCTGCCCTCGCCGACGCGCAGGGCCTGCTCGATGCTGTCGGTGAGGCGAGTGACGAAGGCCTCGTACTCGCTGCCGGCGCCGGCGGCGGCGAAGCCCGCGCCCGCGGCGGCCTGCTCGTGGCGGGCCTCGGCGCCCTGGGCGGGCATCACCAGGCGGTCGACGACCACCTCGATGGTGTGCTTGACCTTCTTGTTGAGCTTGATCTCCTCGTCGAGGCCGTGGATCTCGCCGTCGACGCGCACGCGGACGAAGCCCTCGGCCTTGGCCTCGGCGAAGATGTCTTTGTACTCGCCCTTGCGCTGACTGACCAGGGGGGCGAGGACCATAAAGCGCGTGCCGGCGGGCAGGGCGAGGACCCGGTTGACCATCTGCTCGGCGCTCTGCGAGGCCACGGGGCGGCCGCACTGGTGGCAGTGCTGGGTGCCGACCCGGGCGAAGAGCAGGCGCATATAGTCGTAGACCTCGGTGACGGTGCCGACGGTCGAGCGGGGGTTCTTGCTGGCGCTCTTCTGCTCGATCGCGATCGCCGGCGAGAGGCCCTCGATCAGGTCGACCTTGGGCTTCTCCATCTGGCCGAGGAACTGGCGGGCGTAGGCCGAGAGGCTCTCGACGTAGCGGCGCTGCCCCTCGGCGTAGAGCGTATCGAAGGCCAGCGAGCTCTTGCCCGAGCCGCTGACCC
>CAZKTU010000165.1:0-14738 GCA_964555675.1 uncultured Oscillochloris sp.
TATTTGCGAGAGGGCCGCCGCCGGCCCTCTCGCGCTCTCCCGCGCCAGGGGCTGCGCCCCTGGACCCCATAAAGAGCTAGCTTTGCTGTGCCGCAGGCCCTACTATCATGCCGCCTGGGAGCTGCAGACGGGGCGCCATGGCGCGGGTGGGCCCCTGCTTCATAGCGCCGATACGCCTGTTCGCCCTTGCTCGGCTCGCCCGGTCATGCCGCCTGTCAGCTACCCCATCATCCAACCTGCAGCTCCCAGGCGGCATGACCGCACAGCAAGGTGGGCTGGCACAGCCGGCTCTTTCTGGGTTCGAAGGGCGAAGCCCTCGCGGCGGGTGGGTGTGGGAGGGCCTGGCGGCAGGCCCTCCCACAGAAACAGGGTGGCAGGGCTCGACCCTAGAAGGCGGGCTCGAAGGGCGCAGCCCTCGCGCGGGAGCCGGAGCCCCTATCCGAGCGCCAGGCGCGCAAGCTCGTCGGCGATTGCGTAGACGTTCGCGTAGTAGTCGTTGCTGAGCACGACGATCGTGAGGCCGAGGTCGGGGTAGCGCCCGAACCAGGTCGCCGCGCCGCTCATCGAGCCGGGGTGGTAGACCAGGCGGTTGGGCCCGCGCTGCTCGATCATCCAGCCCATGCCGTAGCGGCCATTGCCCGGCGTGACCATCTGGGCGGCCAGCTCGGGCGGCAGCAGGGCCCCCGTGTCGAGGGCCAGGGCCAGGCGGTTCAGGTCCTCGACCGTCGAGTAGAGGTCGCCCGCGCCGAAGAGGTTGCTGACGTCGAGCGGGATGTCGAGGGCGCCGCCCGCGTAGCCGCGCGTCCCCTCGAGGGGGCCGAAGTCGCCCGGGTCGAGGCCCGTATCGGCCATGCCGAGGGGCGCGAAGATCTCGTCGCGCATGAAGTCGGCGTAGGCCCTGCCCGAGGCCCGCTCGATGATCAGCCCCAGCAGCACGTAGTTCGAGTTGCTGTAGTCGTAGAGCGAGCCGGGCGTGAAGCCCAGGGGCATGTCGCGGAAGCGCGCCACTAGCTGGTCGGGCGTGGCGGGCTGCTGCTCGTAGGTCACGAAATTGGCGAAGTCGGCCAGATCGGCGATGCCCGAGGTATGGCGCAGCAGGTCGGCCACCGTCACCGGCCCCCAGGCGCCGCCGCACGGGCTCAGGTAGTCGCAGATCGAGGCCCCCAGGTTGAGCTTGCCCTGGTCCGCCAGGCGCAGCACGCCGATGGCCGTGAGGGGCTTGGTCACCGAGGCCAGCCGGAAGCGCGTCCCCGCCACGGCCGGGATGCCCTCCTCGCGGTTGGCGAGGCCGTAACCCTGGCTCAGCAGGATGCGGCCCTTGTACGAGACCAGAGCGGCGCCGCTGAAGGCGCCCTGCTGGGTCAGGCTCGCCAGGTAGGCGTCCATCTGGGCGACCCGCGCCTGGACCTCGGGGGGCAGCTGGCCCGTCGAGGCCGGCGCCATCATGGCGGCCAGCGGGGGCGAGGCAGGGCCGCCCGCGCCGCCGGCCACGGCCAGGGCGGGCGTCACCGTCGGCAGCACAGTGGGGCCGGCGGCCGGCGTGGGCGCCGCGATGAAGCCCGAGATCCCCGGGCTGCGCCCCGGCGCGCTACATGTGGTGAGCAGGACCAGCAGGCAGAGGGTAAGCCCCGCGGCTCGGGCGAGGTGACGCATAGGTGCTCCGGGGTCCGTGGCGGTATGGACCCTATTGTACACGAGACGCGCATGTTTGTGTGCATGCGAAAGGGCGCAGCACTCTGCGCCCTTTTACCTACTGGGAGGGTCGCAGAGAGGGCAAGCCCTCCCTGAAAACCCCCTCTTCCGTCCTACGCCATGCCGCAAGCATCGCTTGCGAGCATATAGTACTCCGTCCAAGCAAAGCTGACGGGTAGCCCCGCCACCTGTTAGGGCGCACCCATGGCTGCGCCCCACCCCGCAGGGTAGCCCGGCCAGTCTACTAGCTGCGGGCCAGGGTGACCACCGCGGGCACCCGGTCGAACATCCAGAAGCCGACGGGCAGGCCGATGATCACGGTGCAGAGGGCCCAGGCCACCGTCATCCAGAGGGCGCTCAGCCACCAGCCCACCAGCACGAACCAGAGGGCCCTGATGATGAAGGGCTGCTGCGGCACCTCGGCCCTGTAGACCTCGCCCGCCGAGCTGACCACCAGGTCGCCGCGCTGGGGGCGCAGGGTCGTCACCTGCGGCAGCCGGTTCAGCATCCAGAGGCCCAGGGGCAGGCCGATAATCGTCACACAGAGCACCCAGGCTACGCTGGCCCAGATCGCGCTGAACCAGAGGCCAAAGACCAGAAAGTAGAGCGCCCGCAGCAGCAGGTTGGGGCCGCGCTCGGTGCGATAGACCGTCGTTGTGGACATGCTCGATTGCCTCGCTTCATTGTCTGGCCCGGCGCTCTTGCCGGGCCCTTCTGAGCACTATGACGACGGGGCGGGCGGTACTGTTGCGCCCGGCTCGAGCGCGGCATAGCGCGGCAGGGCGGCGCGGGCCGCCGCCAACTCGTCGGCGCGCCAGGGGGCGGGCGCCAGCGCCACGCCGTGGCGACGGGCCAGGGCCGCCGCGAACGCCCCCATGATCGCCGCGGGCGAGGGCGGCGCCGGCAGCAGCTCGTCCAGCCCCGCCACCCGCCCGGCCAGGGCCGCGGCCGTAGCCTCGCGCTCGGCCGGCGGCAACCGCAGCAGGGCCGCCAGCTCGGCCCCGGGCCAGTGAGCGTAGAGGCCAACCTGGAACAGAGCGCCCGCCCTGCGCCGAATCTGCGAGAAGCCCACCAGCTTGCGCCCCCCCGCCAGCACCTCGTAGGGCGAGCGCCCGCCAAAGCAGGCCCGTCGCGCCAGCGGGTCGGCCGCCCTCGTATCGGCGCGGGCGCTCGGCACGTCGATCAGTTCGGCGTCGATGCCGAGCCCCCCCAGGGCCTCGGCCCAGACGGCGCCGAGCCAGGCGTAGGACTCGCTCACGTCGGACAGGTAGAGCGGGTGGCCCGGCGGCAGCGCAATATCCTGCATCAAAAAGCCCGGCACGAACAGCACCGCCGTGCCGCCCGAGGCGCGCCGGTGCAGACTGCCGCCGGCCGCGACCACCGCGTCGCCATCAACCTCGTGGGGTCGCTGGCCCGAGCCGATCACCAGGGCCGGCCGCCGCGCCCCGTACCAGCGCACCCCCGGCCGCGCCTCCTCGGCCAGCCCCGCCAGCAGCCCCTCGGCCGCCGCCAGCTCCTCGCCCGCCGACGCCTCGCTGTAGGGCAGCAGGCGCCACTGCTCCGCCAGAGTGCTCATAACCATAGATCGTATCTACACCCCTCCCACCACGGCCCCGCACACGGGGCGGCCCTAAAACAGCCCCAGCTGCTCGACGTCGTCGCGGGGCGGCAGGGGTGTGCAGCTGTGCTCGGCGCACCAGGCCGGGTCGGGGCCGCGCCAGCGGTGGCGGGGCATGATCACCCGATCCTGCTCGTCGAAGGCCACGCCCTCGCCCGCGAGCAACTGGCGCTGCGTCAGGCCGCGGGTGCTGATCGTGCCGTCGCGGCTGACCACGCGCTGCCAGGGCACCTCGGCCTCGCGGGGCCCCAGGTCGCCCAGGGCGTAGCCGACGGTGCGCGCGTCGCAGCCGCCGCCGACGATGGCGGCGATGTCGCCGTAGCTGCTCACCTCGCCGGCGGGGATCTGCCGCACCACCCGGTAGATGCGCTCGGAGAGCGCGGGGCTCGGCTGGGTCATGCTCACCTCCCTGAGAAATTGGCCCTGGTCGCCTCGGCAAGCAGACGCGCCGCGGCCTCGCCGCGCCCGAAAGCCAGGGCGATCGGCTCGTCGGTGCCGGGGTAGTGCGCCGTCGGGCCGAGGGCGGCCGCACCGGGGCCGAGGGCCGCCAGGGCCGCCTGCTGCTCGGCCTGGGTCGCCGAGGCCGGCAGGATCAGCAGGGCTGGCCCGTCGGCGGGCAGAGGCGCGCCCGTGTAGGCGCCCACGACGAGGCCCCAGGTCAGAAAGCGCACCGTATCCTCGCCGCGCTGCTGCTCGGGCAGATAGACTTTGACCGCGCGCAGCTCGGGATCGGCCGTCGCGTACGGCGCCTGCGCCACCCGTCCCATCGTCGTCTCCAGCAGATCGAACTCGCCGTAGACCGTGGGCTCGAGCCGCATAGCCCCGAAGTAGAGCCAGCCGTTGAAGGCCAGGCTCGCGGCCAGGGCTCCGCCGAGGAGCCAGGCGGCCCGGCCGCCCCCCGGCGCCCGCGGCCCAACGGCGACGGCGGCCAGCCCCGCTCCGGCCAGCATCAGGGCGGGCGCGAGGGTGCCGAGCGAGCGCATGGCGTGGGGCGCATTGCCGCTGAAGACCCCAGGGATGAGGTAGACCGCCCCCAGGGCCAGGGCTGCCGCGAGGCCGGGGCTGCGCCCGGCGCGCACGATGGCCAGCCCAAGGCCGAGGGCCAGCAGAAGCCCGACCAGGGGGTCGAGCAGGGGCGCGTCGGGCATGTGATGGCGCCCGTTGGCGTCGCCGGCCACGTGGTAGGCCAGGGCGTAGCGCCCCAGGTTGCTCAGGAGCAGCCCAAGGGGCGAGTGGGTCGCCGGGTCGTTGCTGTCGAGGATGGAGACGCTGCCGACGCGGCGGTTGTAGCCCTCGAGGTCACTCAAGATATAGAAGGCCAGGGGCGCAATCACCAGGGCCCCCACGAGGGCGGCCGCGGCCAGCCCCGGCAGCGCCCGCCGCCAGGCCCTGGGCGCCGCCCCGAGCCGGATCGCCGCGACGGCCCCCAGGGCCAGGGGCGCGACCCGCCCCGTATGGTAGGCGTACACCGCCAGCCCGCCCAGCAGGCCGGCCAGGGCCATGCCCAGGGTCGGCCAGAGACCAAAGGCCTCAGACCATGGGGTGTTCGCCGGCTCTCTAGTCGGCCCTGTCGGCCCGCCCTCCTCCAGCCCTGGTCTTTGGTCCTTGGTCCCTGGTCGCTCCCCCAGACAACGCCACACCAGGCCCACGGCCGTGAGCACGAGCAGGTGGTCGAGGGTGGCGGGGAAGGCCCAGCGGCTCATGCTGAGGGACCACGAGGCCCAGGCGGCCAGGGCCGCGGCCAGCAGGGCGGCGCGGCGCCCCAACAGCGGCCCGGCCGCCCAGTAGAGGGCCAGGGGCGTCAGAGCGCCGGCCAGGGCGCTCACCAGGCGGGCGCTCCAGGGGTGCGGGCCGAGCAGCCCCACCACGGGGGCCATGAGATAGAAGAGCAGGGCCGGCAGGTCGGCGCCCTCGACCACATAGATCGGCCTGTAACTCGGGTCGCTCCAGATGCGCAGGGCCTGCAAGCCGTGGCGCGACTCGTCGCGCCAGAGGCCGGCCGGCTGCCCATCGAGGTTGACGAAGCGCAAGAGCAAGGCCAGGCCCAGGGCGCCGAGCAGGGCCCAGCCGAGCAGGCGCGGCGCGACGGGGCGCTCGGCCGCAGGCGCGGGCGGCGCCGCGGTCAACCCCAGGCCGGCCCAGGCGCCCAGAGCGAGGGCGGTCATCCCCAGGGGCCAGGGCAGCCCGAGGCGCACCGCGACGAGGGCGAGCAGACCTAGGCCGAGCCCGGCCCAGGCGATGGCGGGCCGCCCGTCTACCCATGCCCTGGCCGTAGCCAGGGGCGGGGCCAGGCGGGGCCAGAACGCCAGCAGCAGCAACGGCACAGCGGGCCACAGAGGCCAGCCGAGGGTCGGCAGCCAGTAGCCCCCCGCCGTGGGGAAGGCCGCGGCCAGCCCGACCAGACAGGCCAGGGCGAGGCCCACACCCAGGGCGACCAGGCGCGGCGCCCCGAGGCGCGTCAGGGCGAGCCAGCCCAGCAGCGGCACGGCGAGCAGATAGAGCGTCCGCACGGGCTGCAGGCCGCCCGGGCCCGCGGGGCCAATGCGCAGCGCGCTGAGCGCAAACCCCAGCTCGCGCGGGTCGCCCGGGGCGACGAAGGCAAGCGTGTCGAGCAGCAGAGCCGTCTCGCCTGCCGCGCGGGTGGGGGCGAGCAGCTGGTAGCGCCGCCAGTCGCCCGCCACAGCAAACTCGCCCAGCTCGGCCCCGCCGCTGCGGGCGCGCGCGAGCACCGGCCCCTCGCCGGCGGGACGCGGGGCTGCCAGGCGCAACGTGACGATGGCGGGGCGACCGTCGTAGCCATACAGGAAGACCCCGGCCTGAGGCCCGGACCATCTATAGGTATCGGTCGCGTTCTGCTCGACCCCGTAGAAGCGCACCAGGGCCCGGCCGGCGGCGGGGTCGTCGACGGCCAGGTCGAGGCCCGGGCGAGCCGCAGCGGCGCCGGCGAACAGCAGGGCCAGGGTGATCAGGAGCAGCAGGGCGGGGGGGAGCAGGGCCGCGAGGGCGGCTCGGCCTACGGCGACGCCGGGCTGCTCGGGGCGGGCAGCCGCAGAAGGAGCATTCATCGCAGGTTGGCTGGGCAGCGGGCGGCCGGCGGCCGGCACCCGCAATAGCAGATGGGCATGGCGCCCATTATAGCGCAGACGAGTAGGGGTCCCGCAGCCTAGACGGCCTGCCCGACCATGGGGGCGAAGGCCTCGGCCATACTGCGCATCAGGCGCTCGGTGAAGGCCGCCAGGCTCCCCCGGCCGAACAGGCGCAGGTAGTCCTCGACCGCGACCAGGGGGCCCGGGTCGGCCCCGCCGTTGCGCTCGCGCAGGTACCAGCGGTGATCCATAATCCAGCGGTAGAGGTCGGCCTCGGTGCGCCCGCGGAAGGCCGCGACGGCCTGCTGGGCGCGCAGCACCTCGACCACGGGCATGTAGACATTGTCGTACCAGCTGGCCACGGCTTCGTCGCTGCTCACATCGTAGCCCCGCTCCTTACTCATGTAGTAGCGGTGGGCGTTGATATGCTGGACCAGGGCCAGGTAGCCCCCCGGCTCGCTGAACTCGATGCGCTGCTCGGGGCGCAGGTCGGCCAGGCCGGTCCACTCAAGGAAGTCGCTGTACTCCTCCTTCAGCAGCATGTCGCGCATGCTCAGGCTGGCGGAGAGGGGCACGTCGACCATCAGCTCGGTGACGATCGCGTCGATGTCGAGCTGGCCTTGCAGGCGAGCCACCGAGATACGGTGGTGGCCGTCCTTGACGAAGTAGATGTCGCCGAGCTTGTACAGCTCGATCGCCGGCAGGGCTACAGCCTCGTGGTGAGCCCGGTCGATCGACATCCAGCGCTGTTTGGTGGCCTCGTGGAGGGGCGCGAACTGCCGGTCGAAATCGGTGTAGCGGCCCTCGCTGCCGACGATCTGGTCGAGGGGGACGGCCCTGTTGCCCAGGTGGCGCTGGCCGCGCACATTCAGGCGGGCCCGCACCTCCTCGAAGGGCAACAACTCGTTCGACGAGCGATTGATCAGGGCGCCGAGCTGGGCGAACAGCGCCTTGCGTCGGGCCCGGTTAAAATCCTCACGGGTGGTGTGGTTGATCCAGGACATATATTGCTCCTGGCCACGTCGCACGGCGCCGTGTGATCGCTGTCTGTCTTTGACTGAACCTCGTAGCCTATAACTCCAACACTCTCAGAACGATCGTAGCACGATCACCGCTTTATTGCAAGGAAAACCGTTGCTATGTCAACTTCTTATCAGATTGGTCTGAGGCTCGACCTCCATCAGTCTGAAGCCGGCTGTGTTGATCACCGTCGTGTCACAGTAGCCGCTCTGCACCCCCCCGTCGAAGCCGTAGGAGAGATGGATGTGGCCGTGGATGAGGTAGCGCGGGCGGAAGCGCTCCATCATCCAGAGGAAGGCCTTGAAGCCGCGGTGGGGATAGTCGGGGCCATTATGGATGCCGAGGGGCGGGGCGTGGGTGATCAGGATGTCGAGGTAGCTGCCGTAGCGATAGTTGTTGAAGAGCATCCAGGGCACGAGGCGCCAGGCCCGCCGCATCATCTCGGCGTCGGTATACATATTGGTGCCGTCGGGCCTATAGCGCAGGCACCCACCGAGCCCGGCGATGCTCAGGCCGGCGTGGCGCACGCCGCGGCCCTCGAGGCTCACCGCGCCGCGGGCCTCCTCGACTGTCTTGCCGTCCTCGTGGACCTCGGCCGTGTCGTGGTTGCCGTGGATATAGAAGCACGGCACGCCCAGCATGGTCACGACGAACTCGATATAGTAGTAAGGGAGGTCGCCGCAGCTCAGGATCATCCCGACATCGGGGAAGCGCTGCTTGAGGTTGAGACTATAGATCGCCGGGACGATCTCGTCGCTGATCGTGAGTATCTGCATCGTCGCATCTGGTTTTCGCGAAACGCTGCCGCGCACATTGTACCAGATTGCCCGCCCGGCAGGCAGCAAGCGCCCACACCGCACTCCGGCGGCCCAGGTGTATTACAATTCGCGTAGCCGTCACGCGCTATACCTGGAGGGTTCGATGACGAACGAGTCCGCCCCGCGCCTGCTCTGGACGCCCCCCGAGGAGCTGCAGGCCACGAGCACCATGCGCGCCTATATGGCCTGGCTCGCCGCCACCCGCGGCCTGAGCCTGACCAGCTACGACGAGCTCTGGCGCTGGTCCGTCGAGCAGCTCGAGGAGTTCTGGGCCTCGCTCTGGGACTACTACAAGATCGAGGCGGGCGCGCCATACACGGCGGTGCTGTCGAGCCGCACTATGCCGGGCGCGCGCTGGTTCGAGGGCGCGACCCTCAACTACGCCGAGCACGTCTTCCGCAACGCGAGCGCGGCCCACCCTGCGGCCCTCTTCCAGTCCGAGAGCCAGCCCCTCACCGCGATCAGCTGGGCCGAGCTCGAGACCCAGGTGGCGAGCGTAGCCGCGACGCTGCGCGAGCTTGGCGTCAGCCCAGGCGACCGGGTCGTGGCCTACCTGCCGAACATCCCCCAGGCCCTGGTGGCCTTCCTGGCCGCGGCCAGCCTGGGCGCGATCTGGTCGAGCTGCTCGCCCGACTTCGGCAGCCCCAGTGTGATCGACCGCTTCCGGCAGATCGAGCCGAAGGTGCTGGTCGCCATCGACGGCTACAGCTACGGCGGCAAGGCCCACGACCGCCGCGCGGCCGTGGCCGAGATCCAGGCCGCCCTGCCCAGCCTCGAGGCGACGATCTTCGTGCCCTACCTCGACCCGGCGGCCACGCCCTCGGGCCTGCGCGGCACGATCGTCCCCTGGGCCACAGCCCTGGCCGCGCCCGGCGCGCTGCGCTTCGAGCGCGTGCCCTTCAACCACCCCCTCTGGGTGCTCTACTCGTCGGGGACCACCGGTCTGCCCAAGCCGATCGTGCAGAGCCAGGGCGGCATCCTGCTCCAGCACCTCAAGGAGCTGAGCCTGCACCTCAACCTGAAGCCGGGCGACCGCTTCTTCTGGTTCTCGACCACGGGCTGGATGATGTGGAACCTGCTGATCGGCGGCCTGCTGGTGGGCAGCACGGTGCTGCTCTACGACGGCAGCCCGGGCTACCCCGACATGGGCGCCCTCTGGCGTTTCGCCGAGGCGAGCGGGGCGACCTTCTTCGGCACCAGCGCCGGCTATATCACCGCCCTGATGAAGAGCGAGGTGGAGCCCGGCCGCCAGTACGACCTGAGCCGCATCGTGGCCATGGGCTCGACCGGCTCGCCCCTGCCCCCCGAGGGCTTCGAGTGGGTCTACGAGCACGTCAAGGCCGACCTCTGGCTGGCCTCGGTCAGCGGCGGCACCGACGTGTGCGGCTGCTTCGTGGGCGGCGCGCCCCTGCTGCCGGTCTACAGCGGCGAGATCCAGTGCCGCTCGCTCGGCGTCGACGCCAGGGCCTACGATACCGACGGCAACAGCGTGACCGGGGTCATGGGCGAGCTGGTGATCGCCGCGCCGATGCCCTCGATGCCGATCTCATTCTGGAACGACCCGGGCGACCGGCGCTACCGCGAGAGCTATTTTGAGCACTACCCGGGCCTGTGGCGCCACGGCGACTGGGTGGTGATCAACGAGCGCGGCGGCGTGGTGATCTACGGGCGCTCGGACAGCACGATCAACCGCCAGGGCGTGCGCATGGGCAGCAGCGAGATCTACCGCGTCGTCGAGGGCCTCCCCGAGGTGCTCGACAGCCTGGTGATCGACCTCGAGGGCCTGGGCGGGGCCTCGTACATGCCGCTCTTCGTGGTGCTGCGCGAGGGGCTGGCCCTCGACGAGGCCCTCGAGAAGCAGATCAAGGGCGCGATCCGGGCGGCCCTCTCGCCGCGCCACGTCCCCGACGCGATCTTCGCCATCCCCGACGTGCCGCGCACGCTCAGCGGCAAGAAGCTCGAGGTGCCGGTCAAGAAGATCCTGATGGGCGCGCCCGTCGAGCGGGCCGCCAACCCCGACTCGCTCAAGAACCCCGAGCTGCTGGCCTACTTCGTCGAGCTGGCCGGGCGGCTCAAGCGGGGCTAAGCTACCCCTCGGGCAGGGCCGGCTTCTCGGGCAGGGCCGGCGTCGCGGGGTAGTCGCCGAGGGCGAGGACAGCCTCGCGAATCTCGTCGGCGGCGCTCTGCCAGGTGGCGCGAAACTTCGGGTGAGCCTTGATCACCAGGGGCTCGCCGAAGCGCACCGTCACCCTGACCGGGCGGGGGATCAGCTTGCCCTTGGGCATGACCCTGGTCGTGCCGCCAATCCAGGTCGGGATGACCGGCGTGCCGGGGTACTCGGCCACGAGCTTGCCGATGCCCGCGCGGAACGCGCCCAGGGTGCCGTCTTTGCTGCGCGTGCCCTCGGGGTACATCAGCAGGGCGTAGCCCTCGCGCAAAGCGCGGCTCAGGTGGCGCAGCGGGTCCTGCCCGCCGCGCCGGTCGCGGGCGATCGGGATGGCGTTGAAGAGCACCCGCGACATGTACTGCTGCGGGCCGCCCTGGAAGAAGTAGTCCTGGGCCGCGGCCGCGACAAAACGGTCGCGCGCGCCGGGCGGTAGCGCGGTGAAGACCACGGCCGTGTCGGCGTGGCTCTGGTGATTGGCGGCGATGATGAACGACCCCTCGGCGGGAATGTGCTCGCGGCCTTCGACCTTCGGACGCACATACAGCTGCACGAAGCGCACGAACAGGTTGGGGACGAAGCGCGCCGCGACGTGGCGGCTTTTGTAGAAGCTCATTTCGTGCTCCGCACGAATCGACGATGCTGGGCTCCCCTCTATTGTACCGCACATGCGCCCATCACTCGCTCACTCGGCGCCCCACAAGAGCACGCGCCCGTCCTCGAGCGTGGCCAGCAGCCGCCGCCCCGGCCCGAGCTGCGCGTCCGCGCCGCCCGCGACCTTCCCCAGCAGTTCGCCACTGGCCCCGTCGTACAGGGCGGCACCCTCGGCCTCGCTGAGCGCGATCACGGCGTTGTCCGCCGAGACCGTCGCGCCGGTTGCGTCGGCGGCCACCGCCATGCGCGCGACCTCGCTCATGTCATTCGCCGCCAGGGCCAGGGCCTCGCCCCCCTCGAGCAGGGCCACCACGAGCGAGCCGTCAGAGCTGAAACTCAGCTCGCGCGCCACTCCGTCGATGCTCCAGACGGCGTTGGGCGCGACCGCGCCGGGCGTGACGGCGGCATAGCGCAGCTCGCCCGCCGCGTCGGCGATCAGCAGGGCCGAGCCGTCGGGCGTGAAGGCCAGGGCCGTCGCCGGGACCTCGAGGGCGACCAGCTGATCCTCGCCCTCGGCGCGCCGCACGATGACCTGACCCTCGTCGTCGGCCCAGGCCACGGCCGCACCGCCGGGGGCGATCACGAAGGTGGCCGGCAGCCGGTCGCTCATGTTGCTTTCGGCGTCCATGGTCGTCGGCAGGTCGCCAATCGCGCTCACCACCTCGCCGCTCGCCACGTCCCAGGCGACCACCTGCCAGATCGTGAAGGCCGCACAGCCGGTGCCCAGCAGGGCGGCGACGCGGCTCCCGTCAGGGCTGAAGCTGGGGCGCGAGGCTGCGAAGGCGAAGTCCTCGGAGTCGCTGCGCAGGGTGGTCTGCAGCGTCCCCGCCGCAATGTCCCAGAGCTCGACCCGCGCCTCGGGCCGGCCCTCGGGGTCGACGCCCGCCGTGGTGGCGGCCATGGTGGCGCCCTCGGGGCTGAAGGCGACGGCGCTATAGGCGCTGAGCTCGCGCTCGGCGAGCTCGCCGGTCGCCAGGTCGGCCACACGCAGCCCGTTGCCGGTAGGCATCACCGCCAGGCTGCCGTCGGGGGCGAACGCGGCCTCGTAGCTGAGCTCGTCCTCGTAGATCAGGCTGCCGTCGTCGACGGCGCTGAAGCGCACTCCCACGGGCGGGCAGTCGCCGAACGACTGCACGAACGAGGCCACACTGGCCGCGCCCGGCGCGAAGCGCGGCTCGAAGTCGAACTCCACATACTCGGCCAGGTTGACCCCGGCCAGCCGCTCGAGCTCGACGTCGCCGGCGAGGTCCCACACCAGCAGGTCCTGCTCGACCATGATCAGCAGGCGCGCGCCGTCGGCGCTGAAGCCCGACACCGCCCGGCCGACAATCGGGACGGCGCTCAGCCGCTCGCCGTCGGGCAGGCTGTAGCGCACGACTTCGCCGGCGCTCTCGATTAGGCCATCGCTCGAGATGGCCACAGCCTGCTCATCGGGGCTGAAGGCCGGCAGCACGCCCTCGACCTCGAGCAGCAGCTCGCCATCCGCTGCCGCGTAGATGCGGGTCAGCGAGGGCGTCTCGTAGTTCGTCTCGACCGTCGCGACATAGCTGCCGGCGGGGCTGAAGAGCGGCTGGAGACCCTGTAGCTCGGCCACGGGGGCGCCGTCGGCGGTCGCCCAGATGGCGCTGCTCGGCTCCTCGCCGTAGGGGTTGCTGGTGGCCAGCAAGGCCCCGTCGGGGCTGAAGGTCGGCAGGCCGCCGTCGAGCTCGACCAGCAGACTCGCGTCGGCGGCGCTGCGGACCGCGCTGCGCAGGGTGTCGTCGGTGGTGAAGACACTGTGGGCCAGCAGATCGCCCGCGGGCGAGACGGCCAGGTCGAAGACCGGGCCGACCGGCTCGAAGCGCTCAGGCTCGAGGCCGGGGGCGGCGAACCAGGCCAGACCCGCCGAGGTCGCGGCCACCACCGAGGCGGCGTCAGGCGTAAAGGCGGCGCCGTAGGCCTGGCCCACCCCATAACTGCTTACCACGGCCAGGTCGTCGGCGCTCTGCGCATCGATCAGACCGGCGGGCAGCTGAGGAGCCGCGGCTGTCGTGGGGGCGGGAGCTGTCGTCGGGGCCGTAGCCGTCGTGGGCGCGGGGGCTGTCGTGGGCGCGGGAGCGGTCGGCGCTTCCGCGGCCGCCGTCGGCGCGGGGGCGACGGGGGTCGGCGCAGGCGCACTGGGCACAGACGGAGCGCAGGCGCTCAGCAAGACGAGGGCGAGCAGTGCGGTGAGGAGGCGAGACCTCGGCGACATGGGTGAGCTCCCTGGCAGCGATGCGCTCCGACACCGCCGGCGATCAGCAAGGTTAAACCACGGGATGCCCATCGCGCCCCCGTGGTTCTATCTGGTCCACCAAGTGAACGAGCCCGGCCAGAGAGATTCAGCAACGCCTGAGCACATTGTCAGGCGCTGCCGCACCAGGGATAGTTTGGAGGGGCCAGGCCCCTCCAACTCCCCTTCGGTAGAGCCGTTAGCCCGCGCTCTCGGCGAGCACTTTGGCGAAGGCCGCGGCGTCGTAGCGCAGGATGGGCTGGCGGGCGGCGCGGACCTCGTCGAGGCGGCGCACGGGGGCCTTCGTCGGCGCCTCGTGGAGCAGCTCGGGGGTCTCGACGGCCTCGCCGGCGATCGCGCGCATGGCCTCGATGAAGATATCGAGGGTGCGCTTGCCCTCGGTCTCGGTCGGCTCGATCATCAGGGCCTCGGGCACGATCAGCGGGAAGTAGACCGTCGGCGGGTGGAACCCGTAGTCGATCAAGCGCTTGGCGATGTCGAGGGTGCGCACGCCCTGGGCGCCCTTGATCTGGCCCTTGAGCACCGTCTCGTGCATGCAGATACGGTCGATGGCCTGCGGGTAGAGGTCCTTCAGGCGGACGCGCACATAGTTGGCGTTGAGCACGGCCGTCTCGCTCACCTCGCGCAGCCCCTCCTCACCCAGGGTCCTGATGTAGGTCCAGGCCCGCACGAGCATGCCGAAGTTGCCGTGGAAGGCCTTCATGCGGCCGATGCTCTTCGCGGGCGTGAACAGCTCGTAGGCGCCATCGTCGCGCCGGCGTGCGCGCGGCCCGGGCAGGAAGGGGGCCAGGGCCGCCGTGCAGCCCACAGCGCCCGAGCCGGGGCCGCCGCCGCCGTGGGGCGTGGTGAAGGTCTTGTGCAGGTTGTAGTGCATGAAGTCGAAGCCCAGCTCGCCCGGCTTGGCGATGCCGAGGATGGCGTTGAAGTTCGCGCCGTCGCCATACATCAGGCCGCCCGCATCGTGGACGATCGCGCTGATCTCGAGAATATGCTCCTCGAAGAGGCCGAGCGTGTTGGGGTTGGTCAGCATCATGCCCGCGGTGCGCGCCGAGACCTTGGCCCGCAGGTCGGCGAGATCGACGTTACCGCGGGCGTCGCTCTTCACCTCGACCACCTTCAGCCCCGACATGGCCGCCGTAGCCGGGTTGGTGCCGTGGGCCGCGTCGGGCACCAGCACCTCGGTGCGCTCGTGGTCGCCCCGGTCGAGATGGTAGGCCCTGAAGGCGAGGATGCCGGCGAACTCGCCATGGGCGCCCGCAGCGGGCTGCAGCGAGACCGCCGCGAAGCCGCTGATCTCGCCCAGGTAGTCCTGCAGCTCGCACATCAGCCGCAGCGCGCCCTGGCTGAGGGCGTCGCCCTGCAACGGGTGCGCCGCCGCGAAGCCGGCGTAGCGCGCGACCTCCTCGTGGAGCTT
>CAZKTU010000166.1:0-14722 GCA_964555675.1 uncultured Oscillochloris sp.
GCCCGGGGGGCGTAAGCAGGCCTGGCAGCAATAACGGCCAGGCAAATGCCTGGCCGTGTCAGGTTTTCCCCGTGCAAGCCTACATCGTCGCGCCGAGGATCCAGGGGTTGAACTCCTCTTCGCCGATGCCCTGGGCCTCGCTGAGGCTGGGCCGGCCCGAGGCCACGGCGATCAGCAGCTCGAAGATCTCGCGGCCGACCGCCTCGACCGAGGCGCCCTCGAGGATGCGACCGGCATTGATGTCCATGTCGTCGGGCATGCGCCGGTAGGTGGCGCTGTTGGTGGCGATCTTGATGCTGGGCGCCGGCTTGAAGCCGAAGCAGCTGCCGCGCCCGGTGGTGAAGGCGATGATCGTCGCGCCGCCCGCCACCTGGCCCGTGGCCGAGACGGGATCGTACCCCGGGGTGTCCATGAAGGTGAAGCCGCTCTCGGTGATCGGCTCGGCGTAGTCGTAGACCGCCGTCAGGGGCAGGCTGCCGCCTTTGGCTACGGCGCCGAGGGACTTCTCGAAGATCGTCGTCAGGCCGCCGGCCTTGTTGCCCGGGGCGGGGTTATTGTCGATCTCGAAGCCCTGGCTGGCGGTATAGTTCTCCCACCAGCGGATCTGGCGCAATAGCTTCTCGCCCACCTCGCGGCGCACCGCGCGCCTGGTCAGCAGGTGCTCGGCCCCGTAGACCTCGGGCGTCTCGGAGAGCACGGCGGTGCCGCCCTGGGCGACCAGCAGGTCGACGGCGTGGCCGAGGGCCGGGTTGCCGGTGATGCCGCTGAAGCCGTCCGAGCCGCCGCACTGCAGGGCCAGGCAGAGCTCGCTCACGGGCAGCGGCTCGCGCCGGAACTGGTCGGCGTAGGGCAGCAGCTGCGCGACGGCGCGCAGGCCGGCCTCGACCGTGGCGGCGACCCCGCCCAGGTCCTGGATGCCGAGGTAGGGGCGCACGTCGAGGGCGCCCAGGCGCTCGCGCTGGGTGGCGATCAGATCCTCGTGCTGGTTCACCTCGCAGCCGAGGCCGACGAAGACGCAGGCCGCCACGTTGGGGTGCTGGGCGAAGCCGGCCAGGGTGCGCTGGAGCAGCTCGAGCTCGGGGCTGCCGGCGCGAGTGGCGCAGCCGCTCTTGTGGGCGATGGCGACCACGTCGGTGACGTTGGGGTAGGCCCCGAGCAGCTCGGCGCGGGCCCGCTCGGCGATGCGGCGCACGGTGTGGGCCGAGCAGTTCACGGTGCCGATCACGGCGATGGTGTTGCGCGTGCCGGCGCGGCCGCCGGGGCGGCGGTAGCCGAGGAAGGTACGGCGCTCGGGCTCGGGGACCATGGGCACGGGGCGCAGGTCGGTGCCGAACTCGTAGTCCAGGGTCATGCTGCCCACGGCGAGATTGTGCGAGTGGACGTGGTCGCCCGGGGCGATCGGGGCGGTGGCGAAGCCGATCACCTGGCCGTAGCGGCGCACCGGCGCGCCCACGGCGATGGCCCGCAGCGCCAGCTTGTGGCCGGGGGCGATGGCGGCGGCGGCCCGCACGGCCTGGCCCGCCACGAGGACGTTGCGCCCGGGCGGCAGGGGGATCAGGGCCACGGCCACGTCGTCGTCGGGGTGCAGCCGCAGGGCCGGCGTCTCCTGGAGCGAGATCAGCATTGAGTGCTCCTCGGCAATAGAGGTTTACAGAGTGTACGCTTGGGGTGCGTCCACGATACCACACCTCGGGGCTGGGCGAAACTGGGGCAGGGCCCCGGCGCGGCACCCGGCCGCGTGCTACAATTGCCACAAGCACTGGCGCTATTCAATAACCCCCTCGGGCCACATCGCAGATAGCGTCCGCCGTACATCGAGACTGAACACGAGGAGGGGGCTATGAGCCAACGAGCGTCTCTGCTGCGACGCGCTCTGTCGAGCGCCCTGGCGGTCGGGCTGCTGACCGTGGCCGCACTGGGCTGGCGCAACATGCCCGGGCGGGCTCGCGCCCAGCTACAGTCCGAGACGCCCTCGGCTGTGCTGGGCCCGCGCTCGACGGGGGCCACCAGCCCGCCACTGTCCGGCGAGCCGACCGATGAGGCCGCGGGCGTCAGCCAGCTTATCGCGACGGCGACCCGCACGCCCACGCCGATCAATATCGGCAACTTCGTCTGGGACGACCTGGACCAGGACGGCAGGCAGGATGCGGGCGAGCCGGGCCTGGCGGGCGTGACGGTGCAGCTCTGGAACAGCGCCAAGACCCAGCTGATCGACCAGACGGTCACCTCACCCACCGGCAGCTATACGGTCGTGGCCCCGCTGCCCGGCGACTACCGGATCAGGGTGGTGCTGCCCTCGGCCCAGGACAGCTTCTCGCCGCAGGATCAGGCCGGCGGCGACGATCAGAAAGATAGCGACATCAGCCCCGCGGGCGGCAACCTCGGCTTCACCGCGATCTTCACCCTGGCCTCGAACGTCATCTCGACGACGATCTACGACGCCGGGATCATTGTCTTCCGGCCGCCCACGCCGACCCGCACGCCCACGCCGATCAACATCGGCAACTTCGTCTGGGTCGACCTCAACGCCAACGGCATCCAGGAGGCGGGCGAGCCGGGCCTGGGTGGCGTGACGGTACAGCTCTGGAACCCCGAGCGCACGCAGCTGATCGACCAGGCGCTCACCTCACCCACCGGCAGCTACACGGTCGTGGCCCCGCTGCCCGGCGACTACCGGATCAGGGTGGTGCTGCCGCCAGGGGCCAGCTTCGCGCCCAAGGATGCGGGCGCCGACGATCAGAAGGACAGCGATATCAACCGGCTGCTGATCGTCAATACCTTCGGCTTCAGCGACGTCTTCACCCTGGCCTCGAACGTCATCTCGACGACGATCTACGACGCGGGCCTGATCAATGTACCGGCCACGGCCACCCCGACGAATACGCCGGCGACTACGCCGACCAACACGCCGACCACTACCCCGACGAGCGCCCCCACCTCGGTCGGCAGCGCCGGGCTGCCCGTGCGGGCCTATCTGCCCGCGGTGCGCCGCTAAAGCGAGGTTTCTGCATCTCGAGAGGAGACTCAGGCCATGAGAGGAGCCGAGGCGCTGCTGCGCACGCTGGTCGCCGGGGGGGTCGAGGTCTGCTTCACCAACCCCGGCACGTCCGAGATGCAGTTCGTGGCCGCCCTCGACCAGGTGCCGGGCATGCGCGCCGTCCTGGCCCTCTTCGAGGGTGTGGCGACGGGCGCCGCCGACGGCTACGCGCGCATGAGCGGTCGCCCTGCCGCGACCCTCTTGCATCTGGGGCCCGGCCTCGCCAACGGCCTGGCGAACCTACATAACGCCCGCCGCGCGGGGGTGCCGCTGGTCAACATCGTCGGCGAGCACGCCGTCGCCCACCTGCCCTACGACGCCCCGCTGACCTCGGACATCACGAGCCTGGCCCGCACCGTCTCGAGCTGGGTGCGCACCAGCGCCCATGTGGGCGCGCTCGCCGGCGACACCGCCGCCGCCATCGCGGCCGCGCGCCAGTCGCCCGGCCAGATCGCGACCCTGATCACGCCGGCCAATGTGACCTGGGAGGAGTGTGGCGGCCCCGCCCCTGCCGCGCCCCTCGCCGCGGCCCCGCGGGTGGCCGACGCTGCCGTGGTCGCCGCGGCCGCAGCCCTTCGCCCCGGCGCGGGCGCGATGATCCTGCTGGGCGGCGCGGCCCTGCAGGGCGAGGCCCTGGCCCTGGCGGGGAGCGTGGCGGCCGCCGGCGGGGCCCGCCTGGCCGGCAGCACCTTTTTCGCCCGCCAGGAGCGGGGTGCGGGCCGCGTGTCGCCCGAGCGCGTCCCCTACGGCGTGGCCGACGCCCTGCGCTTTCTGGCCGGGGTGCGCCGCCTGATCCTGGTCGGCGCTCGCGCGCCCGTGGCCTTCTTCGCCTACCCGGGCGCGCCGAGCCTGCTGGCCCCGCCGGACGCCGAGATCATCACCCTGGCCCGCCCCGAGGAGGACCCGGCCGACGCCCTGGCCCGCCTCGCCGACCTGCTCGGCGTCAGGGGTGCGCCTCCGCTCGTGACCCACGACCGCCCCCAGCTACCCGCCGGGCGGCTCACCGCGGCGACCCTGGCCCGGGCCGTGGGCGCGCTCATCCCCGAGGACGCGATCGTGGTCGACGAGGCGATCACAGGCGGGCACCCGGCCTGGAACGCCAGCCTCGGCGCCCCGCCCCACGACTGGCTGCCGGTCTCGGGGGGCTCGATCGGCATCGGCCTACCCCTGGCCACGGGCGCGGCCGTCGCCTGCCCCGACCGGCCGGTGCTGTGCCTGCAGGCCGACGGCAGCGCGGCCTATACGCTGCAGGCCCTGTGGACCCAGGCCCGCGAGGGGCTGAACGTCACGACGGTGCTCTACAATAACCGCACCTATCGCATCCTCGAGATCGAGTACCAGGCCACAGGCGCAGGCGCGACGCCCGGGCCCCAGGCCAGCAGCCTGATGCGGCTCGAGCCGCCGACGATCGACTGGACGGCGGTCTCGCGGGGCATGGGCGTGCCCGCCCGTCGCGCCGAGAGCGCCGAGGAGTTGGCCGCCGCCGTGGCCGAGGCGCTGCGCGAGCCCGGGCCGCACCTGATCGAGGCCCTGATGAGCGACGGCTAGGGGCGCGCCTACGCGCCGGCCACGCGGGTCGAGAAGCGCACCGGCGTGAAGCGCTCGGGCGCGTGGTTGTCGCCCGAGCCGATCGGCGTCCAGGCCCAGCCGGCGTGGACGGTCTGGCCGTTCAGCTCCATTTTCTGGTAGCGCCCGAAGAAGATGCGCCACTCGTCGCCCTCCTGTGGCGGCAGCGGGCGGCCCCCCGCCAGCCAGGCCATGCCAGCCCAGGGGAAGGCCAGCTCGACGCTCCAGCCGCGGTGCGGGGTGCTGGGGTCGTTGAGCGTCCCGTCGACGTGGACCGCGCTGCGCAGGCCGGGCATGTCCCAGCCCGTGTAGGCCCAGCGCACCCCACGGGGGTGGCTGCCGCGCCAGAAGTGCTCGCCGCTGCGGTCGTGGTTGCCGCCGAAGCTGTAGGCCCCCTGGGCGATCGGGTCGAACTCGGGCACGTCGAAGGGGCCGCCGCGCCTGTAGGCGTCGCGCCAGATGAAGAAGACCTCGTAGATCGTGCCCAGGGCGTTGATCTCGAACTCGTAGTAGCTATCGCCCCCGTCGATGAAGACCTCGACGTCGTTCTCGAGGAAGATCAGGCTGTCGCGCTCGGTCAGCTCGGCGCGCACATAAGGCTCTTCGATCCAGAAGCCGACGTAGAGCGCCTCGTCGTCCCAGAGGGCGGCGGCGCGTGTGTCGTAGAGGCCGGGCGAGCCGCTCACGATGTCGACGAAGCGGTGGGAGCGCGGCGCCAGGCTCCAGGCCTGCTCGTCGAGCTTGCCGTCCACGACAATCGGGCCAGGGGCGCGGTAGCAGATGTAGGGGGCGCTCAGGTCACTCATCGGGCTCTCCATAAGCTGGCGCTGCTGCGTGGGGCATAGTATACCCGCTCCTGCCAGGCCAAAAGCACGAAGCCGCGGCCCTCGCGGGCAATGCTATGGTACTATGCACTCGCCCTGCGCCCCGGAGTCGCTCAGTCTCACGCGCGATACGGCGCGCCCCTATCCCTGGCAGGAGGTTGTGATGACGCGCATCATGGTGGTCAATGATACCCAGGAGATTCTCGCGCTCTTCAGCGACATCCTGACCGAAGAGGGCTACGAAGTCGTGCTCTACTCCTCGGCGATCCACGACATGGAGGAGATCGCGCGGGTGCGCCCCGATCTGATCATCCTGGATTTCCTGTTCGGGCAGGAGAATCAGGGCTTCCAGATGCTCCAGAAGGTCAAGATGGTGCGCGAGACGGCCGACATCCCCGTGATTGTCTGCACCGCCGCCCTCGAGGCCGTGCGCGAGACAGAGGGCTATCTGCTCAGCAAAGGCGTCCAGGTGATCCTGAAGCCCTTCGAGGTCGACGACCTGGTGAAGGCGGTGGGGCGCGGCCTGTCCACGGCGGCCTACAAGTCGCAGGTCGACCATGTCGAGGGGAGCGCGCCTGCCGATGGGCAGGCGGTTTGAGGCCGGAGGCCGACGCGGCGGGCTACGGGCTGTGGTAGCATAGGGCTCTCGCCATGCCAGGAGATCCATGAGCACCCAGACCCTGCCCGCGTCCCAGGCCGCCGAGGTGGGCGCAGAGGTGCGCCCCCTCAAGCGGGCGGCCCTCTCGGCCCTGACCGCGGCCCACACCTCCGTCGACATGCAGACCAGCTCGCTGGTGGTGCTGTTGCCGCTGCTGCTCACCTCATTCAAGCTGAGCTACGCCTCTGCGGCGGCGATCATCAGCGTGAATAGCCTGATCATCGCCGTGGCCCAGCCGTTCTTCGGCCTGATCAGCGACCGCTGGAACTTGCGCTGGCTCGTCTTCGCGGGCACGGCCCTGTGCGGCCTGGCGATGGCGGGGGTGCTCTTTCTGCCGAGCTACTGGCTCGTCTTGGGCGCGGTGGTGCTCAGCGGCATCGGCTCGGCGGCCTTCCACCCCGAGGCCCTGACCCACACCCGTACGGTCAGCGGGGACCACAAGGCGACGGGCTCGTCGGTCTTCTTCTTCGGCGGCAACATGGGCTTCGCCCTGGGCCCGCTGCTCTGTGCGATCCTGATCGAGCGCTTCGGCCCGCCCGGTGCCACGGCCATGCTGCTGCCGATGCTGCTCGGGATGGCGCTACTCTGGTGGCAGCGGCGCGGCTACGAGCGCCCGGCCCCGGCGCCCCACGCGCCCCGCCCGAGCGTGGGCGGGGTCGCCGCCAGCTTCCCCTGGGGCGCGCTCGCCCTGGTCAGCTTCCTGCTGACCCTGCTGATCCTGCGCTCGGTGGTCCAGGCGGGTCTGCAGACCTTCATCCCGCTCTACTTCACCACCGAGGGCGGCATGAACCAGGCCCAGGCCGCCCAGCTGGTCACGGTGATGGCGCTCATGGGCGCGGTCGGCACGCTCTTCAGCGGCCCCGTGGCCGACAGGCTGGGGCGGCGCATCGTGATGGCCGGCTCGATGGCGATCGTGCTGCCGGCCCTGTTCGTGGTCTTCCGCAGCGAGGGCCTGGTGCAGCTCGCGGCCATCGCCCTGGCCGGGGCCATGATCACCGCGCCCTGGACCCTGACCGTAGTCATGATCCAGGACGCTATGCCGAACCACCTTGGCCTCGCCGGCGGGCTGACCCTGGGCACCGCCTACGGCGCCGCCGGGCTGGGTGTGGCGGCCCTGGGCGCCTTCGCCGATACGGCAGGGCTGGCCCAGGCGCTGCTCGTGCTCACGGCCCTGCCCGTCCTGGTGATGCTGCTCAGCCTCTTCGTGCCCGAGCGACGCCGCGCCCCGGCTCCCGCCGCGGCGAGCGCCGATTAGGCTTTGCATTACCGTCTTGCGGGAGGCGTGGAGGGGCCTGGCCCCTCCACACCTTCCCTTATGGCTGTAACACCACCTTGATGCAGCCGTCCTGCTTGTCGCGGAAGGTGCGGTAGGCCTCCGGGGCTTCGTCGAGGCGCATGCGGTGGGTGATCACGAACGAGGGATCGATCTCGCCGCGCTCGACGCGCTCGAGCAGGGGGCGCATGTAGCGGTGCATATGGGTCTGGCCGCTCTTCAGGGTCAGGCCCTTGTTCATGATCGCGCCCAGGGGGATCTTGTCGCCCACGCCGCCATAGACGCCGGGGATCGAGACGATGCCGCCTTTGCGACAGGCCATAATCGCTTCGCGCAGGGCGATCGGGCGCTCGGTCTCGGCGCGCACCGCCTGTTTGACCTTGTCGTAGACGCCCCAGGCGCCCGCGCCGTGGGCCTCCATGCCGACCGCGTCGATGCAGGCGTCGGGCCCGCGATTGGCCGTCAGCTCGCGCAGGGTCTCGAGGACGGGCTGTTCCTCGTAGTTGATCACCTCGGCGCCGCCGGCCTGGGCCATCTGCAGCCGCTCGGGCAGGCGGTCGATCGCAATCACCCGGTCGGCGCCCAGCATGAAGGCGCTGCGGATGGTGAACTGGCCCACCGGCCCGCAGCCCCACACCGCCACCACCTGCCCTGGCTTGATCTCGCAGACCTCGGCGGCCATGTAGCCCGTGGGGAAGATGTCGGTCAGGAAGACAACCTGCTCGTCGGCCAGCCCGTCGGGGATCTTCAGCAGGCCGACGTCGGCGAAGGGCACACGCACGTACTCGGCCTGCCCACCCGCGTAGCCGCCCGCCATGTGCGAGTAGCCGAACAGCCCCGAAGGTGAGTAGCCCCAGAGGGCCTCGGCCATATGGGCGTTGGGGTTGGTGTTGTCGCAGAGGGACCAGAGGTCGCTCTTGCAGAAGAAGCAGCTGCCGCACGCGATGGTGAAGGGGACGGCCACCCGGTCGCCGATCCGCACATTGCTGACCTCTTTGCCCAGGGCCACCACCTCGCCCATGAACTCGTGGCCCAGGATGTCGCCGGGCTGCATCGTGGGGATGTAGCCGTCGTACATGTGCAGGTCCGAGCCGCAGATGCAGGTGGTGGTGACGCGCACGATTGCGTCGCGGGGGTTGACGATCGCGGGGTCGGGCACCTGCTCGACCCGCACGTCTTCTTTGCCGTACCAGCGCAGCGCCTTCATCGGCCCACCTCCCGCGCCCGCTCGGGCGCCGCACCATTGTCGTCTTGCTGCCAGGGCTGCTTGCCCTGCTCCCAGTCCTGGTCGGGCCGCATGGCGCTCGTGGCCACCTCGCCGGCCTCGAAGATCATCTTGAGGCGGCGCAGGCTATCGAGCACCTGGTTGTCCGGCTCCTCGCCGGCCAGCTTGGCGACGGCCTGGCCGATCGGCCCGGCCGGCGGGGCGTACTCCATGTGCACGCGCACCTCGGTGCCGCGGTCGCCGGGGGCGGGCTGGAAGCGCACCGTGCCGGCGCTCCAGACCTGGGCCTGGCCCGGCAGGGCCCGCCAGGCGATCAGGTGGGGCGCCTGGTCCTCCACCAGCTCGGCGTCCCACTCGACCCTGGTCCCGCCGGGCGCCCTGGCGACCCAGTGCGAGCGGCTCTCGCCATGGGTGCGCACCTCGACGAGATGGGGCATCACGCGGGGCAGGTTCTCGAAGTTGCGCCAGAAGTCGTAGAGCCGCTGGGGTTCGACATTCACGGTGATCGCGTGCTCGATCTGGACCGTCTGGGCGCCGGCGGTGCTGACGCCCAGGGCCTTGTAGATCGGGCTGCGCCCGGTGGCGCCGGTCAGCACCAGGGCGCCGCCGAGCAGGGCCATGGGCCAGCCGCCGCGCTCTTTGCGCAGCCCGTAGGCGGCGAGCAGGCCGCCGGCCAGGGCGGTCGCCAGCCGTTCGGTCGGGCCGACATTCAGGGGGAGGGCTGCAGCGGCGCGCTGCGTTGCTCTGTTCATCATAGGGGTCTCCTTCCAGTGGTCGGGGTCGCCACGGAGGTCTTGGCGGATGACCTCCCCCTGCGTGCAGGATGTGTGCCGCGCCGCACCCCCGGCTCACCCGATCACCCGGCGGAACACCCCGATCAGCTCGTCGACGTGGGCGTCGAAGGTGAAGCCCCGGCGCGCCGCGCGCATGTTGGCGCCGAGCCGGGCCAGGTGCGCGCGGTCGCGCAGCCGCTCGGCCAGCTCGTCCCAACTGCTGAAGGGCACCGCCACGTCGAGCTGTGTGGCGAGACGCTGGGTGGCCACGGCGTGGCCGCGATTGTCGCGCATAATCCAGGGCAGGCCGGCCGCGGCGTAGGTGCCGAGGCGCGCGGGCAGGTTCAGGTCGTCCCAGTTGGCGCGGCGCAGATCGCCGCCATTGCGGCTGTCGTAGAGGTGCAGCCAGGCCGCGTCGTAGCGCGAGAGCTCGCTGACCCACTGGGCGGGCTCGACGGCGGGGTGGATGTGCAGGTAGCCGCTGGCCAGGCCCTCGCGCACCAGGTTGGGGCTCATCTGGTGGAACTGCTCGCCGTAGAGGTGGACGTGGATCCCGACCCGCGCCAGCTCGGCGAAGGGGCTCAGCCCGAGGGGGCGCCCGGGGATGACAGTGTGGATCTGCCCGTCCGCCGCCGAGAGCTTCGGGGCCCACTCCTCGCCGAACCACTCGGCCCTGGGCAGGTCGCCGTCGAGCAGGTGCAGCGGCTCGGGCAGGTCGCCGAGGGCCAGCCGGAACCAGTCGCGGCACTCCTCGTTGATGAAGATCCGGGCGGCGCTGCCGCGCAGCACCCGCGCCAGGGCCGGCCAGAGGCCGTGCTCGTAGCAGATGAAGGGGCCCTCCTTGAAGTGGAAAACCAGGGGGGCCTCGAGCCCCGCGGCGACGACCTCGTCGATCAGGGCGATGGCCTGCCAGTTGAGCAGGGCGTAGATCACGTCGGGGCGGGCGGCGCGCACCCGCTCGCGCCAGCGCCGGTCGTAGGGGATGACCTCGAGGTTGCCGTAGGGCAGCGGGCCCGCCGTGTCCCACAGCTCGGGCCGGGGGACCCAGAGGCCGAACAGCTTGTGGCCGCGCTCCTCGAAGGCCAGCACCCGCTCGGGGTTGAAGCCGAGCTCGCCCACGAGCAGAATGCGCAGCCCGCCGGGTGTGGGCAGCTCGCGCTCGGCGGCGAAGCGCCCGTAGCGCCGCCGCTCGTCGAGCCGCGGGCCGCTGCTGGGCTGCCAGTTGACCCAGTCGCCCCGCCCCAGCCCGTAGCGGGCCCGGTAGAGCGAGAGCCCGCCGCTGTGGTGGGCGATGATCTTGGTGCGCTGCTCGGCGTGGTCGAGCCACTCGCAACTGATCGCCCCGCTATAGCCCGGCGCGCCCCGGCCGGCCAGGCGGGCCAGCTGTTCGCCCTCGAGGGCGTCGCTCTCGTACTGCTCACGGGTCGGCCAGGCCAGCTCGCCCTCGTGCTCGCGGCGGTGCATCACCTGCACCAGTTTCAGCCGCGACGATGCGGCGGGAGCGTCGGGTTGCCCGGGGGCCGCGCGCTCCGCGCCGCTCAGGGCGACCTCGCCGTAGTGCTGATAGCCGTAGCGTAGCCCCCCGTGGGCCAGGTAGACCGCGGGACATGTCGCGAGCAGGTCCGCCAGCCGCGCCAGATGCTCGGGGTAGTAGAGGTCGTCGGAGGGCAGGTAGGCCACATAACGGCCCCGCGCCAGGCTCGTGGCCGTGTTCAGGGCCGCCCCCAGCCCCAGGCAGCGCCCGTGGCGGGCGTAGCGCACGCGCGGGTCGGCCAGGTACGGGGTCAGCACCGCCGCTGTATCGTCGGGCGAACCGTCGTCGACAATGACCAGCTCCCAGTCGGTCAGGTGCTGCGCCAGCAGACTCTCGAGGGCGCGCCTGATGAAGGCGGCGTGCCCGTGGGTCGGCATGAGGACACTGACAAGGGGCATAAATAGTCCTTAGGCCCATCCGGACAGCCTGGCCGTGCGCTAGCGAGCGCGCAGCACCTCCCGGAAGAATGCCACCAGGCGGTCGGCGTGGGCGTCGAAGGTGAACTGCTCGCGCTGGGCCCAGACGCTCGCCCGCAGGCGGGCCATGAGCGGGGCGTCCGCGAGCTGGGCGCGCAGCTCGGCCATGTCGCTGAAGAAGAGCCCGAGCTCGCGACTGCGGGCGAGGCTCTGGGCGGCCACGATCGCGCCCCCGTTGTCGCGCTGGATCATGGGCAGCCCGGCGACGGCCAGGGTCGCGATGCGGGCGGGGTAGTTCAGGTCATCCCAGTCGGCCCGGCTCAGGTCGCCGCCGTTGCGGCTCTCGAACAGGTGCAGCCAGCCGGCGTCGTACTGCGAGAACTCCTCGGCCCAGCGGTCCTGGTCGACATTGGCGTGCAGGTGCAGGTAGCCCTCGGCCAGGCTGTGTACCTTCTCGATCCAGCCCTTCCAGAGCCCCTGGGTGAAGTCGCCATAGAAGTGCAGGTGGATGCCCTGGGCCGCCAGCTCGGCGACGGTGTGGGGGTGCAGGCCGATCGGGCGGCCGGGGACGACGGTATGGATCTGGCCGTCGCGCTCCGAGCGCCTGGGCGAGGGCGTCGCGCCCAGCCAGTCGGCCTTGGGCAGATCGCCGTCGAGGACCATACTCGGGGCGCGGCCGGTGAGCCCGGGGGCCACGCCCTCGAACCAGTCGCGCAGCTCGGGGCTCGTATAGATCTGGCCGTCGGCCCGCTCGTAGAGCTCGAGTAGCTGGGGCCAGAGGCCCTTCTCGTAGCAGATGAAGGGCCCCTCTTTGAAGTGCCAGACGAAGGGGATGCCCGGGTTCTCGCGCAGCACCCGGTGGCAGAAAGCCACCGTCTGCCAGTTGAGCTGAGCGTAGATCAGGTCCGGGGCGACCCGCCGGGCGGCGCCGACCCAGTCGGCGCGGGGCAGCTCCTCGACGTGGCCGAAGGGCAGCGGGCCGACGGTGTTGAACCAGGCCGGGGCGTCGGTCCAGAGTCCGTAGAGGGTGTGGCCGCGCTCCTCGAGGGCCAGGACGCGCTCGGCGTTGTAGGCCAGCTCGCCGCAGAGCAGGATCTTCAGGCCATCGGCGGCGGGCGGGGTGGGCGGGCGCTCGCGGAAGCGCCGGTAGTGGGCGACCTCGTCGATCTGGTTGCCCTGCGAGGAGTGGAAGCGCAGGGGGTGGGACACGCCGAAGCGCGCGCGAAATGGGTTGATCCCGCCGCCCTCCTGCTCGCGGATGAGTCGGTGCAGCTGCCCGGGGTGGCTGACCCACTCGCAGCTCACCTGGCCCGTGCCCACGAAGGCCCCGTGGGGCCGCAGCCGCGCCCAGAAGATGCGCTCGTGGTCGTCGCTCACCAGCTCGTCGCGCTCGCGCCAGCGCTGCTCGCTGCGGCGGTGGGCCACCTGCACCGGCTGCAGGCTGTAGCCCTCGATCTGCCCGTCGGCGTAGCGATTGTAGTGGTGGCGCACGCCCGTGTAGGCCAGAATCGCCCCCGGGTTGGCGTCGAGGGCCGCGAGCAGGGCGGCCAGGTGCTCGGGGTGGTAGAGGTCGTCCGAGGGCAGGTAGGCCACCACGGGCGCTGCGGCCAGGCGCAGGCCGCTGTTCAGGGCTGCGCCGAGGCCCTGGTTGCGCTCGTGGGCCGTGTAGGTGATGCGCGGGTCGTCGACCAGGGGCCAGATCAGGCGCTCGGTCGCGTCGGGCGAGCCGTCGTTGACGATGATCAGCTCCCAGTCGGCCATCGTCTGGGCCATCAGGCTGGCGATCGCCCGCCTGATGAAGGCGGCCTGGTCGTAGGTCGGCATGATCACCGTGACGCGCGCGCTCATAGGGCGGCCCTCGCGCGCGGCCACTCGGCCATCAGGTACGCGACCATGTCGCCGAGCATGATCTGGGCGACGGGGTGGGCGCGCAGCTGCTCGCTCAGCCGGAAGGTCGAGATGAGCAGCCGGCCGGGGCCGAGGCGCCGCTCGGCCACCAGGGCCACGGTATGGTGCAGCCAGCCGACGGTCAGCCCCGCGTGGACGCCGGTGGCGAAGTCGCGCGGGCGCAGGCCGACGAGCACATAATCGGGCGTCAGGTCGGCGAAGGCGAAGTCGACCGTGCCGCCCGTGGGGATGCTCTGGAACATGCGGTCCTGGCGGAGCCAGTTGAAGTTGCTGGCCCAGTCGCCCGCCCAGCTGCGGCCGCGGCGCTGGGCGATGCTCAGCGAACCGAGGTTGGTCTGCTGGGCGTCGCTGTTCTCGGCCAGCCAGACCACCCGCCCGCCCTGTTGCACATGGCGGCGCCACTGGTCGCTCATGGTGCAGGTGATCACCACATCGGCCTCGGCCGGGCTCTCCGCGAGGGTATAGCCGAGGGCGGCCAGGTCTTCGGCCAGATCGGGCGAGAAGACCCTGGCGGCGGCGAGGCCGGCCTGGCCGGCGGCCCGCGGGAGGGCGTAGAGCTCCTGGTGGTTGGCCGTCACCAAGGCCCCGTCGGCGTCGAAGAGTTCGAGCTCGAGGCGGACGCGCACCCCCTCGGCGACCGGCGGCATGGTGAAGACGACCGTGCCGAGGGTGCTCACCGTGGCCGGGAGGGCGAAGATATTTTCGAAGCTGCCGGCCAGCTCGGGCCAGCGGTCGAGGCGCCAGGCCAGGCGACAGTCGCGCAGGTCGTCGGGGGAGAAGTGCGAGAGGGTCAGGCGCACCTCGCAGCGCTCGCCCTCGTAGAAGGCGATCCGCTCCCAGTCGGGCACGATCGCGTCGGGGCCGTTGATATTGCCGATCACATCGTAGTAGGCCTTGGGGTTGCGGCAGATGTCCAGCAGGCCGTTGGCCTCCCAGTGGACGTCGGTGAACTCGGTGATGATATAGCCGACGATGCTCGGGTGGCGGCGCATCTGCTCGATCTCGTACTTGAGGGCCGTGAACTGCATGCGCTGGCTGGCGGCGCTCAGCCCCGAGAGGTCGCCGAAGACCTTGTCGAGGTGGTAGGCCCGGAAGCGCTGCTCGATGCCGTGGGGGTAGACCACCCCGTCGCCCCACTCGATGCCGGTCTCGAACCACCAGGGCTCGCCGCCGTAGCAGGCCCGCAGCTGGGCGACGTCGGGCAGGCCCCAGTTGCCGAACTCCGAGATCACCATCGGCTCGTTGCCTCTGCGGGTCACCTCGGGGGCCAGGGTGCGTGGGGTGGGATCCCAGGGGTCGCGCTTGTACGACTGCCACGACTCGAGGTACTCGGACTCGTCGTAGGCGAAGGTCCACGAGGGGCGGGCCGAGAAGGTCTGGACCCAGTCGCGCCATTTGCGGTAGTGGTCGGGGATGCTGTAGTAGTTGTGGAAGTCCTCGATGTCGGTGACGACGTGGAAGTTGCCCCAGCAGGGCGAGTTGCCGACGATCAGGCGGTGGGGGTCGAG
>CAZKTU010000167.1:0-2183 GCA_964555675.1 uncultured Oscillochloris sp.
ACGTTACAACTACGAAGCGCCCGTCTCACTCTGTGAGGCGGGCGCTTTGTGATTCTTCGCCAGCGCCCGATCAAGAAACGCTCGCAGCGCGTTGTTAAACGCCTCGGGCTGCTCGAGGTTGCTCAGATGCCCTGCATCAGGCACCAGGACCACGTAGCTGCCGGCGATCCCGGCGACTATGGCGTCCGCCTCGGCCGGCGGGGTCAGCCTGTCCTCCATCCCCACGACCACCAGCGTCGGTACGTCAATGCCCGCCAGGTCGGACGTCGAGTCGGGGCGGGCCGCCATGCCCCGCAGCGCCCCGGCGATCCCCTCGGGGCTGGCGGCGATGATCAGCTCACGTACCTCGTCGCGCACCGCCTGCGACGCGCCCGCCGCCACCAGGCCGGGTAGTAGCTTGTCGGCGATCGCCCTCGCCCCCTGTTCCTCGGCCAGCCGCGCGTTGAGCTCGCGGCTCGCCTGGCCCTCGGGCGTGTCGGCGCCGGCTCGAGTGTCCGCCAGCACCAGGGCCGCCACCTTGTCGCGGTGGCGCCGCCAGAAGGCGAAGGCGATATAGCCGCCCATCGAGAGCCCCACCACCGCCACCCGGCTCACCCCCAGATACTCGACCAGAGCCGCCGCGTCGTCGGCCAGCTGGTCCATGCTGTACGGCCCTGGCGGCGCGTCGGTGCCGCCAAAGCCCCGCAGGTCGGGCACGATCAGCCTGTAGCCGTCGCGCAGGGCTTCGACCTGCCGCCTCCATATCGCCCCGCGCAAAGGGAAGGCGTGCAACAGCAGTACGGCCTGGCCCTCGCCCGTATCCTCGTAGCGCATACGGATCCCGTTCAGGTTCGTCTCCAAGACCGGCCCCTCCGTGCTAGAATAAGCGTGCGGATCTCTTGTATCGTCGGGACTGAGTGGATACTACCGCTATTATCAAGCTTCGTCGCCACCCTGTATAGCCCGGTTCGCCACTCCGTCGCGCCTTCGGGCAAAGCTGGTCCTATGGAGCTCGAAGCAAAACTCGATCTGCTGGCCGATGCGGCCCAGTATGACCTGTGCGCGACCTTCGCCAAAGGCGGTAGGCGCTTCACCCCCAAGGCAACCTCCTGGGGCGCCAACCCCGCCGGCCCGTCCACGACCGTAGAGGCCGACGAGGGCGACCGGCGCGGCAGGCCCGTCTTCCGCGTGCTCATGAGCAGCGAGTGTGCGTGGAACTGCGCCTACTGCCCCCTGCGGGCCGCAAATGATGTGCCACGGGCGGCCCTCGCGCCCGAGGATCTGGCAAAGGCCTTCCTGCCCCGCTACGAGGCCGGGGCGGTGCAGGGGCTCTTCGTCTCGACCGCAGTCGACGGCGATGTCGATCAGGCCGTGGGCCGCGTGCTCGATGGCGTCGAACTGCTGCGCACGACCTACGCCTACACTGGGTACGTCCATGTGAAGCTCTTGCCCGGCGTCGCCGCCTCAGAGCTGGAGCGGGCCGCGCGGCTCGCCGACCGCCTCAGCCTCAACCTCGAGGCCCCCTCGGCGGCCCACCTGGCGCGCATCTCGCCCGAGCGTAGCTGGAGCGCCGACCTGATCGAGCGGCTGGTCTGGGCCCGCGACTGGATGCGCGCCGGCAAACTGGCCGCGGGGCTGGCGACCCAGTTCGTGGTCGGGGCCGCCGGCGAGCGCGACGTCGACCTGCTCGGCACCGGCAGCTGGCTCTATAGCGAGCTGGGCATGCGCCGCGTCTACTTCGGCGCCTTCAGGCCACTGGCCGGCACGCCCCTCGCGGGCGCCGAGCGCACGCCTAACGCGCGGGTGCAGCGCCTCCAGCAGGCCGACTGGATGCTCCGCCAGTACGGCTTCGCCCACGGCGAGCTGCCCTTCGCCGACGAGGGCGACCTGCCGCTCCACCTCGACCCCAAGCTGGCCTGGGCCCTCGCTCACCCCGAACGCTTCCCGGTCGAGCTGAACCGCGCCGGCCCCGAGGAGCTGCTGCGCATCCCCGGCATCGGCCCCACCAGCGTCGAGCGCATCCTGCGCCTGCGCCGCATTCACCCCTTCAGCGAGCTCAGCCACCTGAAGAGCCTGGGCACCCAGGCCGGCCGCGCCCGCGACTTCGTCACCCTCGACGGACGCTACTTCGGGCGCGCCCGCGCCGAGCTCGAGCGGGCCTACGCCCCGCGCCCCCTGGTCGAACAGCTGCCGCTCTTCTAGCC
>CAZKTU010000167.1:2283-14634 GCA_964555675.1 uncultured Oscillochloris sp.
TCGAGCGGGCCTACGCCCCGCGCCCCCTGGTCGAACAGCTGCCGCTCTTCTAGCCGCCAGGCGTCACTCGCCCCGACTCGAGCGGGCCTACGCCCTCTGGTCGAACAGCTGCCGCTCTTCTAGCCATCAGGCGTCACTCGCCCCGGTCGATCACGAGATTGTCGAAGCGCACCGTGCCGGTGCTGCCCTCGAAGGTGCTCACCGCGAGCCCGACCTCGCCCGTGGTGAAGGTCCCGTCGACGGTCTCCTCGACCAAGGCCCCGTTGAGGTACAGCGCGATGCGCTCGCCCCTGGCCTCGACCCGCAGCAGGTTGCGCGCCCCCTGCACCGCGTCCGAGAGGGTCGGGTCGACCAGGGTTGTCCACTCGCCGTCGCTCAGCAGCTCCAGCGAGTAGTAGCCGTCGTTGGAGACACTGTAGAGGTAGAAGTTGGCGTTGTCCTGGTAGTTGAAGACCAACCCGGCCGCGGCGATGTCCGAGTCGGCGGCCACCTCGGCCTCCACCTCGACGCTCACCCCCGCATAAGGCCCGCTCACCAGGGACCAGACCACCGTCTCGGCAGCCTTGACCTCAATCACGTAGGCCCCATCCTCGTAGGCCGAGCGCGAGAGATCGTCCTCCGAGACGTCGAGGTTGCTGACCGACTCGTCGCTGAAGTCGTCCTCGAGCAGCCGGCCCTCGCCCAGGGGCGGGGCGTCGGCGACGGCCCCGCCGGAGTCCGACACCGGGGTGCTCGCCGAGGTCGCGCTCGCGGGCGCCTGCTGCTGCATGAAGAGGAACACCCCCGCGCTCAGGCAGGCCACGAGGAGCAGCAGCGACATGCAGCCCACCCCGCCCAGAGCCAGCCAGAGCACCCGTCGGTCGCGCCGCGCGACGCCTGGGTCGGGCGGCGGAAGGGTGGCGCCAACAGGGAGCGGCGGGGCGTCGAGGCGCACGGTCGGCGGGAAGGCAGGGGGCGCGCCGGGGGGCGGCGGGCCGGCCGGGACGGGCTGGGCGGGCGGCTCGTCGGCCTCGGCCGGGGGCAACACCACGGTGCGCAGGCCGCCGGGGGGCGGGGCGGGGGGGAGGTCGGCCTCGGGCAGCCGGGCGCCACAGAGCGGGCAGAAGCGCGTGCGCTCGGCGAGGGTCTGGCCGCAGCCCGGGCAAGTCAGCTCAGACATAGCGGCTCAGCCCCCCAGCAGATCGCGCAGGGCCGCGATGAAGGCGCGGTTCTGCTCGTCGGTGCCGAAGCTGATACGGATCAGGCCCGGCAGTGACCAGCCGCCGAGAGGCGTGATCGTAAAGCCCCGCTCGCGCAGCCCGTCGCTGACCGCCCCGTCGTCGCCGACGGCCACCGCGACAAAGTTGGTTTCGCTGGGGATCGGCGCGAGGCCCATCGCCCGCAGCTCGGCGAGGAAGTAGGCCCTGCTGGCATCGGCGTGGGCCCTGCTGCGGGCCACATGCTCGGCGTCGGCGAGGGCGGCCATCCCGGCCACCTGGGCGAGCAGGTTGATATTGAAGGTGGGCCGGGCCCGCTCGAGGTAGGCGATCAGGTCTGGGGCGCCATAGGCGTAGCCCAGGCGGAGGCCCGCCAGCCCGTGGATCTTGGCGAAGGTGCGCAGCAGCAGCAGGTTGGGGCGGCCCGCCTGCAGGGCGGGGATCAGGTCGGGGTAGTCGCCCCTGACCGCAAACTCGACGTAGGCCTCGTCCATCACCACCAGCACATCTTCGGGCACGCTGGCGAGGAAGGCCTCGACCTCGGCGGCGCCCAGGGCGGTGCCGGTGGGATTGTTGGGATTGCAGACGAAGACCACCCGGGTGCGGGGGGTGATCGCGGCGGCCATGGCCGCGAGATCGTGGGCATAGTCGCGCAGGGGCACGCGCACCGGGCGCGCGTCGAGCTCGAGGGTGCGCAGCAGATAACTGATGAAGGTCCCCTCGGCCATGACCGCCTCGTCGCCGGACTCGAGGAAGGCCAGGCAGATCAGCAGGATCAGCTCGTCGGAGCCGTTGCCACAGGTGACGTGGCCGAGGGTGAGCCCGGCGTGGTCGGCGAGGGCCTGGCGCAGGGCCACACTGGCCGAGTCGGGGTAGCGGTGGACCTGGGCGACCGCTTCGGCGAGGGCCGCGACAGCCTTCGGCGAAGGGCCGAGGGGATTCTCGTTCGAGGAGAGCTTGACCAGCTCGGCGGAGGGGCCGGTGATCAGCTTCGCGGGCTTATAGGCGGGCAGGCCGGCAATATGGCGCTTGTAGCGCATGAAGCTTACTCCTCGTCCGGGCTGTCCTCCCCGTGCAAGGGGAGGGCGAAGGCGAAGGTGCTGCCGGCGCCCTCCAGGCTCTCGACCCAGATAGCGCCGCCGTGCATCTGAACGAACTGGCGGCTGAGATAGAGGCCCAGGCCGAGGCCCTCGGCGCGGCTGCTGCGGGCGCGGTAGTAGCGCTGGAAGAGGCGCTGCTGCTGCTCGGGCGGGATACCGCCCCCCTCGTCGGTGATACTGACGACGGCAGCGGGCCAGTCGAGCGACAGTCTGGCCGCCTCGGGCGAGTCGAGGTCGAGGTGGCGCAGGCGCACGGTGATCGCACTCTCGGCGGGGCTGTACTTGATCGCGTTGCTGATCAGGTTAGTCAGCACCTGGCGGATGCGCAAGGTGTCGCACTCAACCCTGATCGGCTCTTCGTCGGCCTCGAGGGTCAGGGTGCGCCCGCCGGCCGAGGGGCGCTGCTGGTCGATGACCTGTCCGGCGAGGACCACCAGGTTGACGAGCTGGATCTGCAGATCGAGCTGGCCGGCGTCGATGCGCGAGACATCGAGCAGGTTGTCGACCATGCGCAGCATATGCGAGACCTGCTGGGTGAGGATGGTCAGACCGTGGATATCGCGGGGGTCGGCCTCGTCGCGCTGCTGTTCGCGGCGCAGCAGCAAGTCGGCGTAGCTGCGGACGGCGGCGAGGGGGCTGCGCAGCTCGTGGGCGGCGACGGCGAGGAACTCGTCCTTGGCCCGCTCGAGCTTCTGGCTGGCGGTAATATCGCGGAAGACCACCACGGCGCCCTCGATCGCCCCATCGTCGGCGCGGGCGGGCGCCCCGCTGAAACTCATCACGGTCTCGTCGCCGCTGGCCCCGTGGAGCTGGAGCCGATAATCCTGGAAGACCTCGCCGGCGAGGGCCCGCGCGAAGGGCAGCTGCTCGAGCTCGAGGGGGCGCCCATCGAGGTCGCGCATACCATAGAAGTCGGGCATCGCGGCCAGGGGCTGCTCGAAGGGCAGCGAGTCGAGGCTGAGGAGGGCCAGGGCGGCCTCGTTGGCGAGCGTCAGGCGGCCCTGAGCATCGCAGAGGACCACGCCCTCGGCGATCGAGTTGACCACCGTGTTCAGCTTGCGGCGCTCGCTGGTGCTGTCGGCGTAGAGGCGCACGTTGGCGATGGCGAAGCCCACCTGGTTACAGATGGGCATCAGCAAGTCCTTATCGCTGAGCATGGTCAGGCCGGCGGCGCCGAAGAGGGCCAGGACACCGGCGACGCTACCGCCGGCGAGGAGCGGGAAGTAGGCGCAGGCGGCCAGGTCGGCGGCCAGGAAGGGGCCCTCGCCGCGCTCCTCGAGCAGCGGGCGCTGCATCGGCTGGCCGAAGTGGACCACCTCGGCGCAGGGAGCCTCGGCGACGGGCAGGTCGGCGAAGAGGGCGACGCCGGCGGGCGGCAGGCCCTGCTGGGCGGCCAGGTTGAGCCGGTCGGCGGCGGGGTCGAGCAGCAGCAAGGCGCCGCCCGAGGCGGGCACGAGGGCGAGCACCACATCGAGGACGCTGCGCACGAGGTCGGGCAGGTCGGTGGCGGTCTGGATCGCGGTCACCACCGCGTCGAAGGCCTTGAGACGCCGCTCGTTGCGCTGGGCCTCGGCGTAGAGCTGGGCATTCTTGAGGGCCGAGGCCGCCAGGTTGGCGAAGGTCTGCAGAACCGGGATATCGGCCCGCTCGAGGGGACGCCAGTTGGGGCTGAGGCCGGAGTCGCCGAGGTTGAACAGCTCGAGCACGCCCAGGGTCTCGGCGCCGACCCGCAGAGGGACGGCGGCGGCGGTGAGGCGGCGCGGCAACTGCTCGCCGAGCTGGTGGAAGAGCGGGTCGTTGGCGGTGCCGATCAGCTCGGCGGTATCGCGGTAGCCGAGAGGCGTCTCGACGATCTGCGGCTCGGCGCGCTGGAGGGCCAGGCCGGCGAGGCCCTCGCCGGAGCGGAGCTGGCAGGCCATGAGCAGCTGCTCGGTGGCGGGTTCGAGGGGGAGACCGAAGCTGGTGCTGGGGCGTAGGCGGCCGTTATGGTCGAGCCAGAGGATGCCGCCCTGGACCGAGGGCAGGGCCTCGACCAGGCGCGAGACCAGGCTGGCCAGGATCTCCTGGGGGTCGAGGACCGAGACCAGGTATGAGGAGAGCTTGAGCAGGCTGGTGACCTGGGCGGCGGCGGTCTCGGCGGCGACCGACAGGCGACGCACAGAAGAAGCGTCGCCCTCGCGGGGGCGGCGCTCGCGTCTGCGAGTCTGCTGCCGCTCGGTCACAGGTCGGCCTCGTGGCCCGAGGCCCAGGCGACGGCGCGGCGGATGCCCTCGCCGAGGGGGACGCGGGGGGTATAGCCGAGGAGATCACGGGCGAGGGAGATATCGGCGACGTAGTAGCTGACCTCGCCGGCGCGTTTGGCGGGGGCCACGATAATCTCGGGGCGACGGCCGAGGGCCTCGCCGATGAACTCGGCCATACGCACGAGGGAGTTGCCCTCGCCGAAGGCCAGGTTGATCGTGCGGTTGGTCACCTCGCCGGAGAGGAGCCGGGCGATACCGCGGACGATCCCATCGACACAATCGTCGACATAGGTAAAGTCGAGCACCTTCTCGCGGCCGAAGACCGTCACGGGCTCGCCCCGGGCGATGCGACGGATGAAGAGGGGGATGACCCGCTCCATACGCTCGATATCGTTATCGTAGCGGCCGTAGACATTAGAGAAGCGGAAGACCAGGTAAGGGAGGCCGTAGCAGCGGGCGTAGGAATAGATCAGCGCCTCGCCGGCGATCTTAGAGGCCGAGTAGGGGCTCTCGGTGAAGCTAAAGTCGGCGCTAGCCTCCTCGGTGGAGTAGCGCTTGATATCGCCGTAGACTTCGCGGGAAGAAGAGAAGATAACGGGGAGGGACTGAGCGCGGCAATACTCGAGGACATTATAGGTAATATTGATATTCTCGAGGGCGCGGAAGGGCTGCTCGACGAGCTCGTAGACCTTGGCGTTGGCGGCCAGGTGGACGACAATATCGCAGGGCGGATAGGGGGCCCCGCCGATGCCGCCGCGGAACTCGTGCTGGGGGACAGCCAGGTCCTGCAGCAGCGTAGGGAAGGCATCGGTCCACTGATTGATCCGGCGGTCGACGCCAAAGACCTGGTGCCCCTCGGCGAGGAGACGCAGGGCGAGGTTGGTGCCGATCTGGCCGCTGGAGCCGGTGATAAGAACGCGCATAGGCTACAAAAGGTAGAACGTAGAGCGTACGACACGGGGCGGTGCGCCGTGGCATCAACGCTGGCCCGCTTCGAGGTTCGCGCACAGTATACCAGCTTTGGCCCGTGGCCTCTGGCGAGCAAGCACCGCTACGTTCTATCTTCCGAGCTCATATCACGGGCTTCGGGAGGGAGCGTGGGAGGGCGAGCCGGCCCGGCCCTCCCATGGTCAAACAGCTCGGGTGTTAATGCACTAAGCTCTATATGGTGTATACGTGCTGGGGGCGAGGGAGCGGTGGTTGAGGGTGAGGGCCTCGCCGTTGAGCAGATCGTGGATACCGCTGAGCAGCAGGCGCAGGAGTGCATCGAGGTCGACCAGCTGCTCGAGGCGGAAGTGCTGCAGCATGCGCTCCATATCCTCGCGGCGAGCCTGCTCGACGCGGGCGAGGCGCTCTTCGCCGGGGGCGGTGAGGGTGACCTGGACCACGCGGCGGTCGTCGACATCGCGGACGCGACCGACGAGATTATCTTCGATCAGGCGGTCGACGATCCCGGTCAGGGTGCCGGCCGACTGCTGGGTGATTTCGGCGAGCTCGCTCATGCGGCAGGTGCCGGCGCCGCGGATAGCGAAGAGGGTCACCATCTGGGGCATGGTCAGGCTAATCTCGGGGCGCGAGAGCGTCTGGAGGAGCTGCTTGTGGCTCTGCCAGGTGATCTGGCGGATAACATCGTCAATCGAGGCGATGTGGCTGCTGCGGGACTGCGACTCGTTCATTGGGGCCTCCCTGGGAGGTGGCCGGTGGCGGGTCAACAACGAAGCGCCGTCGGTCACTGAACTACAGATTATTCTTGCAATAAACATTTCGTTACGCCCACATATTAGCCTATACTCAACAGCCCGTCAATAATATGCACAGAACCTCCACTAAGTTTGCAAAGTCGCAACCAGGTCATGCACGGCCCCACATGTTGTGGTACAATACTGAAGCGGGTAGCGACGTAGCCCGGGTATTTCATTTGGCCTGCGGCAGGCCTTGACAAATCCCGAGGAAGATGTTATATTCTTCGTTCGCAGTCTACTTGTTATTAAGGATCTGGTCTGTATGGTCCAGCGTAGGCCAGACGAGACCACTGTCGACCACCCGCCCGTCAGCCCGGCAGCAGCCGGTGCCATTGCTACGAAAAGCTGTCTTGCCCCCGCCCCGCCAGTCGTTCAGGCCGCCCCCACCGGGTCAACGCCGATGACCGGCGCTTTCTGTTTCTCGTCTGTCGGAGCCAGTACGCAGCGTCGAGAGCTAAGGGTCTGGGCTTGCGCCCAGGCAACGACGACGACTGAGGAGAGGTAAGTATGCCCCCGTTGATTGAGTCTGTGGTGCTGCAGCCGCTGATCGCGCCGATCGACCCGGGCGCCAACGGGCCGCGCACACGCCGGATCGAGCGGCGCTCCTTCGCGCAGATCCATGATGCGATTGAAGTACCGCGCCTGATCGAGACCCAAGTCAACAGCTTTGATTGGTTCCGGCGTGAAGGTCTACGCGAGCTCTTCGAGGAGATCTCGCCGATCACCGACTTCACGGGGAAGAACCTAGAGCTGCACTTCAAAGACTATATTTTCGGCGAGCCGCGCTTCGACGAATTTCAGTGTCGCGAGCGCGACCTGACCTACGCCGCCCCGTTGCGGGTGAATGTCGAGCTGCGCATTCTGAGCACAGGCGAGATCAAAGAGTCCGAGATCTTCCTGGGCGACTTCCCGGTGATGACCGACAACGGCACCTTCATCTATAACGGCGCCGAGCGCGTGGTGGTCTCGCAGCTGATCCGCTCGCCGGGTGTGTACTTCAAGGACGACAAAGAGCCGACGAGCGGGCGCTCGCTGCACTCGGCCAAGCTGATCCCCAACCGCGGGGCCTGGCTCGAGTTCGAGACCAACAAGCGCGACGTGGTCAGCGTGAAGGTCGACCGCAAGCGCAAGATCCCCGTCACCATCCTGCTGCGGGCGATCATGGCCTGGCAGGCCGAGGAGGACGGCAACGGGCGCTGGGTGCCGGACAACGAGCTCGACCAGCACGGCCATAACGAGCAGATCCTCGATCTGCTGCGCCACATCGACACAGTGCCCGAGCACCCCTACAGCCAGGCGACGCTGGACAAGGACCCGGCCCACAACAGCAAAGAGGCGCTCATGGAGCTGTACAAGCGGCTCCGCCCGGGCGACCCGCCGACCCTGGAGAACGCGCGCTCGTTGCTCGAGTCGCTGCTCTTCAACCCGCGGCGCTACGACCTGGCCAAGGTGGGGCGCTACAAGCTGAACAAGAACCTCTGGGAGCGCGAGACGCGCCGCGACGGCACCTCGAACGCCCCCAGCCTGGCGGTGCGGGTGCTGCTGCCGCGCGACATCGTGAAGATCGTCGAGCAGATCATCCAGCTCAACAACGGCCACGGGCGGGCCGACGACATCGACCACCTGGGGAACCGCCGGGTGCGCACAGTGGGCGAGCTCATCCAGCAGCAGTTCCGGGTGGGCCTGCTGCGCCTCGAGCGCGTGGTCAAGGAGCGCATGTCGCTGCAGGACCCCGACAGCGCCACCCCGAACGGGCTGATCAACATCCGCCCGGTCGTGGCCGCGATGCGCGAGTTCTTCGGCGGCTCGCAGCTCAGCCAGTTCATGGACCAGACCAACCCCCTGGCCGAGCTGACCAACAAGCGCCGCCTCTCGGCCCTGGGCCCGGGCGGCCTGAGCCGCGACCGCGCCGGCTTCGAGGTGCGCGACGTGCACCACAGCCACTACGGGCGCATCTGCCCGGTGGAGACGCCCGAGGGCCCGAACATCGGCCTGATCGGCACGATGTCGACCTTCTCGCGGGTCAACGAGATGGGCTTCCTCGAGACGCCCTACCGCAAGGTGTACAACGCGGTCGAGAACGCCCCGGTCTGGAAGGAGCGCGGCCTCCTGCTGCGCGACGTGCGCGACCTGCGCACGGGCGACCTGATCGCGGCCAAGGGCAGCCGGGTCGACGAGGCCACGGCCCGCCGGATCGCGGTCGGCCTGCTGCGCGGCATGATCCTGCGCGAGGACATCACCAGCCCCGACAGCGGCGAGACGATCGCCGAGTCGGGCTCGGAGATCAACCGGGCCCTGGCCGAGAAGATCGCCGACCTGCCGCTGAAGTCCATCCGCATCCAGCCGGTGGTCTCGCAAGAGGTAGAGTACCTGAGCGCCGACGAGGAGGATCGCTTCGTCGTAGCCCAGGCCAACGCGCCGATCGACGAGTCGAACCGCTTCGTGCAGCTGACGGCCTCGTGCCGCTTCGCGGAGAAGTTCGTGCAGGAGCGGGTGGACCGCATCGACTACATGGACGTCTCGCCGAAGCAGGTGGTCAGCGTCTCGACGGCGCTCATCCCCTTCCTCGAGCACGACGACGCCAACCGGGCCCTGATGGGCTCGAACATGCAGCGCCAGGCGGTGCCCCTGCTGCGGCCCGACGCCCCGATCGTCGGCACGGGCATGGAGTTCCGCGCCGCCCGCGACTCGGGCCAGGTGGTCGTGGCGAAGAAGCCGGGCACGGTGCTCAGCGCCACGGGCGACCGGATCGTGGTCGAAGAGGACGACGGCTACGAGCACGAGTACCGGCTGCGCAAGTTCATGCGCAGCAACCAGGACACCTGCATCAACCAGCGCCCCGCGGTGATGAAGGGCCAGCGGGTGCAGGCCGGCGACGTGATCGCCGACAGCTCGTCGACCGACAATGGCGAGCTGGCCCTGGGTCAGAACATCCTGGTGGCCTACATGCCCTGGGAGGGCGGCAACTTCGAGGACGCCATCCTGGTGAGCGAGCGCCTGGTGCGCGAGGACATCTTCACTTCGATCCACATCGAGAAGTACGAGGTCGAGGCCCGCGACACCAAGCTCGGCCCCGAGGAGATCACCCGCGACATCCCGAACGTGGGCCAGGACAGCCTGCGCAACCTCGACGAGCGCGGGATCATCTACGTGGGCGCCGAGGTGCAGCCCAACGATATTCTGGTCGGCAAGATCACCCCGAAGGGCGAGACCGACCTGACCGCCGAGGAGCGGCTGCTGCGGGCGATCTTCGGCGAGAAGGCCCGCGAGGTCAAGGACAGCTCGCTGCGCGTGCCGAACGGTGTGCGCGGCAAGGTGATCGACGTCAAAGTCTTCTCGCGCAACGAGGGCGCCGAGCTGCCGGTGGGCGTGAACCAGACGGTGCGCGTGCTGCTCTGCCAGAAGCGCAAGATCAGCGCGGGCGACAAGATGGCCGGCCGCCACGGCAACAAGGGCGTGGTCAGCCGCGTCCTGCCGATCGAGGATATGCCCTTCCTGCCCGACGGGCGGCCGGTGGACATCATCCTCAACCCGATCGGCGTGCCCTCGCGCATGAATATCGGCCAGATCCTCGAGACGCACCTGGGCTGGGCCGCGGCGCGGCTGGGCTTCCGCGTGGCCACGCCGGTCTTCGACGGGGCCAGCGAAGAGCAGATCAAGGAGCACCTGCTCGGCGCGGGCCTGCCCGGCGACGGCAAGGTGACCCTCTATGACGGGCGCACCGGCGAGAACTTCGACCACCCGGTCACAGTGGGCTACGCATATATGCTCAAGCTCGCCCACTTGGTCGAGGACAAGATCCACGCCCGCTCGACCGGCCCCTACAGCCTGGTGACCCAGCAGCCCCTGGGCGGCAAGGCCCAGTTCGGCGGCCAGCGCTTCGGCGAGATGGAGGTCTGGGCCCTGGAGGCCTACGGCGCCGCCTACATCCTGCAAGAGATGCTGACGGTCAAGTCGGACGACGTGGTCGGCCGCGTGAAGACCTACGAGGCGATCGTCAAGGGCGAGCCGATCCAGGAGGCCGGCGTGCCCGAGAGCTTCAAGGTGCTGATCAAAGAGCTGCAGAGCCTCGGGCTCAGCGTCGAGGTGCTCAGCGAGGACGAGAAGCCCGTCGAGCTGACCGACGATGTCGACGGCGATATGGCGGCCCTCGACGGGATCAACCTGTCGGGTATGGAGCGGGGCGAGTTTTGAGATTGGGAGATTAGGAGCTTAGGAGATTGGGAGCTTGAGCGAAGGGGCTCGATTTCCCAATCTCCTCTCGGCGTGCCTAACGGTGGGTCCGGCAGCGGTTGATAATACTTCCGAGGCCGGACCGACTCCTGGCAGCCCCATAAACGGCCCCATACTGGCACGAACACCGAGGCAATGCCGCTGCGTTGCGCAGACCATTTGCCGCCAGAGGAGTGAGCCACAATGCTCGAGATTAACGACTTCAACGCCATCCGGATCAGCCTGGCCTCGCCCGAGGATATTCGGTCGTGGTCGCACGGCGAGGTGACGAAGCCGGAGACGATTAATTATCGAACCCTGAAGCCAGAGCGCGACGGTTTATTTTGTGAGCGCATTTTTGGCCCCACAAAGGACTGGGAGTGCTACTGCGGCAAGTACAAGCGCGTCCGCTACAAGGGCGTCGTCTGCGATAAGTGTGGTGTCGAGGTTACGCGGGCCAAGGTGCGGCGCGACCGCATGGGGCACATCAACCTGGCCTCGCCGGTGAGCCATATCTGGTTCGTGAAGGGCACGCCCTCGCGGCTGGGTCTGCTGCTCGACATCTCGCCGCGCAACCTGGAGCGGGTGCTCTACTTCGCCTCGTACGTGATCGTCGAGGTCAAGGAGGACATGCGCCTCTACACGCGCGAGACGATCCAGCAGGAGTACGCCGAGAAGCGCGAGAAGGTGCAGCGCCAGGCCGAGGAGAAGCGCATCGAGCTCTCGACGCTGCTGACCCAGGACATTGGCGGCATGGAGACCGCCCAGGTCTCGACCCAGCAGCGCATCGAGGAGGACTACAAGCGCCTGCGCGACGAGATCGCCGCCGAGGCCGAGAAGCTGCGCGAGCGGCTGGAGGAGCTCTCGGGCGAGACGACCGAGGAGGACGTGGTCTTCCGCGGGACGAATATCGTCGAAGAGGGCGAGCAGATCAACGAGCGCATCCTGGACCAGCTGGACGAGCTGGTCGACCAGGAGCTCGACGCGATGGAGGCCCGCCGGCAGCGCGACATGTCCGACGCCGAGCTGCTGACCGACGCCGAGCGCGAGCGCAAGGAGTTCGAGGCCACGCAGGAGCAGGAGAAGCTGCACGAGCGCCTGCAGCGCGAGCTCGACGGCCTGGTGCGCGAGGAGAAAGAGAAGCTCGACCAGCTGGACGGGCTGAAGGTCTGCCGTATTCTGAGCGAGATGGAGTACCGGCAGCTGCGCGACACGGCGCCGGGCGTCTTCCGCGCCGACATGGGCGCGGGCGCGGTGCGCGAGCTGATCGAGCGCACGGTGAACCTGGGCAAGCTGGCCGAGGATCTGAACGTCGAGGTGCAGACGACCCAGGGCCAGCGGCGCAAGAAGGCCACCAAGCGCCTGCGCGTGGTCGAGGCCTTCCGCAAGAGCGGCAACAAGCCCGAGTGGATGATCCTGACGGTGCTGCCGGTGATCCCGCCGGATCTGCGGCCGATGGTGCAGCTGGACGGCGGGCGCTTCGCGACGAGCGACCTGAACGACCTGTACCGGCGCGTGATCAACCGCAACAACCGCCTGAAGCGCCTGATGGAGCTGAACGCCCCCGAGATCATCGTGCGCAACGAGAAGCGCATGCTGCAGGAGGCCGTGGACGCGCTGATCGACAACGGCCGGCGCGGACGGGCGGTCTCGGGCAAGGGCAAGCACCGCCTGAAGAGCCTGAGCGACATGCTCAAGGGCAAGCAGGGCCGCTTCCGCCAGAACCTGCTGGGCAAGCGCGTGGACTACTCGGGCCGCTCGGTGATCGTGGTCGGCCCGAACCTGAAGCTGCACCAGTGCGGTCTGCCGAAGAAGATGGCGCTCGAGCTGTTCAAGCCGTTCGTGATGCGGCGCCTGG
>CAZKTU010000168.1:0-14580 GCA_964555675.1 uncultured Oscillochloris sp.
GATGATCGTCAGATAGCCCAGGCTCTGTAGCAGCGCATAGAGCGCGCTGGCCCCGAAGAGCACGCCGACGATCGCCAGGGCCGGGGCCAGGGCCAGCCAGGCGGCGCGCTCGCCCCTCAACGGGGCGGCCCCGCTAGCAACATCGTCACAGGAGTAGCGTCCATGCCTTCCTGGGTGCTGAAGGCCGCCCCAACCAGAGGGCGGCAGACGCTCGCAAGCATCTGCCGCCCATTGTACAACCCTTTTGGGTCGCCGCAGCGCCCCGCTAAGACACCGCGCCCAGCATAGCCCGCGCCTCCTCGAGGGCCGCCGCGGTCTCCGCGAAGACGGCCTGGATCGCGGCGACGCGCCGGGCCGCCTCGGCCTGCGTGGGGGCGCGGGCGGCCTCGAGCTCGCGACAGAGGGCCGCCATGGCCTCGGCGCCGAGCAGGGCGCTGCTGGCCTTCAGGCTGTGGGCGATCCGTGCGAGGCCCGCCGTCTCGCCCGCGGCCGCAGCGCCGACGAGCAGCTCGACCTGCGCGGCCGCCTCGCTCAGGTAGAGGTCGATGAACTCGACGGTGATGCTGGGCTGGCCGCCGCCCTGCGACTGGGTCAGACGCTCGAGAGCCCCGTGGTCCAGCAGCGTCGGCGCGCTCGCGGCCGGCCGCGCCTCGGGCGCCTCGTCGTGGGCGGCGCGACGCAGCAGGGCCGCCTCGAGCTCTTCGAGACGCACCGGCTTGCTGATATAGTCGTCCATGCCCGCCGCCAGGCAGCGCTCGCGGTCGCCGCTCATGGCGTTGGCGGTCATCGCGATGATGCGCGGACGCGCGCCCGAGTGCCAGCCCGCGACGATGCGCCGGGTCGCGTCGAGCCCGTCGAGCTCGGGCATCTGCACGTCCATCAGCACGATGTCGTAGGGCTGCCGCGCGACCGCGTCCAGCACCTCGAGCCCGTTCGCCGCGACGTCGGCCCTGTAGCCGAGCCGCTCGAGGCTGCGGATCGCCACCAGCTGGTTGACCAGGTTGTCCTCGGCCAGCAGGATGCGCAGCGCCTGCGTAGAGCCCTGGCTCACGGCCACAGGGGCGCCAGCATCGGCCGGCGCGACGAGCAGGTCGAAGGCGTCATACAGGGCCCGCAGCAGGCCCTCGGCCTTGACCGGGCGCCGCAACTGCACCACCGCCGGGGTCAGATCGTCGGCGCTGTAGTTGTGGCTGGCCATCAGCACCTGGGGCGTCGCCGCGTTATCCAGGGCGCGTCGCAGCTCGCCCAGGGCCGCGGCCTCGTCCGGGCCGCCCGCAGCCCGCCCGAGGAGCGCGACGTCGACGCCGAGCCCCGCCCTCAGCAGGGCCGCGGCCTCGGCTGCCGATACGGCCGTGCGCACGGCCAGACCCCAGCCCTCGAGGAGCTGTGCGACCATGCTGCGGGCCGCCGGGTTGGCCTCCATCACCAGGGCCTCGCGCCCGACCAGCTCGGGCGCGACGGGCGCGCGCTCGCTATCGCCGAAGGCGGGCGCGAAGGCGATCACAACCCTGAAGATGCTGCCGTGGCCCGGCGTGCTCTCGACCTCGATCGTGCCGCCCATCAGCTCGCACAGGCGCCGGCTAATCGCCAGGCCCAGACCCGTGCCGCCATAGCGCCTGGTTGTGCTGGCATCGGCCTGGGTGAAGGCCTGGAAGAGCTGCTCGATCTGCTCGGGGGCGATGCCGATGCCCGTATCCTCAACTGCGAAGATGATCGGACACAGGGCGGCCTCGTCGCCCTCCCACGTCGCCAGCCCGCCATCCACGCCGCGCCGCGCCGTCAGGGTCACCCGCCCCTCGGCGGTGAACTTCACCGCGTTGCCCAGCAGGTTGACCAGGACCTGTCGCAGCCGTGTGACATCGCCGAGCAGGGTCTGGGGCAGCCCCGGCTCGATCTCATAGGCCAGGTCGACACCCTTGAGCTCGGCCGCCCCCGCGAGCAGGTCGATGGCCGACTCGATGCACTCGCGCAGGTCGAAGGGCTGCTGCTCGAGCACGAGCCGACCCGACTCGATCTTCGAGAAGTCGAGGATGTCGTTGATCAGAGCCAGCAGGGTCTCGCCGCCCGAGCGGATGGTCTCGACATACTCGCGCTGCCGCGTCGAGAGGGGCGTGGCCAGTAGCAGCCCGGTCATGCCGATCACGGCGTTCATGGGGGTGCGGATCTCGTGGCTCATGTTGGCGAGGAACTCCGAGCGCGAGCGCGCCGCCGCCTCGGCCGCCTCCTTGAGCTGCAGGTTGGTGAGGGCCTGGCCGACCGCCGTGGCCACCCGCTGGGCCAGGGCGATCTCGTCGGGCGTAAACTCGTGGCTCTTGGCCGACGAGAGGCCAATCGTCCCGATCACATGGTCGTGGATGAGCACCGGCACGATCAGCAGCGAGATGCGCGCCGCGCGCCGCCCCGACTCGGGCCGCGGGTTCAGCGTAATATTCGACATGGCCATCGGCTTGCGCCGCGTCACCAGGTCCTGGGTCAGCAGGTTGCCGCGCACGGGGATGACGGCCCCGATCACCGATGGCCCGTCCTGGGCCCGGTACTCGGCGACCACCGTCTGCGCGGTGTGGTCCGCGTTGAGCAGGGCGCAGAGGGCCTGCGAGACCTCGAAGGCGCTCGCCAGCTCGGCGCAGATGCGTTGCAGGCCGTCGCGCACGTCGCTCGCCGTGGCGATCGCGCTCATGACCTTGTTGAGCAGCAGGGTCTCGCGCACCAGGACCTGCTGGTCGCCGCGCAGCCTGGTGCGCTCGACGGCCTTGGCGGCATCGTCGCTCAGGCTGATCAGGTTCTGCAGATCGTCGCCGCTGATCGTGGCGGGGGCGGCCCGCTCGACATAGAGCACGCCGATCAGCCGCCCGCCGGCGACCAGGGGCGCCGCCACTGCGGCCACCTCGGCCACGGCCGGTGCGTCGGTCCACGAGCGCCCATCGGGCAACAGCAGGGGCTGCAGCGAGCGGGCGGTGTGGCCGATCGGGCTCGCAAGCCAGCGACGCACCCAGCCCGCCCGCTCCTCGCCGGCCTGCCGGCGCAGGGTCAGGGCCTCGCCCTCGGCGAGGAAGAAGCCGGCATAGCTGTAGCCGAAGATGCCCGCGCTGGCGTCGACCAGGGCCGCGAAGATCTCGTCGAGGCCCGCGGCCCGCCCGAGGGTCTCGCGGGCCCGTGCGAGTCGCGCCCGCACATCGTGCTGGCGGGCCGTCTCGGCCACCAGGGCCGCGTGGCGTCGCTCGAGGCTGTGCAGGCGTCGCCGCAGCTCCTCCTCGCGCTCGCGTCGCTGCCGCCGCGGTCGGTGGCGAAGCCACTCCATCGTCTTCATCATCGCTTCCTTGCCCTAAGCCCGCGCCTTCTGGCGCTGGGCGAGGCGCTGCCTGACACGCTGGAGGGCCGGGGTGGCGCGCTCAGGGGGGGCGTGGCGGTGCTCCTCGAGACCAAACCCAAAAGCCCAGTCCTCGAGGATGACCCCCAGGGGCTTGGTCGGCATCTCGATCACCGGCGGCGCCCCACGGTTCAGGGCGCTGGTGAAGAGGTCGTGGGCGAAGGGCATAACCATCGTCAGGGGCCGCCCGATCGCCTTCTCGATATCCTTGCGCGGCAGGCCGCCCCGCTCGAAGATCACGTTCAGCATGAGCCTGATCCGGTCGTGGCTGTAGTCGAGCTGGCTGAACACGTCGAGGGCGCAGGTGGCGGCCACCACCGAGGCGATCTCGGGCGCCAGCAGCAGCACAATCTCGTCTGCGGCGTCGAGGGCCGCCAGGGCCGGCTCGCTGAACAGGTGGGGCATATCGAGCACCACATAGCTGTGCTGCGCGCGCAGCACGTTCAGCACGCCGCTCACCAGCTCGGCGGTGACCGGCTCGTTCTCCTCGGGGCGCGCCGCCGAGGGCAGGAGGCGCAGGCCGCCCGGGTGGCTCAGCATGGCCCGGTCGAGCATGTCGGCGTCGACTTCGGCGCTGACCTTGGTGGCCAGGTCGCCCCAGCTGTAGCGCAGGGGCAGGTTGAGCATCAGGCCGCTATGGCCCCCGGTGAAGACCATGTCGACCAGGGCGGCGCTGCCCCAGAGCTGCTGCAGGGCGGCGGCCAGATTCACGGCCAGGGTCGAGACTCCGACGCCCCCGCGCAGGGAGAAGAGGGCGATGACCTTGCCGCGCACCCCGGGATCGGCCGCCACAGACGGCGCCGAGCGGCGCAGCAGGGCCCGCACGCGCGCCAGCAGCTCCTCGGCCTCGAAGGGCTTGCCCATATAGTCGTCGGCGCCCGCCTCCAGGCCCTGCACTTTCTCGTGCAGGCTGGTATTGGCCGTCAGCATCATGATCGGCCGCGCCCCATAGAGCGGCGAGCGCCGCAGGCGTCGGCAGACCTCGTAGCCGTCGAGCTCGGGCATCTGCACGTCGAGGATGAGCAGGTCGGGCAGGCTGCTGAGAGCGCGCTCGAGGCCCTCGCGACCGTTATGCGCCACCTCGGTCTCATAGCCTCCGGCCGCCAGAGCAAGCTCGATGGCCTTGAGGTTGACCGGGCTGTCGTCGACAATAAGGATGCGCTGCGCCATAGGCCCTCCCGCTCAGGTGCTGCTGTCAGTCAGCACACAGTAGCAGGAGGGTATAACCCCGGCATACCGCTTCGTGGTCGGGCTAGAGGCTCACCTTGCCCAGCTCGCTCTCGAGGCGTTGCACGGCGGTGCGCAGCACCTTCACGCGGCCAAAGCGCTTGTCCTCAGACTCGACGATGGTCCAGGGGGCGGCGGGCGTAGAGGTGCGCAGCAGCATCTCGTCGACGGCCTCCTCGTACTGGGGCCACTTCTCGCGGTTGCGCCAGTCCTCGTCGGTGAGCTTCCAGGCCTTGTAGGGCACATTCTGGCGGGCCTCGAAGCGGCGCAGCTGCTCGTCGGGGCTCAGGTGCAGCCAGTATTTGCAGATAATTGTGCCGAAGTCGACTAGCTGGCGCTCGAACTCGTTGATCTCGCCGTAGGCCCGCCGCCACTCCTCGGGCCGGGCGAAGCCTTCGACCCGCTCGACGAGGACGCGCCCGTACCAGCTGCGGTCGAAGATCGCCAGCTGGCCCCGGGGGGGCAGGCGTCGCCAGAAGCGGTAGAGGTAGTGGCGGGCCTTATCCTCGCCCGCGGGCGCGGCGATGGCATGCACGATATAGCCGCGCGGGTCGAGCTCGGCGGTGAGACGCTGGATGGCCCCGCCCTTGCCGGCGGCATCCCACCCCTCGAAGACCAGGACCGCGGGGCGCTGCTGCCGGTAGAGCTCGAGCCCGAGGACGTGGAGTTGGGCCTGGAGCCGCTTGATCTGGCGCGAGTAGTCCTTCTCGTCGAGGCGCTGGCTCAGGTCGACCCGTCTGAGGATGTGGGCCACCTCGGGGCGCACCTGCTCGCCGGCGTGAAGGAAGGGGGTCTGGCCCATCGGCGCGGGCATCGGGGCGAGTGGCGCGTGGCCGTTCCCGCCGGCGAGGGCCACCACGCTGCGAAATGCCGCCCCCGCGTCGTCCAGGCCCTCGGCGTGACCCTCGTCGTCGAGGGCTACGGCCGTGCGCCCGAAGCGGGCCTCGAGGGCGCCGAGGATGGTCTGCAGCACGGCGATGCGCGCGAAGTACTTGTCGGTGGCGGGGATGACATGCCAGGGGGCGGCCGGGGTGCCGGTGCGGGCGATCAGGTCCTCGACGGCCGCGGCGTACTCGTCGTAGTGGCGGTGCTGGCGGCGGTCCTCGTCGGTCACCTGGAAGGCGGTCAGCGGGTCGTCGAGCAGGCGCTTGAAGCGGCGCGACTGTTCGCGTCGCGAGATATGCAGCCAGAACTTGACGATCACGGCCCCGTCCTCGGCCAGCTCGCGCTCGAAGGCCACGGCGTCGTCGCAGCGGTCGCGCCAGCGCTCGAGGTCGCCGCTATCCTCGGTGCGCTCGGCCAGCATTTCGCGGTACCAGGATCGGTCGAAGATCGCCAGCTCGCCATAGGCCGGGATCTTCAGCCAGAAGCGGTAGAGCCAGGGGTACTGCTTCTCATAGGTGCGGGGGGGCGTGATCGGGTAGACCCTCAGGCCGCGCGGGTCGAGCCGGCGGGTCAGAACGCCGATCGTGCGGGCCTTCGAGGTGCCCGCCCAACCCTCGAAGATGATCAGGACCGGGGCGCGGGCCTCGAGGGCGACCTGCTCCATGTCGTACAGGCGCGCCTGCAGCTTGCCAACCTGCTGCTCGTACTCGCGCTTGCTGAGGCTTACGTCGAGATCGATTTGCTCAAGCATATGCGGCATTGTAGCACGATGAGGCCGCCCGTTGGGCGCGCCCTAAGCTCTGGTACCATACGTCCCTATGGACACCAAGTCGATCCTCCCCCAGACCGTACTGAACTTGCTCGCCGCCGCCCTCCCGGGCGCCCCTGTGACCGAGGTCACGCCCACGGTGGGCGGCTTCTCGAACCTGAGCGTGGCGGCCCGTATCGGCGCCGAGCGCTGTGTGATCAAGGCGGCCGCCCTGCCCGCCAAGCGCGAAGATCTGCGCCGCGAGGCCATGGTCCTCGGCCTGCTGCGCGGGCAGCGCCTCGCTGCGCCAACGCCCCTGGCCTTCGCCGAGGGCGACGGCTGGGCGGTGCTGGTCACCCGCCGGCGGCCGGGCCGGCCCGGCCTGAGCCTGTACTCCCGCCCGCCCGAGGAGCTCGCGCCCGCCTGCGTGGCCCTGGGCCGAGCCCTGGCCCGTCTGCACGCCACGCCGCTGCCGGCCCACGCCAGCCTGGTGATCGCCCCGCGGGCGGCCAAGCTCGCCGCCACCCTCGCCGAGCTGCCTCTGCCCACCGAGCTGCGCGCGCCCCTGGGCGAGGCCCTGGCCCACCCCGCCTGGCGCTCGAGCCGGCCCTGCCTCGTCCACGGCGACGCCGGCCTGCACAATGTGCTCTGGGGCGCGCGCGGGCTGACCCTGCTCGACTGGGAGCTGGCGGGCCTGGGCGACCCGCGCCTCGATCTGGCCTGGGTGGCCTGGACCATGCGCTTTCGCGGGCTGCCCCCGGCCCTGTGGGAGGCTTTGCTGGCGGGCTACGGGCCCGCGCGGGCGGCCGAGCTCGGGCTCGCGGACGAGGTCTTCAGGGCCCTCGCCCTGGGGCAGATAGCCCTGCTCCTCGCTCGCGCAGCGGGCCAACCCGCGGCCTGGGAAGAGTGGCTGCGCCGAGCGCGAAGCACCCTTCAGCTGAACCAGATTGCGCCGGGGTAGCGGGCGTGGAGCCGCCCGTCGAGGCCGAACCAGTGGCCCGATGGCGTCGCCAGCAGCAGCAGCGAGGCCGCGAAGAAGGGCGGCATGCTCAGGTTGTAGTACGACCCGGCGGTGATGTTGGTCAGCAGAAAGAGGGCCAGGGCCGCGTTGGGGCGCACCATCAGGCCCAGCAGCATGCCGAGGGCCACACAGACCTGCCCCAGGGTGAGCACCCAGGCCACGGGCCGATACCACGGGATGGCGAATGTGCGCAGATAGAGCGCCGAGAAGCTTTCGGGGTCGATCTCGGCCAGACGCCGTACGAAGTGGTCGCGCATGACCGGGCTGCTCAGCCACCCCCGCGTCGTCTTGTGGTAGGCCCCATAGAGAAAGAAGGCCCCGAACCCATAGCGCAGCGCCAGCACGCCGCCACGCATCAGCCTGGTACTCACCCGCCCCTCCTTTGCTCATGCTTTGCGCCCAAGATAGACACACAGATCCGGGTGGATATCGCTCGGGTCATCGCTGAGGGCCGGCAGCGCCAAGATTGCGCCGAGGCCCACGGTGCGCAGCAGGGCGCGGTACTCCTCGTCGAAGTAGGCCTGCCGGCTATGGACATAGCTCGTCAGCCCTGCGCTCTCCAGGTCCAGCACATAGTAACGGAAGGTGCGGGCCCTGTGGCTCTCGTCCCACCAGTTCTCTTCGAGCGTGAGGTGCGGCCCGGGCGCGAACAGGCCGCCCGCCGAGACCCGCCACGCGCTCCGCTCGATCCCGCCGTGATGCACACCCGCGAAGTGGTGGGGCTCGATCAGCAGGGCGCCGCCGGGGGCCAGGGCCGCAGCGGCGCGCTGCAGCACGGTGAGGGCGTCGGCCGGGCGCAGGCTATTCAGCTCGCCGAAGATGAACATCGCCAGATCGTAGCCCTCGCCCAGGCCGACCGAGCGGGCGTCGCCCAGCACATAGTCGGCCGCCAGGGCCTCGCTCGCAGCCTGCGCGCGGGCGTAGGCGATTGCGGCGGGGCTGATGTCGACGCCGCGACACTGGTGGCCCAGACGGGCGAGGCGCGTCGTATAGAGCCCGGGGCCGCAGCCGAGGTCGAGCACCCGCCCGGGGCGACCCCCGAGGACGAAGCGGTCGATCCAGGCGACGTGGCGCTCGATGGCCGCCACGCGGCGACTGGCCGCATCGTGGCTCTGCGAGAGATGCTCGGCCAGCATGCGCTCGCTGAAGGCCGGCTCGTGCCACGGAAGATTCTCGGCCTCGCTCCAGGGATAGGGGCGGGGAGTTCGCCGCAGCAGGGCATCGACGACTACAGCAGTGTCCATTGGGGCTCCAACAGCATTGTGGCGAGCGCTGCGGGTATAGTAGCGGCCTCACCCCGCCGCGCGGGAGAAGAAACCCTTACACTACGGGGCGATCCCAACACTGCGAGCGGCTGTGGTATGCCAAGCTCGCTATAATAGTATGAAACATTGCCCTGCGAGCGGCGCCGGCCGGGGGCCAGCCGCTGAAGGAAACGGCATGAGCAGCCAGGAGGCCTCCACCAGTCGCGGCGATCTGCTGGTGGTCGACGACACCCCGGCCAATTTGCGCCTGCTGGCCCAGGTGCTGCAGGAAGCCGGCTACAGGGTGCGAGCCGTCACCACAGGCTTCCGCGCCCTGACCGCGGCGCGTCAGGACCCGCCGGACCTGGTGCTGCTCGACCTACGCCTGCCCGACATCGACGGGGTCGCCGTCTGCGCCGAGCTCAAGGCCTACCCGCGCACAGCGCAGGTGCCGGTGATCTTCATCAGCGCCTTCGACGAGCCCGAAGCCAAGGTGACCGCCTTCGCGGCGGGCGGGGTCGACTATGTCGTCAAGCCGATCAACGCCGACGAAGTCCTGGCCCGCGTCGCCACTCACCTGGCCCTGCGCGACCTGAACCGGCAGCTGCAGGCGGCCAACAGCTCGATGCAGGATCAGCTGGCCGAACTGGCCCAGACCAACCAGGATCTGCAGCGCCAGATCGCCCTCAGGCAGGCCGCCGAGGAGGCCAACGCGCACCTGCTCGAGCTCGAGCGGCAGCGGGCGGGGCGCCTCGACGCCCTGCGCGACGCAATGACCGCCATCGCCGGGGCCCTGGATCTGCCGAGCGTGCGCGAGGCCGTGCTGGCACGGGCAAGCCTGCTGCTCGGGGCGAACTGGGGCGCCCTGGCCCAGCCCATGCCGCCGGGCGAGCGGCTGCGCATCGCGGCCCTCCATGGGCTGCCGCAGGGTCTGATGGGCATGGCCGTGCCGATGGGCACAGGCCTGATCGGCGAGGCGGCCGCCACCAGGCATATCGTCAGCGGTCGCCGGCCCTTCTCGCCGCTGCTGCGCGCGGGCACGGCCCTGGCGGCGCCCCTCGTCGCGGGCGAGCGGCTCGAGGGCGTGATCGTGATCGCCAACCCCGACGATGCGGGCCCGTTCAACAGCGAGGACGAGCAGCTGCTCGACCTCTTCGCCAGACAGGCCGCGATCGCCGTGCAGAACGCGCGCCTCTTCGAGGAGGTCCGCCATTTGGCCCGCACCGACCCCCTGACCGGCCTCTACAACCGTCGCCACTTCTTCGAGCTCGCCCAGCGCGAGCTCGAGCGTGTGCGGCGCGCCCAGAGCTCGCTCGCCGTCATCCTGCTCGACATTGACCACTTCAAACAGGTGAACGACAGCTTCGGCCACCAGGCCGGCGACAAGGCCCTCAGGGCTGTGGCCGATTTGCTACGCGAGGGTCTGCGGGCCGCCGACGTGAGCGCGCGCTTCGGCGGCGAAGAGCTGATGGTCTTGCTGCCCGACACCAACCTGAGCCGGGCCTCGGCTGTGGCCGAGCGCCTGCGCCGCGCCGTCGGCCGGCTGGGGCTCAGCACCGAGCGGGGGCCGATGCACCTGAGCGCCAGCTTCGGCGTCGCCGCCATCGAGGGCGAGCAGCTTGCCATCAGCCTCGACCTGCTCCTCGCCCGCGCCGATGAGGCGTGCTACGCTGCCAAGCGGTGCGGCCGAGACCGGGTGGTCTCATGGGCCGAGAGCGCAGCAGCCCCTGCCAATGACTAGCTCCAGCGTCGATCACCGCTTCAGCGTGCTCTGCGCCGAGGCCGAGGCCGCCCGCATGGCCGGCGATCTTCCGGCGGCGGCATTCGCCTACGCTATCGCCATCGCCATGCTCCCCCCCGAAGGCGCCGAGACTCAGCTCTACGAGCTGCGCCTGGCCCGCGCCGCCTGCCTGCACAGTGCAGGCGACTACGGGGCCGAGGCCGAAGAGCTGGCCCAGCTGGACATCCTGGTCGCCAAGCTGCAGAACGCCTCGCACCACGTGACCGTGGCCCTGCGCCGCGCCACCCTGCTGACGGTCAACGGCGACCCCGCCGCGGCCCAACTGCTCGCCGCCACGGCCCTGGCCGAGGCGTGGGCCATCGGCGACCCCGGCCTCGAGGCGGCGAGCCTGCTGGCGATGGCCGAGGCCGCCTACTACCTGAACGACTTTAGCTCGACGTGCGCGCGGGCCGAGAAGTCCCTGGCGGCCTTCTCGAGCCTGGGCGACAGGCGCGGCGAGGCCCACGCTCGGCGCATCCTGGGGCTGGCCCTGCTGGGCCTGGGCGGCGACGCCCTGGGGCAGCTGCGCGCGGCCCTCGACCTCAGCCGGGCCATCGGCGACCGCGCCGGCGAAGCACTGACGCTCAACGCGATCGGCATCGGCACGACAGACCGGGCCGAGGCGCGCTCGGTCTACATCCAGGGCCTGGCCATCGCCGAGAGCTCGGGCGACCGCGAGAGCGAAGCCATGCTCGCCAACAACCTGGGCACCGTCTACCTCTCGCTGGGGCTCTACGGCCAGGCGCGGGCCTTCGCCGGTCGGGCGGTGCGCCTGGCCCGGGCCCTGGGCGCCCGCGACATGCTCGCCGCCTTTCTCGAGAGCCTGGGGCGAGCCTACGGCGGGCTCGGGCAGCTCGAGCACGCCCGCGTGGCTCTGCGCGAGGCCTACAGCCTGGCCGAGTCGATCGGCAGCCGCGGCACAGCGGCGATCACGCTGATCTGCCTGGCCCGCGCCGCCATCGCCGAGGGGCGTCTCGACGAGGCCGCCGCCGACCTCGATACAGCCAGCGCCCTCTGCGCCGCCACCAGGGCCTACGCCGATCAGGCCGCAGCCCTGGCCTGGCGCTCGGCCGTCTACCTGCTCGCGGGCGATATCGCCCAAGCCTGTGCGACCTCGGCCCGCGCCGTCGAGCTGCTCGAGGCGGGCCCCGGGGGCGAGTTCCCGGCCCAGGAGGTCTGGTGGCAGCGCTACCAGGCTCTGAGCGCCACGGAAGGCGTCTCGCCCAACGCCGTCGCCACAGGCGAGTACGGCGGCTGCAACACCTCCTACATCCGCGACAGCCGCGATACCCATCACAGCCTCGAGGCCCTGGACGCCCTGGCCCGGGCGCGCGACAGCATGTTCGCCGCAATCGCCACACTCAGCGACAGCGGCCTGCGCCGCAGCTACCTCGGCCGCGTCGGCATCAACCGGTCGATCGTCGAGGCCCTGGCCTCGGCCGATGGGGGCCTCGAGCAGCCCACACCCCCGCCGGTCAGCCATGTGAGCCTGCAGGACCAGCTGACGCGCCTGCTTAACGTGACCGCGCGCCTGAACGACCTGCGCGACGTGGCGGCCCTGCGCGAGATCTTCCTCGACGAGCTGATCGAGCTGTGCGGCGCCGAGCGCCTGCTGCTGCTGCTTGGCCCCAGCCTCGAGGCCCCCGAGTCGATGATCGGGCGCGGCATCCAGCCCGGCGAGCTCGCGCCCCTGCGCCTGGCGGTCATGCCTATGCTGCGCGAGGCCCTGCGCCGCCGGCGGGCCCTGACCTACGACGACCCGGGCGATCCCCAGAGCCACGAGCCGCCGGCCCTGCGGCCTCGCTCGACGATCGCCGTGCCCCTGATCAGCGGGGCGCGCACGGTGGGCGCGTTCTACGCCGACGTGCGCTCGTGCTTCGGCCCGTTCGGCGCCGGCGACCTCGACCTGATCGGCCTGCTCGCCGCCCAGGCGGCCACGGCCCTCGAGAACGCCCGGCTCTACGCCCAGACCCTGCGGGCCAAGGAGGAGCTGGAGCGCCAGGTGGCCGAGCGCACCGCCGATCTGCGCTCGGTCAATATCGCTTTGGCCGAGCGCGCCGCCGAGGCCCAGGCGGCCTACGCCACAGCCGAGGCGGCCTCGGCCGCCAAGAGCGCCTTCCTCGCCAATGTCAGCCACGAGCTGCGCACCCCGCTCAACGCGGTGATCGGCTTCACCCAGGTGCTCCAGCGCGACCAGGGCCTCAGCGAGCGCCAGCGCGAACTGCTGGGGATCATCGGGCGCAGCGGCGACCACCTGCTGGGTCTGATCAACGATGTGCTCGAGCTCTCGAAGATCGAGGCGGGCCGGCTCAGGATCAGCCCGGCGCCCTTCGACCTCTACAGCACCCTCTGCGACCTCGACGGGCTGTTCCGCCTGCGGGCCGACGTCAGGCAGCTCGACTTCGCCGTGCGCATCGGCCCCGCCGTGCCGCGCTATGTGATCGGCGACGAGGGGCGCCTGCGCCAGGTGCTCTTCAACCTGATCGGCAACGCGCTCAAGTTCACCCACAGCGGCGAGATCTGCGTCGAGGCCACCGCCATGCCCGAGGGCGCCCGCACGCGGGTGCGGGTCGCCGTCGCCGACACCGGCGAGGGCATCGGCCCGGACGAGCTCGAGCTGCTCTTCAAGCCATTCATGCAGACCGAGAGCGGGCGGCGCCTCCAGGACGGGACGGGCCTGGGCCTGGCCCTGAGCCGGCAGCTCGCCCGCCTGATGGGCGGCGACATTACCGTCACCAGCACCCTAGGCGAGGGCTCGACCTTTGTCGTAGAGATTCTGCTCGACCCCGCCGCGGCGCCGCTCGAGCCGACCCAGATGCGCAAAGTGGTCGGTCTGGTGACGGCCGGGCGGCGCTACAGGGCGCTGGTGGCCGACGAGCACTGGCAGACCCGCCGGCTGCTGGCCGAGTGGCTGCAAGAGGCCGGGGTCGAGGTGCGCGAGGCGGCCGACGGGGCCCAGGCCCTCGATCTCTGCCTCACCTGGCGCCCCCACCTCGCACTGCTCGACATGCAGCTGCCGGTGATCGACGGCCTCGAGGCGGCGCGGCAGATCAAGGAGAGCCCAGGCGGCCGCTCGACGGTGATCCTCGCCATGGACAGCGCCGACAGCATGCCACCCCCCGGCTCGCCCTGCTACGACGAGCTGCTGCCCCGCCCCGTGCGCCACGACCAGCTGCTCACCAGCGTCGCCCAGCACATGGGGCTGGATCTGCGCTTCGCCGAAGCGCTCCCGAGCTCGCCGCTCGAGCCCCTGAGCCGGGCCGACCTCGACGCGCTGCCCGAGAACCTGCGCTCGCAGCTGGCCCTGGCGGCGGCCAGCAGCGACCCGGCCCTCGTCGCAGCCGCCGTGGCCCGCATCGAGACGGGTTGGCCCACCCTCGGCGAGCGCCTGAGCGCCCTCGCCGACGAGTTTCAGTTCGAGGCGATCGAGCTCCTGGCGGCCAGCGGGTGAGCGGATTGCGGAATTGTGGTTTTCGATTTACGATCGCCGCGTATCCGCCGCCCGCCGCTTGCCCTGGTGAAGACAATGCTGAACGTCGAGGACTACAAGGCCCTTCCGCCCGGCCAACCCGACTCGCGGGTCGCCTATGGCCTCCATCCTGACCAGTATGGGGAGCTCTACCTGCCGGCGGGGGCCGGACCGCACCCCGCCGTGGTGCTGATCCACGGGGGCTGCTGGCGTCACCTGTACGGCCTCGAGCCCCTCGGGTCGCTCTGCGAGGCGCTGCGAGCCCAGGGGCTGGCCGTGTGGAGCCTGGAGTACCGGCGCATCGGGGGCGACGGGGGCTGGCCCCACACTCTAGCCGACGTCGCCGCCGGCGCCGACGCCCTGCGGAGCCTGGGGGCGTCGATCGACCTGGGGCGTGTGGTGGCGGCGGGGCACTCGGCGGGCGGGCACCTGGCCCTGTGGCTGGCCGCACGGGCGCGCCTGCCCGAGGGGAGCGCCCTCTGGTCGGCCGACCCGCTGCGGCTCACGGGCGTGCTGGGCCTGGCCGCCCTCGGCGATCTGCACGCGGCCGCAAGGCGCGGGCTGTGCGGCACGGCCGTGCAGGAGCTACTGGGTGGAGCGCCCGAGCAGGAGCCCGAGCGCTACGGGCAGGCCTCGCCCGCGGCCTGGCTGCCCCTGGGCACGCCCCACATCCACCTGGTCGGCGAGCACGACACGATCGTGCCCCCCGACTACCTTGCGGACTTCGTCGAGCGGGCGAGGGCGGCGGGCGACTCCGCGACGCTCAGCGTGCTGGCAGAGAGCGGCCACTTCGATCTGGCTGTACCCACGGGGCCGTGCTGGGATGCCGTGCGTGAGGC
>CAZKTU010000169.1:0-14531 GCA_964555675.1 uncultured Oscillochloris sp.
GGCACTACTCGTTACAGGAAGTTCCCGAGGCACTACGCTATGTTGGTGAAGGGCGACACAAAGGGAAGGTCGTCATCACCATGGCGAGGAACAACAAAACCTAAGGTGCTTTGCCTGGTTGTTGTGGTGGGCACACTTTTTCGCGAGGTCTTCGCAGATGCTGAGTTGATTGGCACGCTACAGAGTAGATGGGGTGAGTCGAGGGTTGCCAGAGGCTTCACGGGATGGCTGAGAGCGCGGAGGATCGCATGGTTCATGACTCTCACGACACGCCTTCAGCCAGCGGGGCTCCCGAGCCCCTCGTGCCCGGGCGTGTCACGCTCAAGGCCGACGTCGTCGTGATTGGGGCGGGGCAGGCGGGCCTCTCCGCCGCCTATCACCTCAAGCGGCTCGGTCTCGCGCCCAGCCGGGGTTTTGTGGTGCTCGACCAGGCGCCCCAGCCCGGCGGCGCCTGGCAGTTCCGCTGGCCCTCGCTCACGCTCAGCACGGTCAACCGCGTCCACGACCTGCCGGGGATGCCCTTCTCGGCGGTCGTCGATCCCGGCGCCGCCGAGGTCGAAGCGCGGGTGGCGGTGCCGCAGTACTTCGCGGCATACGAGCGGGCCTTTGAGCTGCCGGTCTATCGGCCGGTGACCGTGAGGGTGGTTTGCGACCGGGGCGAGCGCCTGCGGGTCGAGACCGACCGGGGCGCGCTCTCGGCCCGCGGGATCATCAACGCCACCGGCACCTGGGAAACGCCCTACGTCCCCGAGTACCCCGGAGCCGAGCGCTTCGCGGGCCGGCAACTCCATACCCATGACTACCAGGGCGCGGACGCGTTCATCGGCAAGCACGTGGTCATTGTCGGCGGGGGCATCTCGGCCATCCAGCTCCTCGACGAGATCTCACGCGTCACTACGACAACTTGGGTGACGCGGCGGCCGCCGGAGTTTCGCGCGGGGCCGTTCAACGAGGAGCGGGGGCGCGCCGCGGTGGCGCTGGTGGAGGAGCGGGTGCGGCGCGGCCTGCCGCCCACCTCGGTCGTGTCGGTCACCGGGCTGCCGGTCACGCCGGCGGTGGAGGCGATGCGCGCCCGCGGGGTGCTCAACCGCCTGCCGATGTTCAGCGAGATTGTGGAGGGCGGTGTGCGCTGGGAGGATGGCACGGCGCAGCGCGCCGACGTTATCCTCTGGTGCACCGGCTTCCGCAGCTCCTTGGACCACCTCGCACCGCTGATGCTGCGCGAGGAGAGCGGCGGCATCACGATGGTCGGGCGGCTGGCGACCCAAGTAGCGAAAGAGCCGCGGCTCCACCTCGTGGGCTACGGCCCCTCGGCCTCAACCATCGGCGCCAACCGTGCCGGGGCTGCGGCCGCCCGCGAGCTACTGGCGTTCCTCGGCCTCCCGAAGCTTGCGGAGCAGGATGTGCGCCCCGAGTAGGCCAGGTCTGAAGGGTGCTGTTGATCGGGGAGCTGCTCCACCGCTGATGCTCCAACCAGATCACAGTAAGGTGAGGGCTTGTGCAAGCGGGCTCTTGAGGGGCCACCTGAGAAGGTGAGCTGGCACACCGTAGCCGGGCGCCTCACACACACCGGACTAACTGCCGTCGCGAAGCTCACGCAGCCGCTCAGCGCGATAGGTGATCTGCTCAAAGCGCGCCGCGCAGCCCTCACCTGTTGGCGACTGCACCAAGCAGCCAACCTGCAGCGACACCGCATCGCCGAAGGTGAAGTAGCGTGCGAGGTTCCAGAAGCTGCCGTCGGTGGACCAGTGAAAGGCGAAGGCCTGGCCGAGCCGCGCAACACGTAGCCAAACGCTGCTCCCTTCGATGGCTGGCCCATTACAGTCGTCGGAGGTGCCTCGCGTCACGACACTGACGACTGTCGGCACGCCTTGCGGCGAGCGCTCGAAGCAAAGTTTGGCCCAGCGTGACTCGTCTACGAAGAGGAGCAGCACGCCCGCGTCATACGTAGCACCAAAGGAAACGGTGACGCGCGCCGCAAGCGTGAAGTCACCATCGAGGGTGGAAAGCAAACGCGGTGCGTTGGTGTAGCGCGCGCTGCCCGCCGGATCGGTGAATAGATCGGTGCTGCCGCCGGCGGCAATCTCTAGTGCGCCGGCAGGATCGTAGGCCCAGGACTGCGGCTCTACAGCCCAGTGAGCTGGCCCTGGCATCTCCGGCAGGTGGATCATGTGTGCTCCGCTCATGACACCCTTCCCACTACAACTCTCTGCGTGTGGTTAGTATACCCGCTCTGGGACGGTGGGGGGGCCTCAGGTGGCTTAAAATTGCCTCTCGCGATCTGGTCACAAGCTCCTCTGGCGCGTGTCTAATACCATGACGACACAAACACAAAGGAGCGGTGATGAACGATGAGTTGAGCGCCCTGGCCGTGGCGGCCCAGGGCGGAAGCAAGGAATCGCTCGACAGCCTGGTGCGCGCCATCCAGCGGCCAGTGTACAACCTCGCCCTGCGCATGCTGCAGCGCCCGGCCGACGCCGAAGACGCCACCCAGGAGATCCTGATCCGGCTGGTCACCCACCTGGGCCAGTTCCGCGGCGAGAGCGCCTTCTCGACCTGGATGTACCGGGTAGCGAGCAACCACCTGCTCAACCAGCGCCGGCGCGACGCCGATGGCCGCCAACTCTCGTTCGAGGGCCTCGCCGAGCGGCTCGCCGAGGGGCTGGCCTCACAGGAGGACGGCCCCGATGAGGTCTACGAGCAAGCCGAGCTGATCGAGGAGACCCGCCGCAGCTGCACACTTGGCATGCTCCAGTGCCTCGACCCCGACGAGCGCCTTGCCGTCATTCTGGCCGACATCCTCGAGGTGAGCGGCACCGAGGGCGCGTCAATCATGGAGGTGAGCCCGGCGGCATTTCGCAAGCGCCTCTCGCGCGCCCGCCAGTCCTTGGTTGCTTTTGTCGCCGGCCACTGCGGCATCGTCAACCCGAACAGCCCCTGCCGCTGCCATAAGCTCGCCCGGGCCAGGCGCGAGGCGGGCATGCTCGGCCCCGAGCGTCTCCAGTACGACCAGCCCCTCGGTGACGCGGGTGCCGCTAACCTCGCCCGGGCGCAGGAGGCCGACCTCCTTGCCGATGAGCGGGCCATTGCGCTCCTGCGCGCTCACCCTACCTATATCGCCCGGGCCGACCTCGCCGCCCGGATCGAGCGCATCGTCACTGCGGGGCGGCCCGGGACTCAGCACCCGCCGGCCGCGTAGCACCGCCACCATATGAGCCCTAAGCCCTCTCTTGAAAGGAGCAGCCCCATGTCCGTCTCCACGCCCGTCTCCACCCGCACCGTGCAGGCCGCCCCCTCGCCCTGGCGCTCGGTCGGCCTCTGGATGAGCGGCCTGCTCATCGCCTACCTCTTCTTCAATGTCGTGCGCGCTGTCGCCAGTCCGGCCAGCTTTGCCACCTCCTTCGGCACCCCGCTTGACAATCCGGGCGACGACGCCTTCGTGCTAGTCTACGCCATCCGCACGCTGTTCCTCGGCCTGTTCGGCCTGGCGCTGTTCCTGCGCCGCAGCTACGCGAGCCTGGCGCTCTTCCTGCTGGTGGCCACCGTGATGCCGATCGGCGACGCCCTACTCGTCTGGCAGCGCGGCGGCGAGCCCGCGATCATTGCGCGCCACATCGTGATTACCGGCATCGTCCTGCTCACCTGGTTCCTCACTAGCCGTTGGGTGCGCCGGGCGTCCATCCCCGATGCCTGATCCACGCGCTCTCGTAAGGTCGCTTACTACTCAGTTGTTCACCCGCACGGCGATCGCTGCCAGCGACTGGACTCTGCTCGTCGCTTCGGGGTGGGCAAGCGTCTGGCCGGTCACCCAGGCATGGGCAAAGCCATCGTCGCCCAGAGCCGCGCGTACCTCGGCCAGCAGGCCCTCGTGCGCGGCCTGGTCGAGGGGCGGGATCGGCGCACCGACCGCCTCGCGTAACGTCTGGGCCGCGCTCAGCAGCACGGCGGCGCTGAGTTGGTCGCCAACACTCGCCGCCAGGGCCGCACCGCCCTCCAAACACTCCGCGACCCCGCGCCGGTCGCCCAGCGCCTCCCGTAGTTCCAGGCACTCACGCAGGCGCTCCCCTGCCTCGGGCCACGCCTGGCGTGCCAGGGCCACCTGGGCCAGCCCGTAGAGCGCATCGCTTGTCCCGGCGCGGTCGTCGAGCTCACGCTGAAGCGTCAGACTCTCGGCGTAGAACGTGGCAGCTCGCTCGACCTCCCCCTCGTACCACAGGCTATCAGCCAGGCTGTTGAGCAGCACCGCGATGCCGCGTATGTCGCCCATGACCCGCCGGATCGCCAGGCTTTCATTGTAGTGCCCGATCGCCTCGGGGTGGAGCCCCTGCCACGCGGCGACCATCCCAAGGTTGCTGCGCGCTACGGCGACTGCCCAGTCGTCGCCCCGACTCTGGGCGCTCGCGAGGCTCTCGCGGTAGTAGGTTGCCGCCGTCGGGTAGTCGCCTCGCGAGCGGGCCACTAGCCCGAGGTTGTTGAGGGCGGCGCCGACGCCCTTCGCGTGGCCGAGCCGTCGCGCCAGGGCCAGGCTCGCCTCCAGCAGCCGCGCCGCCGGCTCGTAGTCGCCCTGGTCGTGGGCCAGCACGCCCCCGCCGTTCAGGGCGGCCAGGCGATACCGTCCGTAGGCCTCCGGCTGACCATTGGCTGCGTCAAGCTCAAGGGCCGCCGCGATCCAGCGTCGTCCCTCGCCCAGGTGGCCGCGCACGAACCAGAACCACCACAGACTGGCACAGAGCCGCAGCGTCAGTTCCAGCTCTCCCTGCTCGAGAGCCCACCCCAGAGCGGCGCGCAGATTGTCGTGCTCGCGCTCGAGACGCATGAGCAACACGCCCTGGGCCGGCCCCTTCAGCTGCGGCTCGATGGCCTCTGCGAAGCTGAGGTAGTACGCTGCGTGCCGCCCCCCAAGCTCGTGTGCCAGGCCATAGTCACGCTGCCGCTCGCGAGCGTACTCGCGGATGGCCTGGAGCATGCCGAAGCGCGGCTCGCTATCGACAGCGTATGCCTGCGTGACCAGGCTCGCCTCGACCAGGCGTGCCAGGCTTTCGGCAAGCGGCGTATCAGGCGTGGGCGTACACACCGCCTCCGCTGCCTCCAGCGTCCAGCCGCCGACAAAGACCCCGGCCTGGGCGAAGACCAGCCGCTCGCCCTCGGTCAGCAGCGCGTCGCTCCAGGCAATCGCGCCGCGGAGAGTTTGCTGGCGAGGGCTGCGGTCGCGCGGACCACCGACCAGCACCGCCAGGGGATCGCGGAGTCGCTCGAGCAGCGCCTGGGGGCTGAAGGCGCGCACGCGGGCCGCGGCGAGCTCGATCGCCAGGGGCAGTCCGTCGAGATGGACACAGATCGTGGCAATGGCGGCGGCATGCTCAGCGGTGAGGGCCAGGTCGGGCCGCACAGCGCGGGCCCGCTCGAGAAACAGCCTGGGCGCGGCGATGCCGGTAAGCTCCTCGGGTACGGGGAGACGCGCAAGATCTGGCAGCGCCAGGGGGGCGACGGCCCGCTCGTGCTCGCCGTAGATCTGCAGCGGGCTGCGGCTGGTCACCAGCGCCGCCACGAGCGGGGCCGCGGCCATGAGCTCGGAGACCAACCCGGCGGCCTCCTGCACCTGCTCGAAGTTGTCGAGGACCAGGAGCAGCTGCCGCCCACGCAGGCTCTCCGTGAGGTGCGCGGCCGGTGAGCGATGCTCGTCGTCGAGGCCGAGGGCCGCGAGGATGGTGGGCGCGACCTGTTCACGAGCGGTCACGGCCTCAAGCGCGACGAAGCAGACCGCGCCGCCGAACAGTGGGGCGGCCTCTTCGGCCGCCTGGATGGCCAGGCGCGTCTTGCCGATCCCCGGCGGGCCGAACAGCGTCAGCAGGCGCACCCCGTCGCGCAGCGCCGCCACGACGGCGGCGACCTCGCGCTCGCGGCCGATCAGGGCGTTGGGCGGCGCCGGCAGGCCGGGCGGGCGTGGGGCACCAGCTGGCGTGGCGAGCACCCTGGGCGCTGAGACGCCGCTCACCACCAGAAGCGGCAGCGACGGGGCCACCCGGGCCTCCGCGGCCAGGGCCTCGGTCTCCGGCGCTGGCGGGGCGCCCAACTCGGCGTCGAGGAGGTCGCAGCAGGCCGCGTAGGCTCGCAGCGCGGCGGCTCGGTCGCCGGCAGCGAGGTGGACGCGCATCAACTGGCGGTGGGCTGCCTCGTTCAGCGGGTAGTGGGCGACCCAGCGGGCCGCTGTCTCGGTGGCGCCGCTCCGGTCGCCCGCGGCGAGCTGAAGCTCGCCGAGGCGCTCGTAGACCAGGCCCATCCGCCGGTGCCACTGCTCGCGCTGGACGGCGGCCCACTCGTCGAAGGTGGGCGCGTCGCTGAGCGAAAATCCGTCGAGGAAGTCGCCCCGGTAGCGCGCGACAGCCTGCTTGAGCTGGGCGACCAGCGCCGGAGCATCAGGGCCCTGGATAGCGGGAGCCTCGCGCAGTCGCGCCCAGGCCTCCTCCAGCACACGCACGTCGCTTTCGGCCTGGGCGGGTTCAAAGCCGAGGGCGCCCCGCGTGATCTGGAGGTGCTTGCCGGTGGCCCCCTCGTCGGCGTCGCCGAGGGCCTCGCGCAGGTAGGCCAGGGTGCGGCGCAGGGCCATGCGGGCCCGCTCGCTGTCGCTCTCGGGCCAGAGCAGCGCCGTGAGCTTCTCGCGCGAGTGGGTCCCGCCCTCCAGGGCGAGGTAGACCAGCAGCGCGAGGGCCTTGCGGGTTGCGAAGGTCGCCGGCTGGCCGGCGTGGCGCACCTCGGGCGGGCCGAGCAGCAGCAGGGTCAGCATGCCCATGGGACACCTCAGACGGATGGCCAGGCAGCACCGGATCTCACGGTGATCTCACGGTGCTCGCACGGGCTCCAGCTAGAGTGAACGCATCAAGGGAAGCGGTACGGCAAGTATAGGGCGTCAGGGGCCGGGAGACAAGCAGATGGCGATCATTTTCACCGCGCGGCTGCACGTGCGCGACTGGCGGGCGCTGCTTCGGCTCAGCGACGAGAGGCTGCTGCTCTACGCCAGGGCGACCGGGGCGCGGCGCTACCAGCTCTATCGCGACACCCACGACGCCGCCGAGGCCCTGCTGTTGGTGGAAGCCGCGAACGCGGCGGCGCTCCGCCCAGTCTCCGACGCGCTGTTGCGCCTGGGCGACGCCACACTCGGCGGGAGGATGGCCCGCGAGCGTGCGGCGCCGGTCGAGGGCCGGCTCTGGGAGCCGACGGGCGGCCGGACAATGGATGAAGCAGATTGTTACGAGCGACAAGGAGGAAATCATGAGTGAGAACCTGAGCCGGCTGCTCCGCAGCCTGGAGGCCTGGAATCGCCACGAACTGGCCGCCTACCGCGAGATCTACGCGCCCGAGGCGGTGATCCACGGCATCGCCCCTACACCCCTCGGCGTCGAGGAGACTATCGGCGTCTACACGGCCTTCTTCGCCGGCTTCCCCGACCTGCGGCTCAGCATCGAGGAGACGATCTGCGAGGGCGAGCGCATCGCCGTCCGCTTTAGCATCGGCGGCACCCACCAGGGTGAGTTCCAGGGCATCCCGCCGACCGGCCGCCGGATCGCCGTTCAGGGGATCACGACCTTGCACTACCGCGATGGCCATGTCGTCGAGCGCTGGAACCAGCTCGACCAGCTCGCCATGCTCCAGCAACTCGGGGTGCTGCCCGCGCCGGCTCAGGCTTGAGGCTGAACTACACACAACGGGGGGACACGCAATGACCACGGACACGACGACAACGCACGCGATCGTCCTGGGGGCGAGTATGGCCGGGCTGCTCACGGCCCGCGTGCTCAGCGAGCACTTCGAGCGGGTGACGATCGTCGAGCGCGACCCGGTGGCGAGCGGGGCCGTAGCGCGCAAGGGCCAGCCCCAGACCCGCCACCTCCACGGCCTGCTCGCCGGCGGGATGCACATCCTCAGCGGCTACTTCCCCGATCTGCCCGACGCCCTGCGCGCGGGCGGGGCCATCGTCAGCGATATGGGCGAGGGCATGCATTGGCACGCCTTCGGCGGCCTGCGCGCGCCGGCGTTGCTCGGGCAAGACGCCGCCCTGATGAGCCGGCCGTTCCTGGAGCAGCTTGTGCGCGAGCGGACCCTGGCCCGCCCCAACGTCGCCCTCCGCGACAGCTGCGCCGCGATCGGGCTCCTGGAGGGCGTGGGGCAGCGCGTCGTGGGCGTGCGCCTTGCCGCCAGCGGCGGCACGGTGGAGCTGCAGGCCAATCTGGTGGTGGACTGCGGCGGCCGCGGCTCGCGCTCGCCCCTGTGGTTGCGCGCCCTGGGCTACCCCGAGCCCGCAACGAGCGAGGTGACGGTCGACGTCGGCTACGCCACGCGGGTCTTCCGGCGCGACCCGGCCGATCCGCGCGGGCGCACCTGGACGCTCGTCACCCCCGAGGCACCGCGCGAGACCCGCTTCGGTGGCATGTTCCCCATCGAGGGCGACCGCTGGATCGTCTCGATGGGCGGCTGGGCGGGCGACCACTGCCCCACCGACGAGGCCGGCTTCCTCGCCTACGCCCGCTCGCTGCCCCTGCCGGTGTTCGCCGAGATCGTCGGCAGCGCCGAGCCCCTCTCGGAGATCTCCGCCTACAAGTTCAGCTCTAGCCTGCGCCGCCACTACGAGCGACTGAAGCGTTTCCCCGAGGGCTACCTGGTGCTTGGGGACGCGATCTGCAGCTTCAACCCGACCTACGGCCAGGGCATGACCTCGGCGGCGATGCAGGCCCAGGCCCTCGATACGCTGCTGCGCGCGCGGGGTGGCCGGCTCGAGGGGCTGGCGCCGCACTTCTTCCGGCGTGCGGCAACGGTGGTGGATGTGCCCTGGCAGCTGGCGGTGGGCGAGGACTTCCGCTTCCCGCACACCGGCGGGCCGAAGCCGGCAGGGATTGACGTGCTCAACCGCTATGTGGCCATGGTCCACCGCGCGACACAGCATGACCCGGAGGTCACGCGCGCCTTCCTGCGCGTCATGAACCTGCTCGCGCCCCCGGCAAGCCTGATGGCCCCCGGCATAGTGCTGCGCGTCCTGCGCGCCAGCAAGAAGAGCCACCGCTCCCAACAGGCTCCGTCGCGCCCCTCGGCGGTGTAGCAAGCGCCCACAGAGAAGGAAGTCTATGTGGTGCTGGTAACCTCCACATCACTGACAAATCATGCGCGCACCCTTTATCACCTGAACGGTTGACAAGTCCAATACTATCAGGTACGCTGATGGGCGCCGGCGCGACCGGCTTTTCGTCCCGCACGGAGGGGCCATGCCCGAGATTACCAGCGTCGACTCGCTTCAGATCGAGGCCTACAGGCTATTCCTCAAGCTCCACAAGCGCTTTCAGGAGCTGAACCGCGAGGAGTTCCGCCCGTACGATCTCTCGACGCCCCAGTACGCGATCCTCTTTCATGCCACGGTCGAGGGCGTGCCCCTGAGCTACATCTGCCAGGAGATGGTGGCCGACAACAGCAATCTGACGCGTCTGGTCGACCGGCTCGAGGCCCGCGGCCTGGTACGGCGCGCCCCCGACCCGCGCGACCGCCGCGTGACCCTGGTGCAGCTGACCGAGCAGGGCCTCGCCCTGATCGAGGAGCTGCGCCCGCGCCATCGTGAGTTTGTCGAGCGACGCATGAGCCATCTGACCCCCGAGCAGCTCGATGCCCTCAACAGCGCCATGGCGACGCTGTATGAGGCCCTTAGCGGGGACGAGGTGTAGCCGCCAGGCGCCGCGCACCCCTCTCCCGGACGACCCATGGCCACTCGGTCCGAAACCACGGCGGCGACCGGCACGCGCCTGCCGGCGATGCTGCGAGCGCTTCGCCACCGCAACTATCGGCTCTTCTTCGTCGGCCAGCTGATCTCGCTCACCGGCACCTGGATGCAGAGCGTGGCCCTGGGCTGGCTGGTCCTGCGCCTCACCAACTCGCCGGCCCTCCTCGGCCTGACGGCCGCGGCCAGCTCGCTGCCGGTGCTGCTGCTCTCGCTCACCGCGGGCACCATTGTCGACCGGGTGCCCAAGTGGCGCCTGCTGCTGACCACCCAGGTTGTGGCGATGATCCTGGCCGTGACCCTGGCCGCCCTGACCCTCACCGGGCTGGTGCAGGTCTGGCATATCATGGTCCTCGCGGCTCTGCTCGGCGTGGTCAACGCCTTCGACGCCCCGGCGCGCCAGTCCTTCACGGTCGAGATGGTCGGGCGCGAAGACCTGCTGAATGCGATCGCCCTCAACGCCTCGATCTTCAATGGGGCGCGCACCATCGGCCCCGCCGTGGCGGGCGTGGTGGTGGCCCTGATCGGCGAGGGGCCGGCCTTCGCCTTCAACGCCCTGAGCTTCGTCTTCGTGATCGCCGGCCTGCTGATGATGCGCCTGCCGCCCTTCAGCCCGGGCGATGGCAAGCGCCGCGGCCAACTGCGCGAGGGCCTGGCCTATATCAGGGGCGAGCCGCGCGTGCTGGCCTTGCTGGTGCAGGCCGGGGCGATCTGCCTGTTCTGCTTTGTGTACATCCCGCTGCTGCCGATCTTCGCCCGCGATGTGCTCGGCACGGGCGCGGGCGGCCTGGGCGCTCTCTCCGCCGCGAGCGGCCTGGGCGCCCTGGTCGCGGCCCTCGTGCTGGCTCAGTTGGGCGACAAAGTGCCGCGCGGGCGCCTGCTCGGCACGGCCGCCCTGATCTACCCGGGCCTGCTGATCGCCTTCACCACCGCCCGCTGGCTGCCCCTGTCCATGCTGCTCATGGCCCTGACGGGCTGGGCCGGCGTGACGACTATGGCCCTCACCAACACGCTGATCCAGTCGATCGTGCCCGACGCCCTGCGCGGCCGCGTGATGAGCGTTTTCACGCTCCTGATCATGGGCCTGAGCCCGATGGGCGGCATGCTCGCCGGCCTGATCGCCCAGTTCGTGGGCAGCGTGCCCCTGGTGGTCGCGGCGAGCGCGCTGATCGGCTGGGGAATTACGGTGACCGTGGCCTTCAAGGCGCCCTTCCTGCGGCAGCTGTAGCCCCCTATGGCGCCTGCGTCAGCAGGAAGTACCCCTCGGAGCCGCCCGCAACCGCCGGCTGGGGCCCCGAGGCCGTGAGCAACCCGCGCGCCGGGGCGCTGGCCCGCGGGTTGAGGGTTGCGCCGAGGAGCACCAGGCCGTCGCCGATGGCTACCCCGCTCGCGGGCGAGCCGCCGGCCGACGTGCCGCTCGCCGCCAGGGCCGTCCAGAGGCGCCGCGCCTTGAAATCGGGAGCGACCACCAGCAGGTAGGGCTCGCCGCCCTCGTATGCGCCCAGGCGCGCCCCGCCGAAGACCATGCTGTCGCGGCCGGGTAGCGAGGCGTAGGCTTCGCCGGCAAGGGCGAGGGTGCCGTCCTGGGCGGCGTCGATCCCATAGATGGCGATCGAGTTGCCCTTGCCGTCCGACAATCTGGTCAGCAGCCACTGCCCCGCCAGCAGTCGCCCGTCGGCCGGTTCGAAGCGCCCATACCAGGCCAGGGATCTTGCCCCGCTGAGATTGAAAGGGTTGTTGTAAGCGTCGAACTTCACCAGTTCGTCGGGGCCGGGCGTGCGGGCGAGGTCGAGCGGGTCGCGCCCGAACAGGCTGTTGCCGCCGTCGGTCCAGCCCGCCAGGTAGAGCTTGCCGTCAGCGCCCAGGGTGACGCGCCGGCCCTCGGAGTCGGCGCTCAGACTCGCGGTCGTCAGGTCGGCGGCCGCGAAGTCATAGGCGCTCCAGCGCAGGGCGCCGCCGGAGCCGTAGGCCCGCAGGTAGGCCACCTTGAGGTTGCTGGCCTTCTGAGTGTAGCCTGTGACGAAGACCAGGCCCGCCCCTTCGTCGAGGGCAAGATCGGCGGCGGCTGTGCCCGCAGCCGTCCAGCTTGTCCGCCCCGTGCCGCCGGGGGCGTAGGTGAAAATCGTGCTGCCGACCAGCGCCGCCGCGCCGCCCGAGGCGCCCGCCGCGCAGCGGGTGACCGCGCCGGGGGCATCGCTCCACAGAATGGCGTCGAGCTCGGGGCTGAGGGCGGCTATGCCGAAGGAACCGCAGGCGATAATTGGCCCGGCGGCGCTCGCCTCCATATCGACCACCGGCCCGCCCACGCGCGCGGCGGCGACCACCCGGCCGCCAGGGCCGAGCCGCACGACCGCCCCCTCGCCGCCCGCCAGGGGCGCCGGCGTCACGCCGCCGATCTGCGCATCGGGCCAGCGCCCGGCCAGCAGCGTGCGCCCGGCCGCGTCAAGCTCGACCGCGGCCACGGCATCGTTCGCTGGGCCGCCCAGGTAACTGGCTACGAAGGCCGGCCCCGCGATCATGGGGAGGAAGAGGCGGGTCGGGCCGCTCTGGGCCGTGGCCCGCGGGCCGAGCAGCGCGAGCAGGCTCAGGGCGAGCAGGGCAGTCGCGACGAGCAGGGGAGAGCATCGACGCATAGGGCCTCCGGGGAGAGGTGCTGGTTCTGGTCCACCATGCATAGGAACGAGAGCCCCGGCCTTGCTCCCGTAGCCAGATGGTCCTGCCTGGTGCTACCCCCACAGTATATTTCTGCCCTCCGGCCCCTGGTATAATAGCCGGCATGATCGCGACCATGTCTGTCCGCGCCGCCTGGCGGGCTAGCTGGGCTCTGCTGGCGCTCGCCGCGCTGATAGCCTGCGCCGCGCCGCCGCCGGCCCCGGCCCCCACGGCCACCGCCCCGGCTACAGCGGCGGCTCAGGTGGCGCCTTCGCCCACCCGCGCCCCGACCGCTACGCCGGCCCCGCCGCCCAGCCCGACCCCCGCGCCCAGGGCCCTCACGCTCTGGGTCGCCGAAGAGGGCGCAGCGCTGGAGGCCGTGCGCGCCCTGGCGGCCGACTTCACCGCCGGCGGGCCGCCCCTGGAGGTTGTCGCCCGCCCCCCCGACGGGCTCCGCCTGAGCCTGGCCACCGCCGCCATGGTCGGCGACCCGCTGCCCGACCTGATCTGGGCCGACGGCGAGACCCTGGCCGGTCTGCTGGCCGACGGGCGCCTGCAGCCCCTTGACGCCGAACTGTTCCCCGACGACACACTGCCCGCCCTGCGCACCGCGGCGAGCGCCGAGGGCGAGCTCTGGGGGCTGCCGGTCGCCGCCGGCGACGGCTTGCTGCTGCTCTATAACCGGGCCCTGGTGGCTGAGCCGCCGGCCACCAGCGACGCTCTGATCGCCCGCGCGCGCGCCGCCGAGACCCCCGACGTCGCCGGCCTGGTCATGGCCTGGGACGAGGCGCGCTGGCTGCTGCCCTGGCTCTACGCCTTCGGCGGGGCGCCGACCAGCCCCGACGGGCTGCAGGTCACCCTCGACACCCCCGCGATGACTTCCACCCTCAACCTGCTCCGCGAGCTCTACACGGCGGCGCCCGACGACGGCGCAGGCTACGGCCGCGGGCGCCGGCTCTTCGCCCAGGGCTATGCGGCCCTCGCGATCGACGGCGACTGGTCGCTGGAGGCCTACAGAGCCGTCAGCGACACCCTCGATCTCGGCATCGCGCCGCTGCCGGTGGTGCCGGCCACGGGCCGCCGGGCCGCCCCGGTGCTCGGCGGCACCTACCTCATGCTGGCCGCCGGGCTCGAGGGCGAGCCCCTGGAGCGCGCCCGCGCCCTCGCCGCCTTCCTCGGCGAGAGCCCCACGCAGGGCCAGCTGGCCGCGGCCCTCGGTCGCCTGCCGGCCCGCGCCGACGCCCTCACCCAGGGTGAGCGGCCGTGGGCGGCCGACCCCGCCCTGGCGGCCGCAGCGAGCCTCGCCGAGACAGCCCCCGGGCTCCCGCCGACTGCCGCCGTCCGCTGCGCGCTCTACGGGATCGATGTCTGGCTGCCGAGCCTGCTGCGCGGCAGTCTGCCATCGTCCGAGCTCCCGGGGCGCATGCAGCGCGAGGCAGAGGCCTGTTTGGCCCGCGCCGAGTGAAACGCTCGACCCTCCGCGTGCGTACTATAGGTAGGCGGGGCGATGGGCCGAGCTACTCCTGGAGGATTCTATGCACTGTCAGTCGTGCGGCGCGGATGTTCCCGCAGATGCGCGCTTCTGTATTGAGTGCGGCGCCACCACCGCCAACACGGGGGCTACGGTGCAACTGCCGAGGTCCGCAGCCGCGGCGATCGCCTGCCGCTCGTGTGGGTCGGCTAACCCTGATTATGCCGCCTTCTGCGTGCGCTGTGGCCAGCCCCTGGCCGAGCCTGCGCCCGTGGCGGCCGGGCTTGGGGGCCCCCAGAGCCTCACGCGGAGCGCCCCGCCGTCGGCGCGGGGCCCCAGGCGCGCGCACAGGCGGCAGCGCCACGGCCACGAGGCCCTGCCGGGTGTGCTCTTCCTGTTCGGCCTGGCCGCCTTCTTCTTGCTCAAACTGCCGTTCTGGCCCGGGATTCTGATCCTGGTGGGGCTGGTCGCCTTCACAGGCGAGGCCATGCGCGGGCGCTATTACAAAGCCCTGAGCTCGGTGATCTGGCTCTTCGGGATCACCTTCCTGCTGATTGTGCCGCGCCTCTGGTGGCCCGGCATGCTGGTGCTCGTCGGCCTGAATGTGCTGCTCGACGTGGCCCGCCGAAGTCTGCGGCGGCCGTAGGGGCG